>NZ_JBIWLW010000033.1:0-100763 GCF_044766385.1 Streptomyces sp. NPDC102274 | reverse complement strand
TACTCACCTCCGTCAACCTCACCCCACACCGAGGCAAAACCGTCCACACCGAACTACACCCCCACCCCACCGACCACAACCACAACCACAACCACAACGAGACAACACACCCCGAAAGCTGACCGGGTACAGCACGAGAATCCGCTGAACCTCCTCAGCCACCCGGGGAGCCGCCACCACGACATCCCGTCCCACCACCCAGAATCCCCACACCATCCGCACAGACGAGCGTCCGCCCGCGCACCCGGCCAGGCCCCCACCGCATCCGCCGGCCACGTCCACCGCAGCGCTGGTAGCCCGCAACAGCCAGAAGTGCATGTCCGTCAGCGGCGCGAACACCCACAACGGCCAAGCCGCCCAGCCGGACTGTGGAAACTCCACCAATCAGCACTTCCGGCCCGGCTGATCCCACACAACTGGGAGCCTTCGTCAGCAACACCAAGAATCATCGCGACAAGCTCGCCGACCCGCAGCGCGCCGCCCTGGTCGAACGGGGAGTGGAGGGGGCCTGACGCGGTGACAGGAAGCACGGCCTGTCGTTGACCCGGAGGTCAAACCACGTACGCAGCGAGCCCCCTGGGTTTCATAGCAGAACCTCAGGGGCTTGAGCTGTCAGCGTTGAGTGCCGGAAGGCCGCTGAGGGCTACAGTGTCACTTGCCGTTGAGGCTGTCACACAGATCAGCCTCCGGAGGCGGGCCGGCAAGGCGTCACCGCAAAACTCCGCACCGGCGTTCCCCGTCTCCGCAGGAACCCCTTGGAATCAATCATCTCTGGACAGGCGCGACCGCATGGTGCATGTACTGAGCAGCAGGACCCTGCTCCGGCCCACCGATCCCGAGCGCTCACGGGTCTTCTACGGCGAGAAGCTGGGCCTGTCGGTTTACCGGGAGTTCGGCACCGGACCCGAGCGCGGCACCGTCTATTTCCTCGGCGGCGGTTTCCTCGAGGTCTCAGGCCGCTCCGACACTCCGCCGTCCCCCGGCCTTCAACTGTGGCTGCAGGTCGGGGACGCACAGGCGGCGTACGAGCAGCTCGCACGGCAGGGCGTCGAGATGCTGGGCCCGCCCAGAAAGGAGCCCTGGGGACTGATCGAGATGTGGACCGCCGATCCTGACGGCATAAGGATCTGCATCGTCGAAGTGCCACAGGACCACCCGATGCGCTACCGGCCGGGCATCTGACCGCCGACACGGCGGGACGGGCATGTCCACGGACACGCGTCCCGCCGGGCCGGTGAGTATCAGTACACCCCAGCTGCACATGCGCGGCACGGTGGTCCGCGGCCATCCGTCGGGTACGGTGCGGGACGTGCACGACACAATGGCGTTCAGCGCCCTGCACGGGGTCCGCCCGATGATCGAGGCCGTACCACTGGACCAGGCACCCAGGGCATACCGCATGATGCTCTCCGGTGCCGCACACTTCGGGATGGTGCTCGCCCCGTGAATCGAAGCGCACCGGTCGACGGTTTCCGGCTCGCCTACGACCGCTCGGGCTCCGCCTCCGGAGAAGCCGTGGTCCTGCTGCACGGCTGGCCTGGTGACCGAACGGATTACCGCGACGTCGTGTCGCTGCTGGCGGGGAATCGCGATGTCATCGTCCCCGACCTCCGAGGATTCGGCGCGTCGGACAAGCGTGCCGACGCCCCTGCGGATCATTACGGCGTCGCAGGCCAGGTCCGCAGTGTGGTCGGGCTGATCCGGGAGCTGGAGCTGCAGAGCCCTGTGCTGGCCGGCTACGACATCGGCAGTCGCATCGCCCAGTCGGTTGCCGTCGACCACCCGGAGTTGGTGCGTGCGTTGGTCGTGACGCCACCGCTGCCCGGCGTCGGCGACCGCGTCCTGGATCCCCGGGCGCAGGAGGAGTTCTGGTACCAGTGGTTCCATCGGCTGGCATTGGCCGAGCAGCTGCTGGACGGCAGGCCCGAGGCGCTGCGCGATTACGTAGCGCATTTCTGGGCCCACTGGTCCGGTCCGTCGTTCGCCCTCGACAACGGCTCCCTGGATCACCTTGTCTCCGTATACGCCCCACCGGGGGCGTTCACGGCCTCCATCGGGTGGTACCGGGCCGGCTCGGGCACCGTCGCGCGATCGCTGAGCGAGACACCGCCTACCGGTGAGGACCGGATCGCGACACCGACGACCGTGTTGTGGCCCGAACACGACCCGCTCTTTCCAAGGACGTGGTCGGACCGGCTGGACGAGTTCTTCCACCACGTCACCCTCGACTTCGTCGACGGGGTCGGACACTTCGCGCCCAGGGAGTACCCGGCCCGCTTCGCGGCGGCGATCAACGAGGCAATCGAGGGGCCGGGTTGAGTTGACCACAGCGGCGGAATCCGGGTGTTGAAGTACAGACCCGGACCCCGTCGGCGCGCGGGCGGCCGTCGAGGTATTCGTCGTAGTCGGCGACCGCGTCGATCGAAATGCCTATTTTTTCATATCATGTTTCCATGGTGGCGTATATCGCTTCTGGGCACGAAGTCCACACCGCCGGTTAGCTCGTACACCGGCAGTCCTGCTGTCGGGGGACCGGAAATGGTGGCTTGCCCGCTCACACCGTGCACGTGGGGATCGGGACCGTCGGTAGCGAAGGCAGTTCCCATGGTGACGTCACCCGGAATCCCGCCCCGCGGACGGTGGAGACCCAACCCAAGGAAGGCCCGCCATGCGCGCTCTGCGTTTCGATCGATTCGGTGATCTCCAGGTCCTGAATCTCGCCGACGTGCCCGATCCCGTGGCACGGGACGGTCAGGCCGTCGTGGCTGTGAAAGCCGCCTCGGTCAATCTCTCGGACCTGATGAACGTCGCCGGGCAGATGGAGGGAACGACGCTTCCCCGCACCCCCGGCCGCGACTACTCCGGCGTCGTCCTCGACGGACCGCAGGACTGGATCGGTGCGGAGGTCTGGGGCACCGGAGGAGATGTCGGCTTCACACGTGACGGCTCGCATGCCGAGCTGCTCGCCATTCCGGCGGCGGCACTGGCCCGCAAGCCTGAGCGGCTGAGCTTCGAGGAGGCCGCGATCGTAGGAGTCAACTTCATTACCGCCTGGCTCGGCGTCGTCGAAGCCGCACAGCTGACCAAGGGCGAGACCATCGCCGTGTTCGGTGTTTCAGGTGGCGTGGGGGGCGCGGTCGCGCAGATCGCCCATGCCCTCGGCGCCCGGGTCATCGGTGTGGACCGGACCCAGCCCGCTGACGGCACCCCTGCCGCGTCGATCATCGAGGGGTTCGTCGCGGTCGAGGGCGACCCACAGGAGATCGGCTCCAAGATCAGGCAGTTGACAGGAGGTGCGGGGGCCGAGGTGGTGTATGACACCGTTGGTGGCGTCACGACGCAGGCGGCCCTGTCCTCACTCGCCCGCCGTGGCCGCCTTGTGGTGATCAGCGCCGTCGGCACGCGGACCGTGGAGATCGACCTCATTCACCTGTACCGCAACGAAACCCGGATTCTGGGATGCAACAGCCTCACCCTCGATGTCGTCGAGTCGTGCGCACGGCTCGCCGAGTTCACGCCGCACTTCGACTCCGGACAGTTCCGTCCCCTCCCCGTCGCCGACCGCTACAGCCTTGAAAACGGCAAGGACGCCTACCGGGCGGTAGAGAATCGGATCCGGGGCAAGATGGTCATCTGTCCCTGAGCGACTGCTGCTTGCCCGTGGATTTCCATGATGCCGCGGCCGACCCGTGGACCGGCGTCTCCCCCGTACGGCCGAGAACGTTCCGCGATGCGGGTGGTCACCGACCCGTCGGACACCGGCCTGAGCCAGGGTGCCACCGGTGTTCCGGATCATCTGCTGGAGCACTTTCACCGTGGTGACGAAGTCGGCGTCATCGATGCCCTGGTGGATGCGGGCCCGGATGGCCGGCGCGTGCTGCCGGAGACCGGCACGAGCCTCGTCCCCAGACTCAGTGATCCATAGCCTCCCCTGGGCATCACGGGCGAGCCAGCCCCGCTCCAGCAGGGCTTCCGCCTCGGTCTTCAGGTCGTCCTCGGGCCTGATGTAAGAGCTCATGGCCTGCTGGGGTTCGGGGATGGTCATGCCGTGACCGTCGGGTGAGATGTCGTTCTTCGACAGATTGCGCAGAAGCCAGAACTGGGGCTGTGTGAAGCCCCGTTCGGCCTGTCGGGCTCGGGTGAACGAGATGATGGCCGCGTAGGCCACTCCGGTCCAGTAGCGGCCGGCTGTGCGGCGAGTTCGGCGTCGGAGGTGTGCTGGGTCGTCATGCGTGGTGCCCCTCAGGAATGAACGCTGGTGTGAGCACCGTAGGATCTCAAGCAAGGTTGAGGTCAAGGTCGGGACGCCCTGTTCATGAGCCGCACCGCCGGCCACAACGTACGTCTTTCTTTCAGGCCTTGTAATCGTCCGGCAGGTACCAGCGGTGGGGGGCGATCAGTTCGGTGATGGCCGGTTCTGGGCCCCAGGAGCCGGGGTCGTATGGCTGCGGTGGCGGAGGAGACTCCAGGAGGGGGACGGAAACCTCCCAGACGCGTTCGATGCCGTCGGACCGTGTGAACAGAGACTGGTCTCCCAGCATGGCGTCCAGGATCAATCGTTCGTAGCCCTCAAGTCCGTGTGCCTGATTGAAGGCGTTCTCGTAGTGGAAGGCCATTCTCGCCGGTCCGAGGAGCATGGCGGGGCCGGGCTCCTTCGCGAGGAAGTCGGCGGCGATCCATCCGGGGTCTCCGAAGTCGATCACGATCTTGTTGCCGTGGTCCCTTACCCGCTTGGGAATGTCGGTCCGGAACATCCTCAAGGGCGGCTCACGGAGGCCCAGGGTGATCACTTCGCGGCGCTGTGCGAGGTTCTTGCCGGAACGGAGATAGAAGGGCACTCCGGCCCACCGTCCGTTGTCCACCTCCAGGCGCAGTGCGGCGAACGTTTCGGTGTGCGAATCCGGTGCTACACCGGGTTCGTCGTGGTATCCGACGTACTGGCCGCGTACGACGTGAGCGGGTTCGATGGGGCGTAGCGCCTCGAAGACCTTGGATTTCTCATCCCGCAACGGTTGGGCGTCGAGTGTGGAGGGCGGTTCCATGGCCACGATCCCGAGCACCTGGATCAGGTGTGTCACGATCATGTCCCGGAAGGCTCCGGTGCCCTCGTAGAACCTCGCCCGGCCCTCGATCCCGAGTGTCTCGGGCACGTCTATCTGCACATGGCTGATGTGTTCGCGGTTCCAGATGGGCTCGAACAGCCCGTTGCCGAAGCGGAGGGCGAGGATGTTCTCCACCGACTCCTTGCCGAGGAAGTGGTCGATGCGGAACACCCGGGACTCGTCGAAGACCGTATGGATGGTTTCGTTGAGCTCACGGGCCGAGGCGAGATCGGTGCCGAAGGGCTTTTCGACGATCACTTTGGCATTCTCTGCGAGACCCGTGTCGCCGAGCATCGCGATGGTGGCCTCGAACGCAGCGGGGGGAATGGCCAGGTGGAACAGCCTGCGTGGCTGCCCGCCGAGGGACTCCTCGGCCGCGCGCACCGCCGCGAGCAGCGGCTGGGGGTTGTCCGGATCGGCGGCGCCGAAGGACAGCGAGGCCTCGAAGGACTCCCATGCCTGCCCGGACGGCTCGGACAGTCCGAAGGTGGCGACCGCGTCTCTCGCGTGTTTACGGAACGCGTCGTCGCTGAGCGCGGACCGAGGCGTCGATGAGCCTACGATGCGGTAGCCGTCCGGGAGGAGGCCCGTCCTCGCGAGGTGGAACAGTCCGGGCAGCAGTTTGCGCTTGGCGAGGTCGCCGGTGGCGCCGAAGAGTACGATCACGTGGTCGTCGGGGCGTGTCACGGTCGGCTCCTCTTCTCGGCGTGGCCGCCGAACTCGCCGCGCATGGCGGACAGGGCCCTGTCGGCGAACTCGCCAAGGCCCCGGGATTCGAATCGCTCGGTGAGTGCGGTGGTGATCACTGCGGCGGGTACGCCTTCGTCGACGGCGGCGAGTACCGTCCACCGGCCCTCGCCGGAGTCGGAGACGCGTCCGGTGAACTCCTCCAGGCGCGGTGATCGGGCGAGGGCATCCGCCGTCAGGTCGATGAGCCAGGACCCCACGACCGAGCCGCGGCGCCATACTTCGGCGACTTCGCCGACATCGATCTCGTACTGGTAGGCCTCCGGCTCGCGCAGCGGAGCGGTCTCGGCGTCGGCGCTGACGTCGCGGCACCCCGCGTCGGCGTTCTTGATGATGCTGAGTCCTTCGGCGATCGAGGCCATCATCCCGTACTCGATCCCGTTGTGGACCATCTTCACAAAGTGCCCGGCGCCGCTCGGGCCGCAGTGCAGATAGCCGTTGGGTGCGGTTCCGGTGGTCCGTGTTCGGCTCGGTGTCGAGGCCGCGGAGCCGATACCGGGGGCGATGGTCCGGAAGATCGGGTCGAGCCGGGCGACGGGCTCCGGCTCGCCGCCGATCATGAGGCAGTAGCCACGTTCCAACCCCCAGATACCGCCTGAGGTACCGCAGTCCAGGTAGTGGATCCGGCGGGGAGCAAGCTGCTTGGCACGGGTGATGTCGTCCCGGTAGTACGAATTGCCACCGTCGACGACCGCGTCGTCCGGATCGAGGAGTTCGACGAGCTGATCGAGGGTCGGCTGCACAATGGCGGCGGGCAGCATGAGCCAGGCGGCTCGGGGCCGCTCCAGTTTCGCCACGAATTCCTCGAGTGAGGCAGCGCCGACCGCGCCCTCGCCTTCCAGTTCTTTCACCGCGGTCTCGTTGAGGTCGTAGACCACACAGTGGTGGCCGTCGCGCATGAGCCTGCGGACGAGGTTGGCTCCCATCCGGCCGAGCCCGATCATGCCGAGCTGCATGGGGGTATCGGTTGCCATGGCTGTTCTCCTGTGGGAAGGGCCCTATCGTTTCAGGGCGCGGTAACGACGGATGAGGGCGTTGGTCGACGAGTCGCGGGCGAACTCCGGTTCGGCCTCGGACGTGAGGTCAGGGATGATCTGGACCGCGAGCACCTTGCCGAGTTCCACGCCCCACTGGTCGAAGGAGTCGATGTCCCAGATCACACCTTGGGAGAACACACTGTGCTCGTACAGCGACACGAGGGCGCCGAGCAGGCGAGGTGTGAGGATCTCGCCGAGGAGCACGTTGGTGGGGCGGTTGCCGTCCATCACCCGGTGCGGCACGACATCGGCCGGGGTGCCCTCGGCCCGGACTTCCTCCTCGGTCCTGCCGAAGGCCAGCGCCTGGGCCTGCGCGAAGACATTCGACGAAAGGATGTCGTGGTGGTCGCCCAGTGGGTTCAGGCCCTTGCCGAAGCCGATCAGGTCGACCGGTATCAGCCTGGTCCCCTGGTGGAGGAGTTGGTAGAAACTGTGCTGGCCGTTGGTGCCCGGCTCACCCCAGTAGACCGGTCCGGTGTCGTAGTCGACGACCTGGCCTTCCAGGGTCACATGTTTGCCGTTCGACTCCATGGTGAGCTGTTGGAGGTAGGCGGGGAACCGCTTCAAATACTCTTCGTAGGGCATGACTCCGACGGTCTGGGTCCCGAAGAACTCCACGTACCAGACGATGAGAAGACCCATGAGCACGGGGAGGTTCTCCTCCAGCGGGGCTGTGCGGAAGTGCTCGTCCATGGCGTGGAAGCCGGCCAGCATGTCGTGGAACTGCTCGGGTCCGATCGCGACCATCGTGGAAAGGCCGATGGCGGAGTCCATCGAGTAGCGACCGCCCACCCAGTCCCAGAACTCGAACATGTTCGCTGTGTCGATGCCGAATGCGGCTACCCGCTGTGCGTTCGTCGAGACCGCGACGAAGTGCCGTGCGACCGCGTCCTCGCTGCCGAGGGCGTTGACCACCCAGTCGCGCGCCGTATGGGCGTTGGTGAGGGTTTCGAGCGTGCCGAAGGTCTTGGACGAGACGATGAAGAGGGTCTCCTCCGGGGAGAGGGCTCGGGTCGCTTCCACGAAGTCGGTCGCGTCCACGTTGGACACAAAACGGAACGTCAGGTCGCGCTGGGAGTAGTGGCGCAGTGCCTCGTACGCCATGACCGGCCCGAGGTCGGAGCCGCCGATGCCGATATTGACAATATTGCGGATCGGCTTTCCGGTGTGCCCTTTCCATTCGCCTGACCGGATACGCCGGGCGAAGGCGGCCATACGTTCCAGGACGGAATGGACCTGAGGGACGACATCGACGCCGTCGACGACGAGCGAGCTTCCGCTCGGCATGCGCAGTGCCACGTGGAGGGCCGGACGATGTTCGGAGACATTGATGTGCTCGCCGCGGAACATCATGTCCCTGCGCTGTTCCAGTCCGCACTCCCGGGCGAGATCACAGAGCAGTCGCACCGTCTCGTCGGTCACCCGGTTCTTGGAGTAGTCGAGGTACAGGCCCGCCGCTTCCGCGTGCAGGTGCTCACCGCGACCGGGATCCTGGGCGAACAGCTCACGCAGATGAATGGTTCCAATGTCGGAATGATGCTGTTCGAGCGCTTTCCATGACGGCTGTTGCCGGAGGGGGTTGATCGACATCTGTCGGCCCTCGCGTCCGTTGAGGTGGTCAAACAAGGACCTCTCGTTGCGCGGAGATACGCGCGAGGAGGTCGTTCCAGGAGGCTACGAAGGATGTCGCACCATCGCTTTGCAGTTTCGCGGCGAGGGCCTTGACGTCCACGCCCGCGTCGGCGAACCGTGCCAGTACCGCGTCGCAGCCGTCACCGTCGGCCGGCATCGGCTCGCCCACTTCGCCATGGTCGTAAAAGGCCTTGAGCGTCTCGTCGGGCATGGTGTTGACCGTGAACGGTGCGGCGAGCCCGTGAACATAGAGCGTGTCCGACGCGGCGGGGTCCTTGGTGCGGGTGCTCGCCCACAGCAACCGCTGCATACGAGCGCCCTCGTTCTCCAGGCGTTGCACCCGGTCCGAGTCCAGCAACGTGCGATAGGCCCGGTAGATGTCCTCGCCGACGGCGAGACCGAGCCGGTCGCGCAACTCCTCCGGTGCCTTATCGCTGACAGCCGCGTCCCAGCGGGACATGAACACCGACGCCACGGACCCCACATCAGGATCGAGCCCTTTCTCCACTCTCCGCTCGACCCCCGTCAGATACGCGTCGGCGGCGGCCCGGTAGTGGTCGGCCGAAAACAACAAGGTGACATTCACCGGAACGCCCGAGGCAATGCTCTCGGTGATCGCCGGGAGACCTTCGGCGGTGCCCGGGATCTTGATGAACAGGTTGCTCCTGCCCGCTCGTGCGTGAAGTGCCCTCGCCGCTTCGATGGTCCGCGCCGTGTCATACGCCAGAAGAGGTGACACCTCCAGGGAGACCCAGCCGTCGACACCGTCGGTTCTCTCGTGGATGGACAGAAACAGATCGGCGGCACGCTGAAGGTCCTCGATGGCCAGCGCGAAGAAGAGCTCCTCATCCGGCCGTCCCGCCACGGACTTGGCGCGGATGGCGTCGTCGTACCAGCCGGAGGAGATGGCCTTGTCGAAGATCGAGGGGTTCGATGTCAGGCCGGTTACCGCGTAGTTGTCGATGTAGTGCTGGAGCTCACCGGAGTCGAGCAGGTCGCGGGTGATGTTGTCCAGCCACAGGCTTTGCCCGAGCTCGTGCAGCATCCGGGTCGCTTTCACGTTGTTGTCTCCTTACCGTGTGCCACCAGTTCGCGTGCCACTTGCGAGACCCGTTCAGGGGTGAAGCCGAACCTCTTGAGCAGCTGTTTGAGGGGCGCGGAGGCGCCGAAGGTGTGCATGCCGACAACGGCTCCACGGTCGCCGACGTACCGGTCCCAGCCGAGTGTCGAGGCTTCTTCGACCGCCACCCTGGCCGGCACCGCGGGTGGCAGCACCTCGTCCCGGTAATCCTGCGGTTGTCGGTCGAACAGTTCCCAGCACGGCATGCTCACCACCCGGCACGCGATGCCCTCGGCGGTGAGTTCTTCGTACGCGTCCATGGCGAGTGATACTTCGGAGCCGGTGGCGAGGAGAATCACCTCCGGCTCGCCCGAGGGTGCGTCCGCCAGCACGTAGGCTCCCCGCGCGACCCCGCCCGCCCCACCGAGCCGGCTGCGGTCGAAGGTAGGAAGGGCCTGACGGGAGAGGATCAGAGCCGCGGGCTCGTGGCGGAGGGCGGCGACCACCCGCCACATCTCCACCACCTCGTTGGCGTCGGCGGGACGGAAGACGAGCAGCCCGGGTATCGCACGCAGGCCGGCAAGCTGCTCGACAGGCTGGTGGGTGGGTCCGTCCTCGCCGACCCCGATGGAGTCGTGGGTGAAGATGTGTACGGTCGGGATCTCCATCAGCGCGGAGAGACGAATGGCGGCCTTGGCGTAGTCGGAGAAGATCAGGAAGCCCGACCAGTACGGCCGCAGCTTCGTCAGTGCCATGCCGTTCGCGACCGCTGCCGACGCGTGCTCCCGGACGCCGAAATGGAGGTTGCGCCCGGACCGGTCGTCGGGCTGAAAGTCGCCGGCGCCGTCGAAAGCGAGTCGGGTCTTGGTCGACGGTGTCAGGTCCGCGGATCCGCCGAGGAGCCAGGGCACCGCCTGGGCGACGGCGTCCAGCACCTGCCCCGACGAGTCGCGGCTCGCCAGCCCCTTCGGGTCGGCCGGGAAGGTGGGAAGCGCGTTCTCCCAGCCCTCCGGCAGCTCCCGGCGCTGGATTCGCTCCAGTTCGTCGGCGAGGCCGGGGTGGGAGCCGCGGTAGTCCTCGAACATCTTCTCCCAGTCGGTGCGCACCTCGGCGCCACGTGCCCCGATCCCCCGGGCGAACCAGTCGTAGAGGCCGTCGGGGACGTGGAACTCGGCGTCCGGCGGTATGCCGAGGAAGCGCTTGGTCGCTTCGACCCCTTCGGGCCCGAGCGGCGTCCCGTGCGCTTTCGGTGAATCCTCGACCGGGGAGCCGTAGCCGATGTGGCTGTGTACCAGAACCAGAGTGGGTCGGGTGGTCTCGGCTCGGAAGGTGTGAAGGGCGCGGCTGACCTGGTCGAGGTCGTTGGCGTCGGCGACGGTGGTCACGTTCCAGCCGTAGGCGAGGAAGCGGGCGGCGACATCCTCGGTGAAGGTGATGTCGGTGTGGCCCTCGATGGTGACCTGGTTGGAGTCGTAGATCCAGCACAGGTTGGACAGCTTCAGATGCCCGGCCAGTGAGGCGGCCTCGGAGGAGATGCCCTCCATCATGCAGCCGTCGCCCGCGAGCGCGTAGACGTCGAAATCGAAGAGTGTGAAGGCGTCACGGTTGAACCGGTCCGCCAACCACTGGCCCGCGATGGCCATGCCGACGGAGTCGGCGACCCCTTGTCCGAGCGGGCCGGTGGTTGCCTCCACGCCGCTCGTCCACCGGTACTCGGGGTGGCCGGGGCAGTGCGAGTCGAGTTGCCGGAACGCCTTCAGGTCGTCGAGTGTGACCGCCGGGCGGCCCAGCACCTCGTAGTCGGGATCGACCGCGCGGACGCCGGTCAGGTGCAGCAGCGACCAGAGCAGGGTGGAGGCGTGGCCCTCGGAGAGCACGAAACGGTCGCGGTTCGGCCAGATCGGGTCGTCGGGGTCGAAGCGCAGGAACTTCTGCCACAGTGTGTAGGCGACCGGTGCGATGCCCATGGGGGTCCCAGGGTGCCCGGAGCGGGCCTTTTGGACCGCGTCCATACACAGTCCACGAATCGTGTTCACTGACAGCGTGTCGAGGTCGATCATCGCTTCGCCACATCCGTGCTCTCGGTGGATATCTCCATGAGTGCACTACATCGGCGAGCCCAGCCGAGAGGCCGGAGCGGAACCCGGTCACGCGATGAGGCAAGTCACAGCTTCGGGAGGACCGCCATTGCAGGCATCGCTTCCTTTTGCCTGGCCGGGTACGCGCATCTGACGTACCCGCACTTGCAAGCCTAGGCTGGCCGGGACCTGCCCTCAACTTCTGGCGGATATCGTGCGTTCCGCGCCTGCCGATCGGTCTACGACAAGGCACGTGACCTGCGCGCTCCAGTGAGCAACTCCTGCGTACCGCAGAGGCCGTGGCCGAAGGGGAAGCCGGGAGACATGGCGGAGAGTAGCCGGATGTTCGACGCAGAGTTCTTCCACGTGGGCCCTCGCTGGTGAGTGGCCGCGGGCGAACATTCCACTCCTGCCGGCTCAGGAGCCGTGGCGGACCATCGCCAGGGACGCGACGCGGCACGAACAGGCATGTGTCAAGGGCACATATGCATCCCATCAGGAACGACGGGCCCCACGTCAGTGGCCCGTCAACGCACGTTCCCTTGCCCGCCCCCGTCCTTAGCATTCCCGGCATGCGACGACGCGTCATCCGCTCCCTGCGTGAGCTCCATGTCATTGACAGCACGGCGGGCGGGAAGTCCGCCGCGTACGACACCGGCTGGGCGGGGGACGCGTGGTCGGCTGTCGGCTGCGCCCTGTTGCTTCTCGTGCTGCTGCTGGTGACCGACTTCGGTGTCGGCACCCTCAGTGGATCGCGTGGTGCCATGTGGGTGGTACTGGCCGTCCTGCTCTTCCTGGTGCTCTGGCCGCCAAGGTTGACCGCGGGGCCGGGCTGGCTGGCCTCGCGCGGGCTGCTGCGCGAGCGACGGGTGCGTACGGTCCGCCTCACCTCGGCAAGCTGGTCCGACGGCGTCGCACAGCGGCTCGTCCTCCGGGACGGCGACGGCGGACAGATCGAGATCGATCCGCGCGTCCTGATCGCCAACCCCGCGCTGTGGCGACTCCTGGACGCGGATGCCCGTACCTCGATGGCGGCTGGAAACCTCTCGCGCGGCGCGACAGCGCTGCGGAAACTCTCGGAGCGTATCGACCGAGAGACGGCCCGTACGGTGTTCAAGATCTCCGACGTCGAGTAGTCCCCGCCTCCGGCGGAAACGGCGAGTCGGCCGTGGGCAGGCGCAGGAGCATGGTCAGACCTCCGCCGGGGGTGTCCTCGGGCGTGAGGGTGCCCCCCATCGCCTCGGTGAGCCCACGGGCGAGGGCGAGACCGAGCCCGACCCCCGAGGTGTTGTCGGTGTCCCCCAGGCGCTGGAAGGGTACGAAGGCCAGCTCATGGTCCTCGGCGGGCAGCCCGGGACCACGGTCCACGACACGGAACTCGACGTAGCCGGCGAGCGTGCCGGCCGTCAGTACCACCCCCTGTCCCTCCGGGGTGTAACGGGCTGCATTACTCAGCAGATTGGCCACGACCCGTTCCAGCAGGGGTGGGTCGGCCAGCACGGCGGGCGCGCCTTCGAGGCTCCGGAAGTCGACAGTGGGCGCGTCGGCGGGCAGCGATTCCAGCGCCGCCGGCAGTACTTCTTCCCACGAGGTGGCCCGTAGGTTGAGAGTCAGTGCCCCGGCCTGGAGCCGGCTCATGTCGAGCAGGTTGTCGATGAGCCGGCCGAGCCGGGCCATGGATTCCTCGGCGGTGGCGAGGAGTTCGTGCCGGTCCTGGTCGCTGAAGTCCACATCCTGGCTGCGCAGTGAGCTGATGGCGGCCCATCCGGCGGCGAGCGGGGTACGCAGATCGTGGCTGACGGCTGCCAGCAGCGCTGTACGCATCCGGTCGGCCGCCTTGACCGGTTCGATCTCGGCCGCGGCCTCGGCCAGCCGGGTCCGTTCCAGCGCGACCGCGACATGCGCGGCGAACGCGGAGAGCACCCGGCGGTCGGAGGCGGGCAGCGTACGGCCACGCAGGACGAGGTGGGCGTCCTGCCCCACCGGCATCCGCACGACGGACGCCCCCGTCGCACCGCCCCCGCCGCGGTCGACCGCTACGGCCGACTCGCCCCACGCCTGTTCGTCCGTCTCCGGTGCCTCCACCAGATGGGCCGAGTCCATGCCGAAGGTCTCTCTCATACGTTCCAGCAGCGCCGGGACGGCCTGGTCGCCGCGCACGATGGAACCGGCGAGCGAGGACAGCGTCTCCGCCTCGGCCGTCGCCCGCGCCGCACGACGGGACAGCCGCAGCGAGCGGTCCACGACAGCAGCCACCGTGCCCGCCACTACGGCGAACACCATGGTGGCCAGTACGCTGTCGAGACTGGTCGTGAAGGCACCGACCGGGGGCATGAACCAGTAGTTGAGCAGCAGCGACGCGGTCGCCGACGCGACTACGGCGGACACGACCCCGCCGACGCAGGCGACGCCGACCACCGTGAGCAGGAAGAGCAGCGCCTCACTCGTGACGTTCAGGGTGCCCCGGGCGTGGTCCAGCAGAAAGGTGAGGGCCACGGGGAGAACGAGGCCGGAGACGGGGCCCGCGACAAGCCGTGAGGTGGACAGGGTACGGCGCCGGGACGGCAGGAGGCTTCCCCGCCCGGCCCGCTCGTGCGTGACCATGTGGGCGTCGATGTTCCCGGACCGTGCCACCACCGTCTCTCCGATACCGCGACCGGTGAGGAAGCGCTCCAGACGCCCCCGGCTGCTGGTACCGAGCACCAGTTGGGTGGCGTTCTCGGCACGGGCGAACTCCAGCAGCGCGGTGGGCACGTCGTGGCCGACCACGGAGTGGTAGCTGCCACCGAGGCTCTCGACCAGTGCGCGCTGCCCGGCGAGAGCCGCCGGTGAGGAGCCGCCCGCCAGACCGTCGCTGCGCGCGACGTGTACGGCGAGAAGGTCGCAGCCGGCTGACCGGTCGGCGATACGAGCCGCCCGGCGGATGATCGTCTCGCCCTCGGGACCACCGCCGAGCGCGACCACCACCCGTTCCCGGGTCTCCCAGACACCGCCGATGCCATGCTCCGAACGGTATGTCCGCAGCGCCTCGTCGACATGGCCCGCCACCCACAGCAGAGCCAGTTCACGCAGGGCCGTCAGATTCTCTATCCGGAAGTAGCTCGCCATCGCCGCGTCCACGCTCTCCGGGGCGTAGATATCACCATGGGCCATACGGCGGCGCAGGGCCCCGACAGGCATGTCCACCAGCTCGATCTGCCAGGCACGGCGCACCACACCATCGGGGACGGTCTCCCGCTGCGGCACCTTGGTGATCTCCTCGACGACATCGTTGAGGGACTCCAGGTGCTGGATGTTGAGTGTGGTGACGACATCGATCCCGGCGGCGAGGAGTTCTTCGACGTCCTGCCAGCGCTTGGCGTTGCGGCCGCCGGGGAGGTTGGTGTGGGCGAGGTCGTCGACCAGCGCCACCCCGGGCCGCCGCACCAGCACCGCGTCGAGGTCCATCTCGCCGGCCGTGCCGTCCCCCCGGGTACGGGGAACGCGGGACAGGATCTCAAGACCGTCGAGCTTCTCCTCGGTGTGCGGGCGCCCGTGGCACTCGGCGAATGCCACGACGACATCCGTGCCGCGCTCCGCCCGGCGACTGCCCTCCTCCAGCATCCGGTATGTCTTGCCCACACCGGGCGCGGCACCGAGAAAGACCTTCAGCCTCCCAGGTCCTCCGTGCCCTCCCGGCCTGGCATCCGGTTTCACCACAGCACCTGCTCCCTCATACCGACCTGCGCTCGACCGGCAGGTCTTCCCGCGCGGCCGGGGCGCGCCGTGTGCTGTAGATCATCATCCGGGGTGGTTTACGAGATCGTGCGAGAGTTCACCGACCTTGACGCGGTTCTGACTCGGGGACCCGGCAGCCGGGTGAGCCCACTGCTGAAGAGGGCCGACGACGGCTGTCCGCGGCCTTCCGGTTGAAACCGCCGTCATCCGGCATCAGAACCGGTTGGGGTACATCACCGCGAGCACCAGATAGCCGACGATACTGACGGCCACGAATATTCCGACGACATTCTCGATGCTCACGGGCACTGAGCTCCTCTGATCGCAGGGAGGATACGGGAGATCCGGGCGGCCACGCGTTCCGGTGAGACCACGCTCCCGCACCGGACTCGCGTGATCGCCCGGAAGGCACATGCCTTGACACGTCCCTGGCGTCGCCCGGGTATTCACTGTCACCGCCTTGACAGATCGCGGGCAAAGGGCCGTCCCGTACCGGCTCAGTTCGCGAACAGTCCCTCCGCGAGTGCGCTGAGGGACAGCGCGGGAAGGAAATTGAGGAGCGCCAGGATGACGGCCGCTCCGGTGGCCAGGACGACGAAGTTGGCACCCTGCGGACGCAGCGTGCCGACCGTCACGACGCCCGGCCGCTGTCCGGCCAGTCGGCCCGCCAGCGCCAGGACACACGCCATCGGCAGGTAGCGGCCGAGCAGCATCGCCACGACCATCAGCAGATTGTGGAAGTCGGTGGCGCCGTTGAAGCCGGCCATCGCGCTGCCGTTGCTGTTGGTATTGCTGGTGTAGGCGTAGATCAGCTCGGTCAGGCCGTGCGCTCCCGGGTTGCCCATCGACGTCCGGCCGTGCCCCAGGGAGAGTGCGAGACCCGTGCACGCCAGGATCACGGTGGGCGGGACGAGGGCGTACATCACGACGTACCGCATCTCGGCGAACCCGAGCCGCTTGCGCAGATATTCGGGGGTGCGGCCGACCATGAGCCCGCCGATGAAGACGGCGACAAGGACGACCATGATCAGACCGTAGAGCCCGCTGCCGGTGCCGCCAGGGGCGATCTCGCCGAGCATCATCGCGGCGAGGAGTACACCGCCGCCGAGGCTGGAGAAGCTGTCGTACGAGGCGTTGGAGGCGCCGTCCGCCGAGCCCGTGGCCGCGACGCCGAAGAGGGTGGAGCCGGGGATTCCGAACCGGGTCTCGGTGCCTTCGTACTGTCCGCCGACCGCCTCGGTCACCACTCCGGTGTGGGCGCTCTGCGCAAGGGTGCCGGCTGTGAGCAGCAGGCCGAAGAGGATGGCGACGACCGAGAGCAGGGTCCAGCTCTGCTTCGGACTGCCGATCATCCTGCCGTACATACGGATGCAGGCCGTCGGGATCAGCAGCATCAACACGATCTCCACCACGTTGGTCCATGCCGACGGGTTCTCGAAGGGGTGCGCGCTGTTGGCGTTGAAGACACCGCCGCCGTCCCCGGAGAAGAGTTTCAGCGCCTCCCAGGAAGCAGCGGGCCCGCCGGGCACCGTCTGCTGCCCGCCCGCGACCGTTTCGACGGTTTCCGGGGCGCCGAGACTCTGGACGACGCCTCCCGCCATCAGGACCAGTCCGCCGACGACGGCGATCGGGACCAGGATCCGGAAGACGGTGCGCAGGAGATCGACCCAGAAGTTGCCGAGGTCGGAGGTCGAGTGCCGGACAAGACCCCGCACCAGCGCGAGAGCCGCGCAGATGCCGACAGCGGCCGAGGCGAAGGCCTGGACGCCCAGGCCGGCCATGACGGCGAGATGGCCGGTCGTCGATTCACCCGCGTAGTTCTGCCAGCTCGTGTTGGTGGTGAAGGAGACGGCGGTGTGCAGTGCGAGGCGCCACGGCATGCCCTCGTGCCCGGTCGACCAGGGAAGTTTGCCCTGGAGGGTGAAGAGGGCGAAGAGCGCCGCGATGCTCATCACCGAGAAGGCGATCAGGGCGACGAGGTAGTGCCGCCATGTCTGCTCCTTGTCCGGGTTGACTCCGCAGACGCGGTACAGAGCCTTCTCCGCCCGGCTGTGTCTGCCCCCGTCGAGGACGCGGGCCATGTAGTCGCCCAGCGGGATGTGCAGTCCCACGACGACGGCGAGGACGATCGATGCCTGGATCCAGGGCGCCATGGTCAGGCCCCTCGCTTCGGGTAGGTACGGTCGAGCGCGATGTTCAGCTCGACGACATTGACGGCCGGTTCACCGAGTACGCCGAGCGCACGGGCGGTGGTGTACTTCTTGATCAGCTCTCGTACGGAGGTCTCATCGGCGCCGCGCTCTCGCGCGACGCGTGGAATCTGCAATTCGGCGTAGGCCGGACTGATGTGCGGATCGAGACCGCTGGCGCTCGCCGTGACCGCATCGGCGGGGACGACCGGTTCTTCCGGCGCGTCGCCCCGTACGGGAACCGTCACGGCACGGCTGTAGTCCGTGCCGGGCTTGGCGCACTCGACGGCGATCCCCTCGTAGGAGGGGCGGAACGGCTCGGCCGGACAAGGCTGGTTGAGGCTGACGACCCGGGTGACACGACCGGTCGTACCGCCGTTGTGGAAGACACCGAGAACCGCGCCGACACCATCGCGCGTGCAGTACGGACGTGAGCCGTCGACACCTTCGAGGTGGCCGACCGCCCGGCTGCGTCCGCACACCAGAGTGAGCAGACTCGGCTTGTCCTGGGCGTCCACGACACTCTCCGGTCCCTGGTTGCCGGCCGCGGACGCCGAAGCGTCGTATCCCGTCCCGGCGTTGGAGGGCCGGGACTGGAAGTACCGCTTGATCGGATTTCCCTTCTCGTCGGCGAAGGACTGGCCGATCAGCGAGCTGCCGGCCGCCTTGCCGTCGGGGCCCTCGATCCGCGAGCCCTGCGCGCTGTCGCGCAGTCCGGGCAGTTGGGCGACGGCCGTCATGGCCAGCGGATAGAACAGGCCCGTCAGCAGTGTGAGGACGAGGACGACGCGTACGGCCGCGATGTGCTGGGCGAGCCAGTGCGGGAGTCGTTGGTTCATGTCAGATCCCCGGGATGAACTGGACGAGGGCGAAGTCGATGAGCTTGATGGCCAGGAACGGCACGATCACGCCGCCGAGTCCGTAGATCCACAGGTTCCGGGTGAGCAGGTCGGAGGCGCTGCTCGGCCGGTAGCGCACGCCGCGCAGGGCGATCGGGATCAGCGCCACGATGACCACCGCGTTGAAAATGACCGCGGAGAGGATCGCGGACAGCGGCGAGTGAAGATTCATGATGTCGAGCCGTTCGAGCCCCGGATACACGGCCACGAACATCGCGGGAAGGATCGCGAAGTACTTGGCGATGTCGTTGGCGATGGAGAAGGTGGTCAACGCGCCCCGGGTGATCAGGAGTTGCTTGCCGATCTCGACAATCTCGATGATCTTCGTGGGATCGGAGTCGAGGTCGACCATGTTGCCGGCCTCCTTGGCGGCCGACGTACCGGTGTTCATCGCGACGCCGACATCCGCCTGGGCCAGCGCGGGCGCGTCGTTGGTGCCGTCACCGGTCATCGCGACGAGGTGCCCGCCTGCCTGCTCGCGCTTGATCAGGGCGAGCTTGTCCTCGGGGGTCGCCTCCGCGAGGAAGTCGTCGACGCCCGCCTCCTCGGCGATCGCCTTCGCGGTCCGCTGATTGTCACCGGTGATCATCACCGTACGGATCCCCATGCGGCGCAGTTCGGCGAAACGTTCACGCAGGCCCGGCTTGACGACGTCCTTGAGGTGAATGACGCCGAGCACCTCGGCCGTTCCGTCGCTCCTCAGCTCCGCGACGGCCAGCGGTGTGCCGCCCGCCGACGAAACCCGCTCCACGCTCGCTTCGAGGGCGGCCGGCACTTCACCGCCGTGCTCGCGCACCCATGCCGCGACGGAAGCCGCCGCGCCCTTGCGCAGCCGCTGTCCGGTAGGCAGGTCGATGCCCGACATCCGGGTGGCGGCGCTGAACGGCACCCACTCGGCGCCGCTGACGCCACGGCAGTCCTCGACGACCTCGTGGTGCTTGCCGTTGACATATTGGACGATCGAGCGGCCCTCGGGGGTCTCGTCGGCGAGGCTGGAGAGCAGCGCGGCCTTGACGAGCCTGTCCATGGGGACGGCGCCTACCGGCAGGAACGCGCTCGCGCGCCGGTTGCCGTACGTGATGGTGCCGGTCTTGTCGAGCAACAGCAGGTTGACATCGCCGGCGGCCTCGACCGCCCTGCCGGACATGGCCAGTACGTTGCGCTGCACCAGGCGGTCCATGCCCGCGATCCCGATCGCGGAGAGCAACGCGCCGATGGTGGTGGGGATCAGGCAGACGAGAAGCGAGACCAGGACGATGCCGGTGACACCGTCCGAGGTGAGTGCCGCGGTTTCGGGTGCGGCCGCCATGAACCCCTTGGAGAAGATCGCCATCGGCTGCAGCGTCACCACCGCCACCAGGAAGACGAAGGTCAGCATGACGAGCAGCAGGTTCAGTGCCAGCTCGTTGGGGGTCTTCTGCCGGTTGGCGCCCTCGACCAGGGAGATCATGCGGTCCAGGAAGCTCTTCCCCGGCTCCTGGGTGATCTTCACGACAAGTCGGTCGGACAGGACGCGCGTACCGCCGGTGACAGCACTGCGGTCGCCGCCGGACTCGCGAATGACCGGTGCGGACTCGCCGGTGATCGCGGACTCGTCCACGCTCGCCGCGCCTTCGACGACGTCACCGTCTCCGGGAATCAGCTCTCCGGCCGGAACGGAGACGAAGTCACCGCGCCGCAGCTCGGAGGCCGCGACACTCCGCTCTCGCCAGGAGGCCCTCGCCGCACCTGGTTCCCAGCCGGCCAGACGGCGGGCCCGGGTCTGCTGCCGGGTCTTTCGGAGTGTGTGCGCCTGTGCCTTACCGCGACTCTCGGCGACGGCCTCGGCGAGGTTGGCGAAGACCACTGTCAGCCACAGCCAGCCGGTGATCAGCCAGCCGAACAGACTCGGGCTGACGACCGCGATGCCGGTGGTGAGAGCGGCACCCACCTCGGTCACGAACATGACCGGGTTACGGAACAGGGTGACCGGATTGAGCTTGCGCAACGCCTCAGGGAGCGCGCGCCAGAGCTGTTCGGGGTCGAGCATTCCGGCACCGATACGGCGGGGCCGCTCGGGGTCCACGGGCCCGGCACCTCGTGCGGGGACGGGCTTGACCGGCGCGGGGGCGGACATCAGAAACGCTCCGGCGTGCTCAGGGCCACCATCGGGTGGACAAGCGAGGTGGCGGCCACGATCAGGCCGGCAGTGTTTTCGACGGTCATCGAGACCTCGTCCTCACGCTTGGGGAAATTCGGTGATCTTGCGGGCTGCCCGCGGCACACGCGGAGCGCCGCTTCGCCAAGGGGGAACTCGGCGGGGGTTCAGGGGCGGGCCCAGGGGTCCTGCGGGCCACGGTCTCGGCGGCTCATGTCATCGAGCTGTTCACGCCGTACAGGCAGACGGGCATACAGGCGGACAGGCCAGAGGGCAGACGGTAAGCGGGCACGTCGGGGCTCGACATCCGGTCGGCCCGGTCGACCGGTCTGCTCGACAGGACACAGGACACGGGCGACACGATTCGGGCGCGGCGTCAGCGAGGCCGACGCGGACCAAACCGGACCAAGACGCCTCCGTCGAGGCTCACTTCAGCCCATGAACAGCTTCGGACGCGACACGGAGGCCATGGCTGCCATCATCCACCGGACGGGAGAGCCCGGCCAGGATACGTTCGGCTGGTTCCGGGTGCTCGGGGGGGATCCGCCTGAGACATGCTGTTGCTCCTTGGGGACGACGACATATGCCGCCCCGCCGGAACTACGGTGGGCGTGCATCGATGACGCTATGCCCGAGTGCCCGGGTGGGGGCCCTGGCGCTTACGGGTGCTTGATGCGCGGCACCCCAGATATAACGCGCTGCATACGGGTAGCCGGCGGTTCGGACACCAGGACCGGCCCACCAGGGTATGGAGCCGGCGCGGCGGCAGCCCGATCACGGAAGAATCACGAGGTCCTACGCGTGAGGGGCGGCTCCATGTGGGAGACCGCCCCTCGGGAATTCAGCGAGCGCCCGCCTCACCGAGTGATGCGCCGTGTTCTCGCTGACGCTCGGGCTCGTTCTCCTCCTTCAAGCGCTCTGGCCGACGAGGACGTCGGCGAGCTTGGTAAGACGCTTGACGGTGCGTTCCTCCGTCGCGGCGGGGGCCGGCTCCACGCGCCGGTCGCGGTCGTAGTACGCGCCGTTGACGATCTTGGTGGCCGGATCGCACAGCCGCACCACATGCGCGGCGCCCTCAGCCGGCATCGCGCCCTCATGCGCGTACAGCGGCAGCAACTCGGTGTCACAGATGCCGGGGTGGACGCTGACCGCGGTCACACGTGTGTCGGCGGTGAAGACGGTGAGGGCGAGCTGGGACTGGGCGTAGGCCGCGAGACGGGAGTAGCGGCGGAGGCGGTGAGGGTCTCTCCACTGGATGGAGCCGGTGCGGTGCAGTGAGGAGGAGACATTGACAACGCGACCGCTCGGGGCACTGGTGAGCGCGCTTTCAAGGAGGCACGTGAGGAGGTAGTGGGCCAGGAAGTTGACCTGGAAGGCGACTTCGTTGCCGTCGGTGGTAAGAGTGTGCCTCTCGGGTGCGGCCATGCCCGCGTTGTTGACCAGCACGTCGAGATGTGAGTGTTCCTGATTGACTTGGTAGGCCATCCGTTCAACCTCGTCGAGGCGCGTGAAGTCGGCTCCGAGGAAGCTCAGTCGGGCGTGGTCGACCTCAGTGGTGGTGGCGAGCTTGTCGACCGCCGCACGGGCTCCCTCGGTGGTGCGGCCATGCATCAGGACGGTGGCGCCGTGCTCGGCGAGCTGTCGTGCGGTCTCGTAGCCGATGCCACTGGTGGCTCCGGTGACCAGAACGGTCCGCCCGGACAGAGATGAGGACATAGAAGGGTTCCTTGGAGATGTGTGTTGCGTTGAGTGAGAGGTGCGACTTGAACCACCGACGCGCGAAGATACATGCGGCGTCAGGCAGCCGGAGGCGACCAAAGGGCGCGGTTACCGCGCCGGTCGGCGAACAGCGCCCAGAGCCGGCGGCACCGTATGAGGCGGCCGGTCCTCGTGGTATGGACTGCTGTTCATGTCGACCATCCAACTCGATGGCTCAGTACGGCATCAAGGTCTGCCGGCCGTATTGACGTCGCCCTGACACGGCTTCGAGCCCTGCCGTCGCCGGAGCTCCGGCGACGGCAGGGCCGATGGCGGACGCGGGTGCGGGAAGAGCGCCCCCGCGCGTCAGCCGCTGGAGACGCGACCGGAGGAACGCTCCCGCGGGGTGCTGCCTCGCACCGGCGACCGTGCCATTGAGCGGCCGAGGAGGAATCTACGGCTCCGGGTGCCGCCAATTCCCCCTCGGGTAGTGGAATTTACGGCTCTCTGACAGTCCGCCGACAGTACCCGTAAAGCCCTTGTCAAGGAGCGCTCCAAGAACATCAGGGAGGTATCAACGGAACTGCCGCACGCGATCGAGAAGGTCTGAGACTCATGGACACGGGAAGCCGAGCTGACCCGCGACGCGGCGGGCGGGGATCACGCGCCGGCCACCGGGACGCGGCTGTTGGAACCTGCGGCTGACAGACCTGGACCCGCTGTTCGGCACTGTCGGAAGCAGGGTGATCGAAAACGGTTTGCGGACGAGGGCCGCGGTTGGGTAGACATTGCCGCTGGGCCCCCACCACGAGGGTTGGGGGGCCACGACAGCGAGAGGAGGGATAAGCCCATGATCCCCATGATCACCGCGCTTGTGTCCTCCCGGGGTACGGACCACGTCTGACCCCGGAGCGGACGGGCGCCTTCACCGGAGCGTGCCTTGACCGTGAAAACGAACGACCTGACCATGCGTCCGATCACCGGACGCGAAGAACTCGACCTCTTCTCCCAACTGCCGTACGTCCTCAATGAGGAATTGGCGGACGACCTTGCCAACGGCCGCCGACGTCCGGAGTGGATGTGGGTCGCGCTGCGCGGTGACCGCCTGCTGGCCAGGGCAGCCTGGTGGAGCCGATCAGCCGACGACGCACCACTCGTCCTGGATGTCTTCGACATCGAAGACAGCGCCTCGGGCCCCGATCAACTGGACATCGGGGTGCGACTTCTGCGCACCGCGATGGCCGCCATCCTCCCGAATGGGTCGCGTCCCCCTGAGTACAGCCGTTTCGTCCCGCCGGACTGGCGTGAGAACGCGGCAACGAGACAAGCCGTCGAAGACCGCATGACGGTACTCGAACGGACCGGTGCCCGGCTCTTCGTCGAACGACTGCGTTTGGAATGGCGTCCGGAATCGCCGGCTCCCGTGCCCGGCAGGCGCCTCGTCTTCCGGCCGGTCCACGATCGCGAGGAACTCGTGGCTCTCATGGCCTCGGTTCTTGACGGTACGTTGGACGCGCATGGCCGTGACGACCTGATGAGGATGTCCACGCACGAAGCGGCCGTCCGGCACTACGAGGACGAGTTGGCGCGTTTCACGAGCCCGCGGGACTGGTGGCGCATCGCAACACTGCCCCATGGAGAGCCAGTGGGGTTCGTCATCCCGGCCCGCAACAACTACAACCCGATCATCGCCTACCTGGCGGTCCTGCCCTCACACCGCGGCAACGGCTACATCGACGACATCCTCGCCGAGGGCACCCGGGTCCTCACCGAGCAGCACGTCCCCCGCATCCGCGCGTCCACGGACCTCGGCAACATCCCGATGGCGAACGCCTTCCGGCGCGCTGGATACATCAATTTCGAGCGCGAGATCAACATGACCTGGAGCTGATCGAGTTCTGGGCGGGGGCTCCATCGACGGTGTCCCCCGCCCGACTCCCCCACCCCAGTCGACCGGAGAAGCCATGGAGCGATTCCCCCCATGTGCCGGGGTGCCGGGGCCTGCGTTCAGTGGGGGCGCTCGGGGCGGCGTCCTGGCGGTTGGGTGGGTGCCGGCAAGACGGTCGGCGGCTTGATGGGCCGGGTCTGCGGGGTGCCATGGGAAACGGTCACGCGCTCCCCGAAGTGCCTGATCTCGATGGGTTCACCGGCCAGCAGGGAGTAAGAGGCCTGGGAGTTGGTGATCTCGACGCGCAGGCACCGCTGCCGCACGTGCAGCGAGAAGGCGAGCCGGCTGAGATTCTCGGGCAGCCTGGGGGTGAAATGCAGGGTTTCCTCGTGGTAGCGCATGCCCCCGAATCCCGCGACCAGCGCCATCCAGGTGCCCGCCAGGGAGGCGATGTGCAGGCCGTCGCGGGTGTTTTTCTCCAGATCGTCCAGGTCCATCAGCGCGGCTTCGCCCAGGTAGTCGTAGGCCAGGCGCAAGTGGCCGACCTCGGCGGCCATGACGGCCTGGGTACACGCGGACAAGGAGGAGTCGCGTACGGTGAGTGGCTCGTAGTAGGCGAAAGCCCGGGCTTTCTCGCCTTCTTCGAACGCGTCACCGCGCAGGTACATCGCCAGCACCAGGTCCGCTTGTTTGATCACTTGCTTCCGGTACAGCTCCAGGTAGTGGAAGTGCAGCATCAGCGGGTACTGGTCGGGGCGGGTGCGGGCGAAATCCCAGACCTCCTGTCGGGTGAAGCCCGCGGACTGCTCGTGGATGCCCAGCGCGCTGTTGCAGGGCACGGCCATCGCCTTGGCGGCATCCCGCCAGGCGGCGATCTCCTCCTCATCGACGCCGAGCGCCTCGGCCTGCTCCTGATGGCGCTCGGAAGCGTCCGCGGCACCCCACAGGTTCCTCTGGGCCAGGAGATTGGTGTAGACGTTGTCGTTCGCGAGCGCGCTGTACTCATCCGGTCCGGTGACGCCGTCGATGTGGAAGCTGCCGTGGGAGTCGTGGTAGCCCAGCGAGTGCCACAACCGGGCCGTCTCCACCAGTAGCTCCACACCCGTCTGCCGCTCGAAGCCCTCGTCACCGGTGGCTGAGACGTAGCGCACGACGGCATTGGCGATGTCGGCGTTGATGTGGAAGGCCGCAGCGCCGGCCGGCCAGTAGCCGGAGCATTCCGCCCCGTCGATGGTGCGCCACGGGAAGGTCGCGCCCTTCAGGTCCAGTTGGCGGGCGCGCTGGCGCGCCGCGGGCAGGGTGTCGTGGCGCCAGCGCAGCGCCTCGGCGACGCAGCGCGGATAGGTGAAGGTGAGGAGGGGCAGGACGAAGGTTTCGGTGTCCCAGAAAGAGTGTCCGTCGTATCCGGAGCCGGTCAGGCCCTTGGCCGGGATCGCCCGCTGCTCTGCACGGGCGGCGGCCTGGAGTACGTGGAAGAGCGCGAAGCGGACGGCCTGCTGGATCTCCGCGTCGCCGTCGACCTCGACGTCGGCGTGTGCCCAGAAGCCGTCCAGGAATGCTCGCTGCTGGTCGACCAGACCCTGCCAGCCGGTGCTGCGCGCACCGGCGAGCGCTGCCTCCACTTGATCCCGGAGGGCCGGTAGCGAGCGCATCGCGGACCAGCCGTAGGAGACCAGCTTCTCCAGACGGAGCGTCTCGCCGGGCTTGAGTTCGGTGACGACACTGACCCGGGCGACGTCGTCCCCACTTTCGCTGGAGGTCTGGGTGGACGTAGGGCCCCGCACGATGTGGTCGGCAGCGGCCGCGATGCGCTGGTTGCTCGCGGAGGTGCGGTGCACCAGCCGCAGCCGCGTGTCATAGGCGCTGTGCTCCTCGGGCTGGAGCGGCGAGTCCAGTGCCGCGGCGACCCGTGGATCGCTGCCGAGTTGGGGCACGGGCTCGTTGGCGACGAGTTCGGACTGGACGACGAGTCGTATGTCATCGTCCACCGCTTCCACCTCGTAGGCGATCGCGGCGATGGCCCGCTGGGAGAAGGAGACCAGGCGGGTGGAGCGCACGCGAACGGTCTTGCCGGCCGGCGAGGTCCACTCGCACACGCGGTGCAACAGCCCGCTCCGCAGATCGAGCACCCGTTCATGGGAACGCAGGTGCCCGTAGCGCAGATCGAACTGCTCGTCACCGACCAGGAGGCGGATGAGCTTGCCGTCGGTGACGTTGATGACGGTCTGGCCGGACTCCGGATAGCCGTATCCAGCTTCCGCCTGGGCACTCGGATGCTTCTCGTGCACGCCGTTGAGGTAGCTGCCCAGCAGTCCGTGCGGCTCGCCCTCGTCAAGGTTGCCCCGCCAGCCGACATGTCCGTTGGACAAGGCGAAGACCGATTCACTCTGTGCCAGGACGTCCCGGTGCAGCCCGCTCTCGCGCAGCCGCCAGGGCTCGGCCGTAAAGGCGGAATGGGTGATCACGTCAAGTCCTTCAGCAACTGCGCGAGATCCTTCACGACAATGTCGGCACCGTGCTCGCGCAGGGCATCCGCCTGGCCGACGCGGTCGACGCCGACGACGTATCCGAAGTGGCCGGACCGGCCGGCGTCCATACCCGCCAGGGCGTCCTCGAAAACGGCCGCCTCCCCGGGCTCGACACCGAGGTCGTGCGCGGCTTCCAGGAAGGTGTCGGGGTGTGGCTTGCCGGGCAGCTTGCGCTCGGCGGCGACCACGCCGTCGATCCGTACGTCGAACTGCTGCTCCATGCCGACCGAGACAAGAATGTCGCGGCAGTTGGCACTGGAGGAGACGACAGCGGTGCTGAGCCCGGCCGCGCGTGCCGCCTCGACGTATCGGACGGATCCCGCGTACGCCTCGGCGCCCTGTGTATGGATCTTCTCCAGTAGCAGGATGTTCTTGCGGTTGCCGAGACCGTGCACGGTGTCCATGTCCGGTGGGTCGTCGTCGGCTCCCTCGGGAAGCTCGATGCCGCGCGAGGCCAGGAACGCGCGCACTCCGTCGGAGCGCGGACGCCCGTCGACGTACTCGTCGTAGTCGGCCACCGCGTCGAAAGGTCGGAAGCCGGGGCCCTCCCTGCGCCGCAGGAAGTCGTCAAAGGTTTGCTTCCAGGCGGCAGCGTGCACCACCGCGGTCTTGGTCAGCACACCATCCAGATCGAAGAGGCAGGCTCGCACCTCGTCAGGAATGCCCAACTTTGCCATGTCTTGCGCGTACCCGTTCCGCCGCACTCCTATCCACGAAGTCCACGGAAAAGCGAGACGGACGGGCCGCCCCGGCCCGCCGTTCCTTGCCGAGTCGCTTGGTGAAGACGGTCGGGGCCGAGGTCCTGGCAGGCGATGAGATCGCGCAAGATGCCATCCCCATTCCGACCGACGACTGGTAACCATCCGCCTCCACACCGTCACCGATGGCAAGAAAAGCCACGCCTGGGGCGCGTACCGCTCCGTCTTCGCCGGCACCATGACCCGCGTGCCCGCCGAGGCCGCGCCCGGAAGCGGCCGGGGGGTAGCCGTCGCCGGATGGCCGTAACGTGAGATTCATGAAGGTCTTCGGAGTGGACATCGGCGGTTCGGGCATCAAGGGCGCACCCGTTGACCTGGAACGCGGCGACCTCGAGGAACCGCGCTACAAAGTACTCACCCCGCACCCGGCCACCCCCGAGGGCGTGACCGAGGGGGTGGCGCATGTCGTGGAGCACTTCAGCTGGTCGGGGCCGGTGGGAATCACTTTCCCCGGTGTGGTGACGGGATCCGTGATCCGTACGGCGGCCAACGTCGACGCGGCCTGGGTCGGCACGGACGCGGGCCGACTGATCGGCGACCGGCTCGGTATACCGGTCAACATCCTCAACGACGCCGACGCGGCGGGTGTCGCCGAGATGACGTTCGGCGCCGGCCAGGGCCGCAAGGGCGTGGTGCTGCTGCTGACCTTCGGCACGGGCATCGGCAGCGCCTTCTTCGTCGACGGCCGGCTGGTGCCCAACACCGAGTTGGGGCACCTGGAACTGAATGGCCACGAGGCGGAGAAGCACGCGTCCAGCAAGGTCAAGGACGACCACGACATGAGCTGGCATCACTGGGCGCAGCGCGTGGAGAAGTACCTGAAGCACGTGGAGATGCTGTTCTCGCCCGAGCTGTTCATCATCGGCGGCGGCGTCAGCCGGAAGGCGGACAGGTTCCTGCCGCTGATCAAGGGGATCAGGGCGGAGATGACCCCGGCGCAGCTGGAGAACAACGCGGGAATCGTCGGCGCGGCCATGGCCGCGGGCGGCCGCTGACGCCTCTGCCCGCAGATGGGGTGACGATGTTGAGGGCCTCTGACATGCCGATCTCGGCCGTCGCGTAGTCCAGGAAGTGCTCCATCCACGCCCGGGTGGCCTCGGCAGCCGTGTGGTGGGGAAGGAGCTCGGCCACCTCTTCGCACACGCGGGTGAGTTGACGCCGGCAGGCGGCCTCGATCAGTGCCTCCCGGGTCGGGAAGTGGCGGTAAAGCGTGCCGACACCGACGCCCGCCCGCTGGGCGATGGCCGCCGGAGATGCGTCCAGTCCCTGCTCGGCGAAGGCCTGCGCGGCGGCCTCCGGCAGACGTTCCCGGTTCTGTAGCGCGTCGCTCCTGGTCCGGCGGGGAGTTGCGGGCAAGTGGGTCCCTTCGGGCCTGGTTCCGATTGCTTTCCGGAATCTGTTCCGGCTAGATTAAACGGAACAGATTCCGGTAACAGTCTACCCGGGGAGTTTCCCATGCCCTCTTCATCCGACAGGGCCCTACGCTGGTTCGTCACCGGCGCCTCCGGCGGCCTGGGCCGCCACCTCACCGAGCACGCACTGCGGAACGGCGACCACGTCACGGCCGCGGTCCGCCGACCCGCGGCACTGGAGGACCTGCGCGCGAAGTACGGCGGCCATCTGACCGTCGAGACCCTCGACCTCACCCGACCGGCCGACGTCGACAACGTGATCGGCAGGACCCTCGAATCCGGCCGGGTGGATGTCGTGGTCAACAACGCCGGATACGCGGTCGTGGGCGCCGCCGAAGAAATGACCGTCGCGCAGATCCGCGACCAGATCGAGGTCCTCCTGCTCGCCCCGATGCTCGTCACCCGGGCCTTCCTGAAGCCGATGCGCGAGCAGGGCGGAGGCCGGATCATCCAGATCTCCAGCATGGGCGGCCAGATCGGCATCCCCACGCACAGCGCCTATCACGCGGGCAAGTGGGGGCTGGAAGGCTTCACCGAGAGCGTCAGCGGCGAAGTCCGCGACTTCAACATTCACCTCACTCTGGTCGAGCCCGGCGCCACCCGCACCGGCTTCGCTTCGGCCCTGCACTACACCACCGAATCGACCGCATACCGCGACAACGCCGTCGGCCAGACACGGCGTTACCTGGAGACCGCCGACGAGAGCGTCTTCACCGGCGACCCCGCCAAGCTCGCCGCGATCATCTACGACACCACCCGCCACCCGAACCCGCCTCTGCGCCTGGCTCTCGGCTCCGACACCTACGACGCCGTCCACACCGCACTCACCACACGTCTCAGCGCACTCGAAACACAAAAGGATCTTGCGGCATGCGTCGCCTTCACCGACTGATCCGGCCTGCCGTGGCTCTACCCGCCATAGGCGTCACCGCTGCGACGGCAGTCCTCTTCGGTATCCGGCTCGACGAGAACGCCGGCCGAGTGCGGGCCGAACAGCCCACCGACCAACTCGTCGACCAAACAGACGAATCACTGATTCCTAATACACCCCGGTCAGGCCCCAGTGGGCACCAGGGATATTGAGGCGGTCTTGACGACACCCCTTTTCCGGGGTACTGGGTTCGGCTTGCTGTCCGGGTGGACTGGGGGGAGATTGAGGAAGCGCAGGGTGAATTCGTCGGTGTGTGCCGTGCCGGATTCGGTGGGTGGCTTGACCGTACTCACGTGTGCCGGTGACGCCTGACGAGAAACCGACTTCAGGTAGGTGGTGAATCATGGGCACCCGAACAGGAAAGACCCATAGGCTCATCTCGCCCATCGCGGCGTTGGTGGCCGTCCTGGTCGTCTCCGTCACCGCGAGCGCCGGAGCATGGAGCGAGAGTCGCGGACGCGGCACCTCGGCGGCGCAGTCGCGGTCGCCTTACCCGCGAGCGGAACCGCCCCCTGGTTTTCAGTCCAAGTACGCGGAAGTAAAAGGCTTCCGCATGCACTACCTGCGAGGCGGCAAAGGTCCACCGGTGGTGCTGATCCACGGGTTCCCTCAGACGTGGGCCGAGTGGCGGCATCAGATGGGTCCGCTCTCCAAGACTCACACAGTGATCGCCGTCGACCTGCGCGGCGCCGGCAACTCCGAGGTCACCAAGAGCGGTTACCAGAAGGCGCAGATGGCTGATGACGTGCATCAGCTGCTGAAGCAGCTGAAGCTGAACAACGGCGTCCAGATCGTCGGCCACGACGTCGGTCTCTGGGTCAGCTACGCCTACGCGGCCCAGTGGCCGTCGGAGGTGCGCCGCATGGCCGTGATGGAAGCTCCCATCCCGGACGACAGCCTGTACAGCTTCCCGGCTCTGGAGGCCGACCCGAAAACCCCGTCGATGTGGCACTTCGGCCTGTTCCAGCTGCCTCTCGCCGAGCAGCTCATCGCCGGTCACGAGCGCACCTTCGTCCAGGGCTTCATCGGGGAGCTTCTGGCCAACAAGTCAGCGTTCGGCCCGGCTGACTACGACCTCTACGCCCACTACCTGAAGGAGCCCGGCCGCACGACGGCCTGGATGAGCATGTACCGCCAGCTCCGCCAAGACGTCCAGCAGAACAAGAAGTTCCTGGCCGAGGGCAAACTGCGGATGCCCATCCTGGCGATCGGCGGCCAGGCATCGTTCGGTGGCAAAATCGCCGACCAATGGCGTGACTACGCCGTGAACGTCGACGGCCGGGTCCTGAAGGGGTCGGGTCACTGGGTGACCGAGGAGAAGCCGCAGGAAGTGACGGCCATGCTGCAGTCCTTCCTGCAGAAGTAGGTTCGGGTCAAAGCAGCCGCCCACTGTGCAGGAGGCGCCGACGGACAGCGTCTCCTGCACAGGCGGATCGTCAGGCACGCGTGCGGGCGCAGGCCTGCGGCGCCGCCCACCGGACATTGGACTGACCCGTATGGCAACCGTCTCCAGCAACTCCCACCGCCCTGAACGTCGGCAACGCCGCCGAACTCGGTGTCGGCCGGGCCAACTACCGCACCGCCGACCCGAGTCTGCTCGCCGCGCTCAAAGAGGCGATCCCGCCGGACGGCACCGATGAACAGTTCCGCGCCTTCCTCAACATCCTCCAGCCGGAGAGCCGGTGCAGCTCTCCCCGACCGAGTTCAGCCTGCTGCACGTGCTGATGGCAAACGCCGGCCAGGTCCTGTCCAGGGACCAGGTCCTGGGACAGGTCTGGCGCTACGACTTCGGCGGCGACGACGCGAGCCACGAACTACGCACTCCCCTGTTCGGCATCAAAGGCTTCACCGAGCTGTACCGGATGGGCGGTATGGCCGAGCGCACCGACGTCGACACCGCGATGAACCGCATCGAACGCGACGCCGCCCGCCTCGTCCGCCTGGTCGAGGACCTGCTGCTGCTCGCCCGCCTCGACGAAGACGCCGCCGATGCCGGCGCGCACCTGCCTCTCCACCTCACCCCTATGGACCTACGCACCCTGGCCGCCGACGCGCTGCACGATCTGCGCGCCCTCGATCCCGAACACCCCGTCACGCTCACCGGCATCGACGGCGGTCCTCCCGGCGTCGCACCGGTCCTCGGCGACGAGGCGCGTCTGCGCCAGGTGACCTCCAACCTTGTGGGCAATGCCATCGCCCACACCCCACCCGGCACACCGGTTCGCATTGGCGTGGGCGCCGAGGGCACCACCGCGGTCCTCGAACTGGCCGACGAAGGCCCCGGCATGACTGCCGACCAGGCGGCCCGCGTGTTCGACCGCTTCTATCGCGCGGACAACGCACGCGGACGCGCACAAGGAGGCGGAGCCGACCTGGGCCTGGCGATCGTCGACTCCCTGGTGGCAGCACACCACGGCCGAGTGGAGATCCGCACAGCCCCGGGAGAGGGCGCCACCTTCCGCATCCGACTTCCCTTCCGCCCTGAGGTCGACAGCGAGAAGAGTGGCAGCGACAGTTGACTTCCGGTGCGGGCGCGAGCGGGCCTCGGCGCGAGATGCGCCTCGGAGGCCGGGACCAGGTCGTCAGCGGCTTGCGGCGTACAGTGTCACAGTCGTACCGGAAGTCGCTTCAGCTGCCAGGCGCCGGGCAGCTGGGTGCGCTCCAGCTGCCCGAGGTCGGTGGCGAGCGCCAGGTTCGGACAGTGGGTCAGCAGTTTGGCGAACGCGACCTCGACCTCCAGGCGGGCCAGCGCGGCGCCCAGACAGTAGTGGATGCCGTAGCCGAAGCTCACATGGCTCTCCCCGGCCGCCGAGTGGCGGGTGACATCGATCCGGTGGGGGTCGGGGAACTCGCGGGGATCGAAGTTCGAGGAGACGAGGATGGCCTGGACGGCTTCCCCCTTCCTGATCTTGGTGCCGGCGAGTTCGACGTCCTCGGCCGCGTAGCGCAGCCGGGTGATGTGCACGGGGCCGGACCAGCGGATCAGTTCGTGTACGGCGCCCGGCATCAGGTCTGGTCGGCTGCGCAGGAGTTCGAGCTGTTCGGGGTGGGTGAGCAGGGCGAGGGTGCCGTTGGCGATGAGGTGGGCGGTCGTCTCGTGTCCGGCCAGGACGAGGGCCAGGACCATGGCGACCATCTCGACGTCGTCGAGCCGGTCCCCGTCGTCGTGCGTGCGGATGAGGCCGCTCAACAGGTCGTCGGTGAGGTTGGCGCGGCGCGCGTCGATCAGTGAGTGAATGTGCTCGATGAGGGCCGGAGCGGCGGTGGCCATGCGCTGGGGGTCCATGGAGACGAGGTCGGTTCCCCATTGCCGCCACAGGGGGCGGTCCGCCTCGGGTATCCCGAACAGTTCGCAGATGACGATGATCGGCAGCGGATAGGCGAAGTGGGGGATGAGGTCGAGCACCCCGTTCTCGGCGTGGTCGGGCAGGGTCGTCAGCAGCTCGTCGGTGATCTGCTCCACGCGTGGCCGCAGCGCGGACACCCGACGGCCGGTGAACGTACGCGAGACGAGGCGGCGCAGTCGTGTGTGGTCGGGCGGGTCGCTGCTCAGGACGTTTTTGGACAGGTACTTGACCAGCTCGGCGGGGAAGCCCATCGATGCGACCAGCTTCTCGTGCGGATCGACGATCGGCAGGTCGGGCACGGAGGCCACGTTGACGACGAACCGGGGGTCACGGAGCACGGAGCGGACGTCCTCCATGCGGGTCACATACCAGGCGGGCGAGCCGTCGAGGAACTGGCCACGGATGACGGGGCCTTCCTCCCGCAGCCGGCGGTAGGCGCCGAAGGGGTCGGCGATCACTTCGGGGGCCAGAATGCTGGGCCCGGTGTTGTGCTCCGCGGCGTGCGGGCACTCCGGGTCGGTGGCTGATGTCATGGAACGCGCCTCTCAGTCTTCGTGAGGGTGGGAAGGGAAATGGGCAAGGACGCTGTCGCGGGTCTCCGAGCGGGACAGCAGTTCCGCGGGGGCGCAATCGACCCGTACGACATGGGTTCTGCGTGCTCCCGCCCAGTCGCTCTGGATGGGATGGCCGGCCGAGACGACGTTCACCGCGTCGCCGCCCCAGGCCGGGGCAGCCGAGTGGTAGGCGGCGATCTGGTGCCGTAGGAGGTCCAGATAGACCGCGACGATCTGGGCGCTCGCCTCGTTGACCTCCTCCTCGTCGTACAGGTCGCCGACGAGGGACTGCCGGACGATCCGGTCGAGTTCGCCGTTCATCGCGTGGATGAGGTCGCGCGGGGACTGAAGGAGCCTCGGCAGGTCGAGCCCGGTGGCCGGTTCTCCGGGCGGTGCGGCGCCGAGCTGCTCCAGAATCGCGGTGTAGTCGTGCGCCACGCCGACGGCGGTGCCGGGGGTGGCGTTGAAGAAGATCAGCGGAAGCGGTGGGTGGCCCGCCTCCACCAGGTATCGGGCGAGTTCCTGTGCCAGGGGGGCGGCAGCGCAGTAGGCCAGTACCGCGGTGACCTCCCGTCCTTCGAGGGAGTGTCGGCCGGCGAGGGCCTTGGCGTACTCCCGTCCCGTCACCTCGTCGGGCAGTGGGGCGGCCAGCAGGTCGAGCAGCTCGTACCCGTGGGCGTCGAGGCCGAGGTCGCTGATGTGGGCCTCGGTGCGGCGGCCCGGGTAGTCGAGCACCAGCAGTGTGCGTGCCATGGTGGTCCTCGTCTTCGGGTGGGCTCAGGCAACGGGCGGGGACGGCGTGGCCGTCGTCGCCGTCAGGAGATCGATGTGCGCCGCGAGGTCCTTGAGGACCGGCCGATCGATGATCGTCCGGACGGTCATGGCGACGGGCCAGGTCCGGCGTATCCGCAGGACGGCCTTGGTCGCGAGCAGTGAGTCCCCGCCGCCTTCGAAGAAGTTCTGGCTGCGGTCGATGGGGCGGACGTTGAGGATGTCCTCCCAGATCGCGGCCAGTGCGCGTTCGGTGGGGTTCGGGGTTGCGGGCTCCATCTCGTGTGCTCCAGACCGGCTAGTGGGGGCAGTGCGTGGCGTCGGCGGAAGTCCCGGCGAGTTGCTTGTGGACCTGTTCTCTGTCGATCTTTCCGCTGGGTGTGCGGGGCAGTTCGGCCACGACCGTGAGCGACGCCGGGATGGAGGTGGGGGGCAGCACAGTGGCGAGTCCGGCGAGCAGTGCCCGGGTGTCCGGTGGCGCCGCGGGATCCTCGGCGGTGACGACCGCGCGCAGGCTGCGGGTTCCTTCGGCCGCCTCGACGGCGACGCAGACAGCTTCGGCCACATGGTCCTGGTCGAGCAGCCAGGCGTCGACCTCCAGGAGGTTGACACGGGTGCCCCGGATCTTCACGTCGTGGTCGCGCCGGCTGAGGAAGTGCACGATTCCTTCGTCCAGGCGTACCAGGTCGCCTGTCCGGAAGGCGCGGGTGTGGCCCTGTGGGGTCGGCGGGACGGCGATGTAGCGCCGCGTGTTCAGCTCGGGCTGGTTGAGGTAGCCGAGGGACACCGGCAGGCCGGCCACCAGCAGTTCGCCGACCTCGGGTTCCGCGGGGTCGAGGGGGTCGACCAGCAGTTCACAGCCGGGCAGAGGGGAGCCGATCGGCGGAAGGGACGGCCAGGTGTCGCTGGGACCGTCGAGAGTGTGGACCGTGACCATCGCCGATTCGCTCTGTCCGTAGTGGTTGTTGAAGCGGCAGCGGGGCAGCCGGGCGAAGAACTCGCGGATGGGGGGTGTGCAGACGACCTGCTCCCCCGCGGTGTTGATTTCGACCAGGGAGAGGTGGTCGAGGGAGCCCTCGGCCGAGGCGGCCATGGAGAGCATGTTGAGGGCGAGGTACGGCAGGAACAGGCGCTCGATGCGGTGCTGGTGCAGCCAACTCAGCAGCTCGAAGGGATCTCTGCGCAGCCGTTCCGGCATGATCACCAGTGTTCCACCGCCGCAGAGGACTCCCAGGACTTCCTGGAACCAGACGTCGAAGTTGAGAGGCGCGAACTGGCCGGTCCGCAGGTCCGGGCGCACGGAGTGGTTCCACTGCCACGCGGCCATGTTGTCGAGGCAGCTGTGCGGTACGGCCACGCCCTTGGGCCAGCCCGTGGTGCCCGAGGTGTAGATGACGTAGACGGGGAGGTCCGGTCCGCAGGCTACCGGTGTCTGGTCCACGGTGTCCGCGGAGCGGGGAGGGGTGGACGGCGGGGCGGGTATGCGCAGCGTGGTGGCGGCCGTGTCGTACCCGGGCCGGTCACCGGTGTGGAGCAGGATCCTGGCTCCGCTGTCCTTGAGCATGTGTTCCAGGCGTCTGGCCGGGTACTCGGGGTCGAGCGGCACATAGGTGGCGCCGGTCCTCACCGTGGCGAGGAATGCCGCGACGATCGCGGCACTGCGTGGTCCCGTCACCGCCACCCGGTCCGCGGCCCGCACCCCGTGCTCGGTGAGCAGCGTCGCGATGACGAGGCTCCAGTCGTGCAGAGCCGCGTAGGTGAACTCGGTCCCGTCATCGACCACCGCGACCGTGTCGGGCTGCGCCGCCGCGGTCTGGCGCAGTGAGGTGAGCAGGCAGTCGGGGGCGGCGGGGCCGCCCCACACGGTGAGCGGCCGGGTGAGCGGCCGGTCCTGTCGAATATCAGACGCCATCGTGGGCTCCTAGGGTGAACTCGGCCATGATGGCGCCCAGTTCGCGCCGGGTGCCAGCCTCGGTGGCGGTGAGCCGGTCGCTTATCCGGCGCTGGATCTCGGGGGTCTTCTCCTGACTGAGTTTGAACATTCCGTCGGCGGAGGTGACCGAGAAGCGGAAGGCGCCCACCGCTGGGCCGATGTTCCGGAAGTAGTCGAGGGAGGAGTCCATCTCCCACTTGTTTCCGAAGGCCGCCTCCAAGGTCTCGACCGTGGCCCTCACCACGTCGAGGGTCTGCTCGAACTCGGCGATGGGTTGCAGGGTGCCTTCTACATGCACCGTCACGAAGTTCCAGGTCGGCGAGGCGGGCGTCGTCTCGTAGAGCGTCGGGGTGATGTAACTGTGCGGTCCGGTGAAGACGAGCTTGGCGGCCGAGGTATCGGTCAGCGCCGCCCAGTGGGGGTTGGCCCGGTTCATGTGCCCCAGCAGTGTGGTGCCCACCGGGCCGCCCGCGCCCTGTGCGTCGTCCCGGCTGAAGATGACCGGGAGGTGCGTCGCATGGGGGGTCGGCTCGCCGTTGCTGACGAGCGTCGCGAGCGGGTATCGCTCCATGACACGGCGGAGCCAGCTCTCGTCCTTCGTCCGGTACATCGGTGGTACGAACAAGGCCTACCTCTTGACGATCGAGTCGGCGATCTCGCCGGAGCGGACCGCGGTGTTGGACAGCAGACCGGCCGACAGGCCGTGGGTGCGCTCGGCGCTCCCGCCGTGCAGGTAGACGCCGCAGCGGACGTCGCCGGCGGTGACGATCCGGTAGTCACGGTCGAGGGCGAGCCGGCCCGCGTCGTCGAGTTTGCACTCCGGCAACAGGTCTTGCAGGAGCGGAGCGGGATCGCTCGGCCGGTAGCCGGTGGCGTAGACGACGGCGTCGACGTCGAGTACCTCCACGGAGCGGTCCGGCAGATGCTCGACGGTGACGCGCACTCCGTCCGGGTGTTCCTCCACCGCCCGGACGCGGGAGACTCTGTGGATGCGCAGCCGCTGCCGGCCGAGGACGCTCTCCTGGTATGTCCTGCGGTAGAGCTCCTCGGTCAGGGAGAGGTCGACGACCGAGTAGTTGGTGTTGGCGTGATAGTCGAGCAGATCCTGTTTCACCTCCTGGGAGGCACCGTAGAACTCGTCCACCGCTTCCGGGTCGAAGATGCTGTTCGTGAACGGGCTGTCGTCCGCGACGCTGTAGCCGTAGCGGGCGAAGACCGCGTTCACCTGTGCCCCGGAGAAGGTGTGATGAAGGTATTCGGCGGCCTCCGCGGCGCTCTGGCCGGCTCCGATGACGACAAACCCGCGGGGCGCCCCGGTCAGGGCCGTCGCCCGGTCCATCAGCCGGGAGCTGTGCCACACCCGCGCCGACTCCTTCACCCCGTCCGGCAGCCAGGGGGCGAGTCCGGTGCCGATGACAACGTTCCGGGCCCGGCGCACGATCGGGTCCGAGCCGTCCGGGAAGGTCCGTACGATCACGTCGAGGTATTCCATGACGCCGTCCTCGACGACGGGACGGATACCGAGGACGTCACTGCCGTACGACACCACCGGAGCGAAGTGGGACGCCGCCCATTCCAGGTAGTCGTGGAACTCCACGCGGAACGGGAAGAGCGTCTTGCTGTTGATGAACTTGGCCAACCGCCCCTTGGCCTTCAGATAGGCCGTGAACGTGTAGCGGCTGCCCGGATCCCGCATGGTGGCCAGGTCCTTCAGGAATGACACCTGCATGGTGGCGCCCTCCATCAGCATCCCGCGGTGCCAACCGAAGGCAGGCTGCCTCTCGAAGAACTCCATGGTGGGGCCCCGAGAGTTCACCCCGGCGCCATGGATCTCCTCAAGGGCGATCGCCAGTGCCATATTTGATGGCCCGAATCCAATTCCGGCGATTTCCAGGACAGAAGGTCCCGAACGTGTGGTCATAAGTCTTCCGTCCTCAGCCTCTTGGGTCCGACTGCTACATCACTTCATCGGCGAAATAGGTGTACCGGCGCCAGATCTTGTCTCCCCGGAAGTGATGGAAGTCGGCCCACCGGGTGGTCACGTGTTGCCCGTTGCGGAGCTCTCCCGTAAAGACTCCCCGAGCGGCGACCCAGTCTCCGCTCTCGACGATCACGTCCAAGGAGTGCCGCCCTGAGCTGATCTTCCGTTCAGCGAGATAGAAGCGGCGGAAATCTTTGATTCCCTTGAGCGGTGCGGTTCCGGCACGCTCGTAAATCAGGTCGTCGCAGAAGATGCCGAACATGGTCTCGTAGTCCGCCGCATCGACCAGTTCGTAGTAGCGACGGACTGTCTCGGACCGTCCCATCACCGTCCCCCCGTCGCCGGTTTTTCCGTGGCGCGCCGGGCCAGCAGAATGCGGTGCATGGGGGTGTCCAGGATTTCGACGCGCTGCAGGCCGGCCGCCGTGAACCATTCCTCGTATTCCTGGAAGGTGTAGGTGTCCCCGCCGCCCGTATTGGTCATCGAAGCGGCGAACAGCAGCGCGAACCGGTCCTGGGGGGTCTTGGGTTCGCGGTCCGCGTCGATGATCTGATCCACGACCGCGACCAGGCCGTCGGCGGCGAGCGAGTCGGCGGCGTGACGCATCAGCTGGGCAGCCGAGGCGGGTGTCTGCAGGTGGAAGATGTTGGCGAACAGGACAATGTCGTACCCGCTTCCCCAACCGCCCTTCCAGAAGTCGCCGGCACGGGTGTCGAAGCGCTCGGCCACGCCGAGCCGCAGGCTCTGCGCGTTCGCGAGCGCCGCGATGCGCTCGACGTCGAGCCCGGTCGCCGTCCAACGCGGGAACTCCCGCAACAGCAGCTGGCTGTAGAGGCCGGTGCCGCAGCCGACGTCGAGAATCGATGCCGTCGCATCGCCGGACCTGCCGAGCGTGCGCAGTTTGCGGGACAGCACGGTGACGATCGGCGGGGCCCAGAAATTGATGCCGCCGACGAGCGACTCGTAGTCCTCCTCCGCGATCCGGTTCGGGCTGTCGGTGCCGGCTGCGTCGCGGGCGCCGTGGCGCACCACGGAGGTCAGGTTCCGCCAGGCGGGCCAGGCGACATCGATGTCGTGCGCGAACTTGCCGACGAGGCTGAACAGTCCGCCGGGCAGCAGGCACTCCCGGGCCTCGGCGGACATGACGTAGCGAAAGCCGATGGTGTCGTGGATCCTGCCGATGACGTCGTAGGCGTACAACGCGTCGAGCAGTACCCGCATCGCCCTGGGGTCGCAGCCCAGCCGCCGCGCAAGATCGGCGCTGCCGGCCGGTTCTTCGGCCAGTGCCACGAACACACCCAGCTCGTGGGCGGCCTCTATCACCGCGGGCGCCCATAGTCCGATGAGCCGTTCGTAGAACTGGTGGGCCGACCGCACCGCCCGGTCCTCGTCCGTCACGCCGACGAGTAAGGACTCGTCGACCAGGGAGACCCCGCCCTCCGACGTCACTGCCCGCCGCCCTCGGTCTTGGCCATGGCCTCCACCAGGGACTTGGGGCGCAGATCCGTCCAGTGGGTGTTGATGTGGTCCAGGCACTCCTCGCGGCCGGCCTCGCCGTGGACCTTCGTCCAGCCGACCGGGATCTCGATGAAGGCGGGCCACAGTGAGTGCTGCCCCTCATCGTTGACGAGCACCAGAAACGCGCCGTCTTCCTGGTCGAAGGGATTGCTCATGTTTCTTTCCTTCCGGTGGTTTCCGGTGAATGTCTCGCTGATGTCCGCTATTTCAGGGAACGGAGCTTGGCCGCGACGATTCTTCCGATCTCCTTGATGGGGCCCGGCTGTGTCATGCTGCCGTGGTCGCAATGGATGTCGTGGTTCTCGACCTTCCCGTCGACCAAGGACCTCCAGGCCGTGTGGTCCGCCGAATTTTCGGTACGACCCTCGACCGCGGTGAAGAACTGCATGTCTCCGTGGAATACGGCGGGCTTGAAGGCGCGCAATTGCCGCACGCTGCGCAGACAGATCTCCCTGACGGCCTCAAGGTGGAACTCCCGCAGTTCGCCGAGCACGCCGCCCTCGCGCCGGATGGTCTCCATCAGCAGGTCGCCCTGCAGGGCCTGACCGTTGACGCGGGCCAGTTCCCGGCTCACGACCTGGAAGAGCGCCGGCAGGATCTGGTCCTCGGGAAACTCGTACACCGCTTCGTCCTGGACCGGGAATACGTCGAGGAGGGAGAGCAGTGCGACGTCCTGCCCATGTTGCTGAAGCTCGGTCGCCATGGCGTACGCAAGGAGACCACCGAAGGACCATCCGAGCAGATGGTACGGACCGCTCGGCTGCACCTCTCGAATACGCTTCACATATTCGGCGGCCGATTCCTCCAACGTGTCCGGAATGCTGGACACATGGGAAAGTCGCGGCGACTGCAGTCCGTAGATCGGCCGGTCTTTCCCGAGTTGAGCGACCAGCCCGGAATAGCACCAACTCAGGCCGCCGGCCGGGTGAACGCAGAACAAAGGAGCACGGGAACCGGTTGAACGCAGGGGCAAGAGGGCATTGAAGGCATCGGTGTTCGCGCCCTGGTCCAGGCGCTCCGCAAGCAGGGCCGCCGTCGGGCTTTCAAAGAGGTTCCGTATGGCCAGTTCCACGCCGAGCACCACCCGAATGCGGCTGACCAGCCGGGTGGCCAGGAGCGAGTGGCCCCCGAGGGCGAAGAAGTCGTCGTCGAGCGTCACCTGGGGGACGCCGAGCACCTCGGCGAACAGTTCGCACAGGACCTGCTCACGGGCCGAGCGCGGTTGCCGTCCGCCGGCCGCACCGCCAAGGTCCGGCACGGGCAGGGCTCGGCGGTCCAGCTTGCCGTTGACGGTGAGCGGCAGCCGGTCGAGCACCACGAAGGCCGACGGCACCATGTAGTCCGGCAGCGCGTCCTGGGCCGTGGCACGCACCTCGGTCACCAGCGCGCCGACCTCGGCGGACCGTGCCGGGCTGTTCGCGCACGCGGACACCTCAGTATGGTGCCTGTCCTGGTAGAGGCCGAGATCGGGCGGCAGTTCGTCGGCCCCGTCCACCGTGAACAGGACGTCCATGTCCCCTTCGGCGCTGCCGCCGGACCAGGTGATCCGCACCCGGTGCCCCAGCCGCTCTCCGAGCAGGTGGAAGTCCTCCGGCTGCGGGCCGAAGTCACCATCGGCCGCCGCACGCAGAACTGACACCGGGTCACCGCCGCGCTCGAACTCCCGCATCGCCCATACCTCGTGGGCGATACGGCCGTTGGGCACGCCGGTGATCCGCAGTCGGCCGGTATCGGTGACCGACAGCTCCTCGGTGGCCTGTTCCAGGGAGTCCACATCGAGCCCCCAGCGCAGTTCGGGCCACCTGGCCGGGGCCTCGGCCGTGCCCCCGTCGAGGCCGTCCGCGCCGCGGCGCCGCAGGATCGCGTCGTAGCGGTATCCGTTCAGTTCGTTGCCCGCTCGACCCCGCTTGAGGCGGACGGCGACACCGGAGATCCCGTCGATCTCCCGCCGCACCGCGGGGAAGTAGTCCGGATCCAGCAGCAGTTCCTTCTCCATGAGAACGCTCTGCTCGATCGCCCGCCGGGTCTGAGCCGGGTCCTCTCCCCCACGGGCCGCGTGCAGATTCACCGCGGTGTGGAAGGTGCGGACGAGCCTCAGGTTGCGCACATCGCCGACGAAGACGGTGCCACCGGGCGCGAGCAGGTCGACCAGGCCGCGCAAGACGCCCGTCAGATAGTCGACGTTGGGAAAATACTGCACCACGGAGTTGAGGACCACCGTGTCGAACCAGCCCGTGGGCAGCCCGTCGAGGTCGTCCGCCGCCCGATGGTGGAGAGTGACCCCGTCGTAGCCTTCCGGCTGCTGCCGGAGCTGCTGTTCGAGGGCAGCGATCACCGGGGCGGAGAAGTCGGTGCCCCAGTACGCCTCGCAGTGCGGGGCGATGCGGGACAGCAGCAGGCCCGTGCCCACACCGATCTCCAGCACGCGGCGTGGCCGCAGCGCGAGGATCTCGGCGACCGTGGCGTCCCGCCACTCCGCCATCTCCTCGTGCGGGATCGGACCGCCGGTGTAACTGCTGTTCCAGCCGGAGAAGTTCTCTCCGAAAGCGATGTCGGCGGTGTTCTCGTACAGCGTGTCGTAGAGCGAGCGCCACTCGTCCACCTGGTCGTCCGCCTCGACGCCGCCGTCCCCGGTGCTGGTGTCGGCGGGGACGAGATAGGCGGCCAGCCGCTTGTCTCCGGGGTGGTCCTCACGTACGACGACCGCGGCCTGGGCGACCGCCGGGTGCCGGCGCAGCACCGACTCCACCTCACCCGGTTCGATCCTGAAGCCCCGGATCTTCGCCTGGTCGTCCGCGCGCCCGATGAACTCCAGGGCGTCGCCGGCGCCCCAGCGCACCAGGTCGCCGGTCCGGTACAGCCGCGTGCCGGGCGGGCCGTACGGGTCCGCGACGAAGCGTTCGGCGGTCGCGCCCGGAAGGCCCCAGTAGCCCCGGGCGAGCCCCGCGCCCGCCACGTACAGCTCGCCCGTGGCGCCCCGCGGCACCGGCTGCAGACCGTCGTCCAGTACGCGCACCTGGTGGTTGTCCAGTGCACGGCCGATCGGCACGGAAGCCGTCGGCATCCGCTCCGGACCCATCGTGTGCCGGGTCGCGAACGTCGTGGTCTCCGTGGGGCCGTAGCCATTGACCACCACCGTGCCGGGACAGGCGGTCATCACCGCGCGCACGGCGTCCGCCGAGAGCACGTCACCGCCGGCCCAGACCTCCGGTACGCCGGAGAAGGCGTCCGGACGCTGCTCCGCCATCAGGTGGAACAGGCCCGCGGTCAGCCACAGCCGCTCCACGGACTCGGCGGTGATGAGCTCGGACAGCGCGTCGACGTCCAGTTCGCCTTCGGGCGCCACCACCAGCCGGCCGCCGGAGAGCAGCGGCACCCACAGCTCCGCCGTCGAGGCGTCGAACGAGTGCGGTGCGTACACCAGGGTGCGCGGCGCGGTGACACCGTCCCAGCCGCTGTCAAGCACCAGGCTCACCACGTCCCGCTGGGTGACCGCCACACCCTTGGGCGCCCCGGTCGAGCCGGAGGTGTACATCACGTAGGCGAGAGAGTCCGGATGGACGGGCCTGCGCAGGGTGCTGCGAGGTTCGTCGCCGCTGCCCGCGCCGATCACCATCTCCGTGACCTCGGCGCCGCAGCCCGTGGCGCGCCCCGGCCGGTCGGCCAGCACCACACGCGCACCGGTCTCGGCCACCGCGGCCTTGCGGCGCTCGGTCGGCCAGTCCGCGTGCAGCGGTACGTATACCCCGCCGACCTTGGCCACGGCCACGACAGCCACCACCAGGTCCGGCGACCGGTCCACGAGCAGGGCCACACAGGACTCGGCCCGCACACCCGCCGCGACCAGCCGGTGCGCCAGCCTGTCCGCCCGCTCGTCGAGTTCGGAGTACGACAGTGTCGTACGGGTGGTTTCGCCGTCGGCGACCACGGCCACCGCCGCGGGGGTGCGCTCAACCTGGGCTTCGAACAAGGCGGCGAGGCCGGTGTCGGGGAGTGGCGTGGCCGCGCCGCCGCCCAGCGCGAGCAGGTCCTGGCGTTCACCGGGCGCCAGCAGGTCGAGTCGTCCGACAGGCAGGTCCGGGTCGGCCACCACGGCCGTCAGCACCCGTCGCAGCCGCCCGGCCAGTCCTTCGACGCTCGCGCGGTCGAAGAGCTCGGTCGCGTACTCGACGAACCCGTGGATGCCCTCGGAAGTGCCGTCGGCGGCGCGCCGCTCCCGGAAATAGAACGACAGGTCGAACTTCGCGCTCTTCGTGCCCATCGGCTCCATTCGGGCGTGCAGCCCCGGAAGGGTGAAGGCCGGCTCCGTCATGTTCTGCAGCGCCAGGACGACCTGGATCAGCGGCTGGTGGGAGAGGGAGCGGGTGGGGTTGAGCGCCTCGACCAGCCGCTCGAAGGGAAGGTCCTGGTGGCCGTAGGCGGCGAGGTCCGTTTCGCGTACCCGGCCGAGCAGTTCCCGGAAACTCGGGTTGCCGGAGGTGTCGGTGCGCAGGACCAGGGTGTTCACGAAGAACCCGACCAGGTCGTCCAGCGCTTCGTCGGTGCGGCCCGCGATGGGGCTGCCGATCGGAATGTCGGTGCCCGCGCCGAGCCGGGTCAGCAGCACGGCGAGGGAAGCCTGGAGGACCATGAACAGGCTGGTGCCGTTCTCCTGGGCCAGCCGGGTCAGTTCGGTGTGCAGGCCGGGATCGATATGCAGGTCGAGGGCGTCGCCGAGGTAACTCGCCGCTGCCGGGCGGGACCGGTCGGCGGGCAGGTGGAGGCTCTCCGGCAGGTCCGCGAGGGTGTGCCGCCAGAACTCCAGCTGCCGGTGAGCCCGGCTGTCCGGGTCGGCCTCGTCGCCGAGGAGCTCGTTCTGCCAGAGCGTGTAGTCGGCGTACTGCACCAAAAGAGCGCCCCATCCCGGGACTTCCCCGGCGGCGCGGGCGCGGTAGGCCTCGGCCAGGTCACGGGCCAGTGGCGCGAGGGAGGAGCCGTCGCCGGCGATGTGGTGTATGAGGAGGACCAGGACGTGCTGTTCGCCGCCGAGGGCGTACAGCCAGGTGCGGACGGGTGGTTCGGCGGTGAGGTCGAACCGGTGGCGCACCGCCTCGGCGAGCAGTTCCGGCAGGTTCTCCTCGACGGTGTCCACCGGGCTCGGCTCCTGGTGGGCCTCGGCCGCGTCCAGGATCCGCTGGCAGGGGACGCCGGCCTGTTCGGGGAAGATGGTCCGCAGGCTCTCGTGCCGTTCCATCAGGTCGCCCAGCGCCTGGTGCAGGGCCGCCCGGTCGAGTGTGCCGGACAGGCGCAACACCAGGGGGATGTTGTAGGTCGGGCTCGGTCCCTCGATACGGTGCAGCAGCCACATCCGGCGCTGCGCGAAGGACAAGGGCAGGGTGGCGGGGCGTGCCACGGAGCCAAGGGCGGGTGAGGCCTCGTCCGCCCCGTCGAGGTGGTGGACCAGTCCGGCGACCGTGGGCGCGTCGAACAGGGCGCGCACGGGCAGGTCCACGCCGAGGACGGCCCGGATCCTGGCCGTCAGCCGGGTGGCCAGCAGGGAGTGTCCTCCGAGGGCGAAGAAGTCGTCGTCCACGCCGACCTGGGCCCGGCCGAGGACCTCGCTGAACAGGCCGCACAGGATCTGCTCCTGCGGCGTGCGCGCGCCGCGGCCGGGAAGGGCGTCCACGGGCTCGGGGACGGGCAGGGCCTCGCGGTCCGGCTTGCCGCTGCCGGTCAGGGGCAGGGCGTCGAGCACGGCGTAGGCGGACGGCACCATGAAGGCGGGCAGGGTGCGGGCCGCGCGAGCGCGCAGCTCGGCCGGGTCGGGCCGCTCGGCCGGTGTCCTCGGGACGATGTAGGCGGCGAGCCGCCGGTCGCCGGGCGCGTCCTCGCGAGCGACCACGACGGCCTGGGCCACTCGCGGGTCCTGCGCGAGGACGGCCTCGATCTCGCCGGGCTCGATGCGGATGCCCCTCAGCTTCAGCTGGCCGTCGGCCCGGCCCGCGAATTCGAGGTGCCCGTCGGGTGTCCAGCGTGCCCTGTCGCCGGTGCGGTACATGCGTGCGCCGCGGGGCCCATGGGGGTCGGCCACGAAGCGCACGGCGGTCAGGGCGGTCCTGTGCAGATAGCCGCGGGCCAGACCGGCTCCCGCGATGTACAGCTCGCCGACCACGCCCGGAGGCAGCAGGCGCAGGGCGTCGTCGAGTACGTACACGCGGGTGCCGGGCAGGGGCCGGCCGATCGGCACGGTGCCGTCACCGGACAGGGGGGCGCTCAGGGTGGCGGCCACGGTCGACTCGGTGGGTCCGTACGCGTTGATCATCCGGCGGCCCTGGGACCAGCGGGCCACGAGGGCGGGTGGGCAGGCCTCGCCGCCGACCACCAGGGTGGCCAGCCGGGGCAGCGCACACTCCGGCATGCCGGCGAGCGCGGCGGGCGAGATGAAGGCATGGGTGACGGCCTGCTCCTGAAGGAGATCCGCCAGTTCCCGGCCCCCCTGGGGGCCCGCCGGGGCCACGACCAGGGCCGCCCCGGCGGCGAACGTCACGCACATCTCCAGTACGGAGGCGTCGAAGCTGGGCGAGGCCATCTGGAGCACGCGACTGTCCGGCCCGACTGCGAACGCCTCCACCTCGGCGGCGGCGAAGTCGGCGATGCCCAGGTGGGTGACGAGGACGCCCTTGGGGCGGCCCGTGGAGCCCGAGGTGTAGATGACGTAGGCGGGATGGCGTACGTCGGTGGGGGCGGTGCGTTCGTGGTCGGCGAGATCGGCGCCGGGGTACGCCGCCGCTTCCCGGCGCAGTTCGGGCAGGTCCAGGAGCTGCGGATGGGCGAGGACAGCGGCAGGCCGGCCGGTGTCCCGGGTGCTGTCCGTGATGAGGCAGGCGGGAGCCGAGTCGGCCAGCATCAAGGCGACACGGTCGTCCGGGTACGCGGGGTCCACGGGCAGATAGGCCGCGCCGGTCTTGAGGACTGCGAGCGCGGCCAGCACCAGATCGGTGGAGCGGGGCAGTGCCAGCGCGACGATGTGTTCGGGGCCGATTCCGCGGGCGCGCAGCGCCCGGCCCATCCGGTTGGCCGCGGCGTTGACCTCGGCGTAGGAGAGCGCGTCGTCCGCGGACACCAGCGCCGGAGCGGCCGGTCTGCGGGCGGCCTGCCGTTCGAAGAGGGCGTGCAGGGATGCGGGCGTGGCTGCCGTGCCGGTGTGGTTCCACTCCGTCAGGAGCCGGCGCCGCTCGGCCGGGCCGAGGATGTCGATCCGGGTGATGGAGAGGTCCGGTTCGTTCGCGGCGGCGGTCAGGAGCCGGACGAGCCGTGCGGCCAGGGATTCGACGGTCTCCCGCTCGAAAAGATCGCTGCTGTACTGGATCCAGCCCTGGAGACCGGCGGGCCGCCCGTGGTCGTCACGCCGCTCGTTGAGGATGACGGACAGTTCGAACTGGGAGACGGGCATGTCCACGGGCTCCGGACGCGCCTGGGCCTCGGGCAGCCGGAAGTCGGGTTCCGTGGTGTTCTGGAGGGCCAGCATGACCTGGAAGAGCGGCTGGTGCGAGGTGCTGCGCACCGGGTTGAGGGCCTCCACCAGGCGTTCGAAGGGCAGGTCCTGGTGAGCGTAGGCGGCCAGGTCGGTGGCGCGTACCCGGCGCAGCAGTTCGCGGAAGCCGGGGTCGCCGGAGGTGTCGTTGCGCAGGACGAGTGTGTTGACGAAGAGTCCGACGAGGTCGTCGAGCGCGTCGTCGGTGCGGCCCGCGATGGGGCTGCCGAGCGGGATGTCGGTGCCCGCTCCCATCCGGGTCAGCAGTGCGGCCAGACCCGCCTGGACGACCATGAACAGGCTCGCCCGGTTGGCCTTGGACAGGTCCGCCAGCCGCTGGTGCAGATCGGGGTCGATGTTCAGTGGTACGGCGTCGGCGCCGAAGCTCGGGACCTCGGGGCGCGGCCGGTCCGCGGGGAGGTCGATCCTGGCCGGGAGGCCGGCCAGGGCCTCGGTCCAGTAGGCGAGTTGCCGTGCGTGCGGGCTCTGCCGATCCGTTTCCTCCCCGAGCGTCTCGCGCTGCCACAGCGTGTAGTCGGCGTACTGCACCGGGAGGGGCTGCCAGTGCGGCTTGTGGCCCTCGCGGCGCGCGGTGTACGCGTCGGCGAGATCGCGCGCGAGCGGCCCGAGCGACCAGCCGTCGCCGGCGATGTGGTGCATCAGCAGCAGGATCACGCTCTCGTGTGGTCCGGCCCGGAGCACAGAGGCCCTCAGCGGCGGTTCGGTGGCGAGGTCGAAGACGTGTTGCGAGGCGGCGGCCAGCGCCGGGGCGAGTTCGGCCTCCCGGACGTCGGTCACCGGTAGCTCGGGCCATGCGTCCTCGCTGCTCAGGACGGCCTGGTAGGGGCCGTCGGCATCCTGCGGGAACACCGTGCGCAAGCTCTCGTGCCGGGCCATGACATCGCCCAGAGCGTCCCGCAGGGCAGTGGTGTCGAGGGTGCCGGTCACGCGCAGGGCGAGCGGGATGTTGAGGGCGGCGCCGACGCCTTCGAAGTGTCCGAGGAACCACAGTCGGCGCTGCGCGTACGACAGCGGTACGCGGTCGGGGCGGTCGACGGCGCTCGGCGCGCTCCGGGCCACGTCGGTGCGGGTCAGCACCTGACCGAGGGCCGCCACCGTGGGGGCCTCGAACAGGGCACGCACGTCGACCTCGACTCCGAGGGTGGAGCGGACCCGGCTGATGAGGCGGGTCGCCATGAGGGAGTGCCCGCCGAGTTCGAAGAAGTCGTCGTCGATACCGATGGCGGGACGGCCGAGGACCTCGGCGAACAGCCCGCACAACAGCTCCTCCTGCGGTGTGCGTGCGGGGCGCCTGCGTGGGGCGGTGTGCGGGACGTCCGGCAGCCGATCGGCGCCCCGCGGTGTGTCGGACCGCTCTACGAGGACGAGGGTTCCCGAGGAGGTGCGGCGCGCCAGGGAGCCGGTGCGCAGCATCCGGGAGCCGACGGGGCCGTACGGATTCGCGACGAGGCCCTCGGCGGTGCGGTCGGCGTGGCCGGGGTACGCCCGCGGAAGACCGCCGACGAGGTACACCTCGCCCACCGCGCCGATGGGCACCGGTTCCAGGGCGTGGTCCAGCACCAGGGTCCGGAGGCGGGCGAAGGCCGGGCCGGCGGTGTGCAGGATGTCCGCCACGGACGCCAGTGCCCCGGGGCCGGGCAGGACGCCGCCTGGAGCGTGGTCCCCGCCGGGGCCGGGCAGCACCAGATCGGCCAGGGCGCCGTGCGGCACCACGACGTCCTCGTCGGTGCCGGAGCGGCGGCTGAGACAGGCGGCGTGTGAGGGCAGCACCGGCCGGACGCGTTCCCCGGGGCGGAGGTCGCCCTCCGGCTGCGCGCGCGACTCCGCCAGGGTGTCCGGGGCGTCGATGACGATGACCTGGCCCAGCGGGCCGGCCGGGGAGCCGGCCGACTCGACAAGGGCGAGTGCGGGCCGGGCCGCCGCGATCAGCTCGGCGGCCCGCTCCGGCGAGCGGCCGGTGTCCAGGACCGTGTAGGCCGCGCCCGTCTTGAGGACGGCCAGGACCGCGGTCGTGAACGCGGCGGACGGCATCAGGGCCAGCGCCACCATGTCCTCGGCCCCGATCCCGCGCCCGATGAGGACCCGGGCCAACTGATTGGCGCGCGCGTTGAGTTGCCCAAGGGTCAGCTCCTGTCCGTCGTCGCCGCGCAGGGCGGTCGCGTCGGGGGTGTGGGCTGCCTCGGCCTCGACCAGCTCATGGAGGGCGGGGGTGCGCGGGAGGCGGTTCTGTTCGGCCACGAGCGCGTCGCGCTCCTGCCGGGACAGCAGGCTGATCCGCCCCACGGGCTGGTAAGGATCGTCCGCGATCGCCTGCAGCAGCCTGATCAGCCGCTCGACGAGCTGCTCGGCGGAGCGCCGGTCCAGGCAGTGCTGCTGGTAGTCGAGGCGCAGTCGCATGCGCTCGCCCGGCACCACGATGAGGGCGAGCGGGTAGTGGGTGGCGTCGTGGGTCTCGATCGACTCGATCTCCACGTCGCCCACCGCCGTCCGGAAGGCGTCGGGGTCACTCGGGTAGCTCTCGAAGGCCACCAGGGTATCGAAGAGTTCTCCCAGACCGGTCTGGCGCTGGATGTCGGCCAGCGCCACGTGCTGGTGGTCCAGCAGCACGCTCTGCCGTTGCTGGAGGCGGGTGAGCGCGGCCAGGGCGCTCTCGGCCGCGCCGTAGCGGACGCGCACCGGCAGGGTGTTGACGAAGAGCCCGACCATGTTCTCGACGCCGGCCACCTCGGGCGGCCGGCCGGCCGCGGTGGCTCCGAAGACGACGTCCTGCCGGCCCGTCAGACGCCCGAGCAGCAGGCCCCAGGCGCCTTGGAAGAGGGTGTTGACGGTCAGGTCGCTGCGGCGGGCCAGCGCCGTCAGCGCGGATCCGAGGGCGACCGGGACCTCGGCAATCACGCGGCCGGGTGTGACCGACCGGGCGCCCGAAGCACGCGGTGCGAACAGCGTCGGTCCGGGCAGTCCGGCCAGGGTCTCGCGCCAGGCCGCCTCGGCGGTCTCACGGTCCTGCGCGGCGAGCCAGGTCAGGAAGTCGCGGTAGGGCGGGGCGGGCGGCAGGGCGCGCTCGTCGCCGCCGTTCTCGTACAGCGCGAAGAGGTCGGCGATCAACAAGGGCATCGACCATCCGTCGACCAGGATGTGATGCATCGTCAGAATCAGGGTGCGGCGTGTTTCTCCGGTGCGCGCCAGTGTGCAGCGCACCAGGGGCGGCCTGGCCAGGTCGAATCGCAGCTCCCGGTCGGCGGACAGCATCCGCGTCAGCGCGGCTTCGCGGTCAGGTGCCGGGACGCCGGTGAGGTCGGCCTCTTCCCAGGGCAGTTCGAGGTGCCGGGGCACGACCTGCACGGCCCGGCCCTGCTGGGTCAGCCGGAACCCGGCGCTGAGGTTCGGGTGCCGGCGCAGCACTGCCTCGACCGCCGCGCGTAACGCCTGGGCATCCACCGGCCCGTTGAGACGTAAGCTGAACTGGACCGCGTACAGGTCCACCGCCTCGTCGTCGTAGAGGGCGTGGAACAGCAGACCCTCCTGCATGGGCGCGAGCGGGAGCACGTCCTTCAGCCGGGACTGCCGCATCGTCGATTCCGCCACTTCTAGTTCCCCCAGTCCGCTTCCAGCTCGTCGATATCGGCCTGGCTCAGTGACACCAGGGGCAGGTCGGAGGGCGTGTGCCCGTACGTGTGCAGGTCGCCGACGGACCGCGCCAGCGCGCTCAGCGCGGCCACCAGCGCGTTGGCCAGGTCGTCCACCGCGCTCTCCGCCAGGAGCGCCTGCGGCCACATCAGGCTGATCAGCAGGCGTGGCCCGTCGGAGTCGGCGCGCGTCAGCGCGGCGACCTCCAGCGGGTGCGCCACCGGCATGGCGTCGTCCGAGCCGCCGCTCAGCGGGGTGTCCTGCCCGACCGGGCTCCAGTCGGCGGTGGCCCAAGTCTCGAAACGGCCAAGGTAGTTGAAGCCGATCTGTGGGGCCGCCAGGCCGGCCAGATCGGGCCCGGTGCGGGGGTTGAGGTAGCGCAGCAGCCCGTATCCGATGCCGTGGTCGGGCAGCGCCCGCACCTGCTCCTTGACCCGCTTGAGCGCTTGGAGAAGGGAGGGGCCGGTGCGCCAGTCTGTCACCCTCGCGTCCAGGCGCACGGGGTGTACCGAGGTGAACCAGCCCACGGTGCCGGACAGGTCCGCGCCGGTGCCGAGCTCCTCGCGGCCGTGGCCCTCCACGTCCACCAGGACGGCGGTGCCCTCGCCCCGCCCCAGGTCGCGCCGCCACTCGGCCACCGCGAGGGCGAGCCCGGTGAGCAGTACGTCCTCGGTGCCGCCGTGCACGGCGGCCGGGACCGTCGTCAGCAGGTGCTCGGTGATCCGCGGCGGCAGTTCACGGGTGATCCGGCACACCGTGCGTGCGGTGTCCCGCGCCGGGTCGGGCGGGAGGTCGGTCAAAGGCGGTTCGGACCGCGCCAGGACACGCTGCCACACCGGCAGTTCGGCCGTTCGCACCGGATCCTGGGCCTGTTCGCACAGCAGTTGGGCCCAGCGGCGGAAGGACGTGCCCTGCCGCACCGGCTCGGGACGGCGCCCGTCGGCCACCGCCTGCGCCGCTCGGGCCAGGTCGGGCAGCAGGATCCGCCAGGAGACGCCGTCCACCGCCAAGTGGTGCAGCAGGACAAGGAGTCGGGACGGCCGGGCGGGACCCGCGTCCAACCGGAGGGCCTGCATCATGATGCCGTCCTGTGGCGCAAGCCGGGTCCGGGCCTCGGCGGCGTGCCGGGCGACGGTGTCCTTCTCGTCGGCGAGGTCCACCCGCCGGAAGCAGGCCTCGGCCCTGACCGAGCCCTTGGGCGGGATCTCCAGCGCCCATTCCCGCTCCGCACGGCGCAGTCGCATGCGCAGGGCGTCGTGTCCGTCGAGCAGGTGCTGGAGTGCGGCGACAAGGGTCCGGTCCTCCAGGCCCGCGGGGATCTGGATCAGCATCGACTGGTGGAACCCCTCGACCGGTCCGCCACGTTCGCGCAGCCATGCGACGACCGGGGTCTGAGGGACCTCGCCCCAGGCGACGTCGTCCGCGCCGCGGGGTGCCGCGTCATCGATGTCGTGGGCCGCGGCCGCGAGTCTCTCGACGGTCTTGAGTTCGAAGACCTCCCGCGGGGTGAGGACCAGTCCGGCCCTGCGTGCACGGCCGACCAGTTGGATGGACATGATGCTGTCGCCGCCGAGGTCGAAGAAGGAGTCGTCCACCCCGACCCGCGACACGCCCAGGACCTCCGCGAACAGCCGGTGCAGGACGGCCTCGCGGGTGGTGCGCGGTACGTTCGCCGGTCCGGTTTCCACACAGTCCGGGGCGGGCAGGGCCGCACGGTCCACCTTCCCGTTGCCCGTCAGGGGCAGCGCCGCCAGCTCCACGACGGCGGCCGGCACCATGAACTCCGGCAGTGTCCCGGCGGCGAACCTCCGTAGTTCGGCCGGGTCCAGGCCGTGTCCCGGCGCGGGGACCGCATACGCCACCAGGCGCTTGCCGCCCGGCTGGTCCTCCCGCACCACGACCGCGGCCCGTGCGACCGAGCGGTGCCGGGACAGCGCCGCCTCGACCTCGCCCGGTTCGATGCGGAACCCCCGGACCTTGACCTGGCCGTCGCCCCGGCCGCAGTACTCCAGCGCGCCGTCGGCGTTCCACCGGACCAGGTCCCCGGTGCGGTACATCCGCTCGCCGGGGACGCCGTACGGACAGGCCACGAAGCGCTCGGCCGTCAGAGCCCCGCGGCCCCAGTATCCGCGGGCCAAGCCGGCGCCCGCGATGTGGAGTTCGCCCACCACGCCCGGCGGGACGAGCCCGAGTCCGGCGTCCAGCACCAGCGCCCGGGTGCCGTCCAGCGGCCCGCCGATCGGCGGTACGCCGGTGACGTCGCCCGCGTCGCGCATCGGCTGGTGCGTCACGAACGTCGTCGTCTCCGTGGGGCCGTAGACATGACCGAGGGCCAGTCCCGGGCAGTGGGACAGCACCCGGCGCATCGCCGCGGGGGATGCGGCCTCGCCGCCGGTAAGGACCTCGCGCAGGCCGCGGAAGGAGGCGGGGTTCTCCTCGGCCATCACGTTGAACAGCGCCGTCGTCAGGAACACGGCCGTCACGCCGTGCTCGGCGACCACCTGTCGCAGCGCCTGGGCGTCGATCCCGCCCGCCGGGCCGAGCACCATCCCGCCGCCGCCCAGCAACGGCGCCCACATCTCGTACGTGGAGGCGTCGAATGCCTGCGGGGAGTGTGTCAGCACCCGCCGGTGCGCGCCGCCGCTCCACCGCGCGTCGAAGGCCAGCGCGCGCACATCCCGCTGGGTGACCGCCACGCCCTTGGGCACGCCCGTCGATCCGGAGGTGAACATCACGTACGCCAGCTGCCGTGGATCGGTGGCGAGCCGCGGGTCGTCGTCGCGCTCCCCCGGTCCGCCGGTGTCGTCGGCGAGCACCACGTCCACGGTGTGCCGGGGAACCCGGTCCTTGTTCGCCCGGTCGGTGACGAAGACCGTGGCTCCGGTGGTGTCGAGGACCCAGGCGATGCGGTCGGCGGGGAACGAGTCGTGGACCGGTACATAAGTGCCGCCCGCCTTCACCACCGCCAGGACAGCGACGACCGCTTCGACGGAACGCTCCAGCAACAGCGCCACCGGGGACTCGCGCCGCACGCCCGCCGCGATCAAGCGGTGGGCCAGCCGGTTGGCCCGCACGTTCAGCTCGGCGTAGGTGACCGTACTGGTCCCGGACACGACGGCGACGGCGTCGGGGGTGCGGGCGGCCTGTGCCTCGAACAGCCCGGCCAGGTCGTACCTCGGGTCCGAGGGCTGTGGGACCCGGGCGGTCGCCCCACGACCCAGCTCCGTCAGGTGCGCCTTCTCCGGTGCGTCCAGGATGTCGAGCCGGCCGACCGGCGCCCGCGGGTCCTCGGCCAGGGCGACGAGGACCCGCTCCAGCCGGTCCGTGATCTGCCGTACCCGTGGCTCGTCGAGGAGGTCCGGGCGGTAGTCCACCCGGAAGCCCAGACTCCGGCCGGGCAGCGCGGCGAGGGTCAGTGGGTAGTGGGTGGCGTCGTGGCTCTCGGCACGGGCCACCCGTACCCCGCGCGCCTCGGGGAGGGCCGACTCGTCGAAGGGGTAGTTCTCGAAGACCATCAGGGTGTCGAAGAGATCGCCCACGCCGGTGATTCGCTGGATGTCGGCCAGACCCACGTGGTGCAGCTCCCGCAGCTCGGCCTGGGTGTCCTGGAGCCGCCGGCAGACGTGCAGCAGCGAGTCCCCCGGTGTGGCCCTCACCCGCACCGGGATGGTGTTGATGAAGAAGCCGATCATGGACTCGACACCGTCGATCTGCGACGGCCGCCCGGAGACCGTCGTTCCGAACACGATGTCGTCGCTGCCGACCAGACGGCCCAGCAGCAGTCCCCAGGCGCACTGCACCAGGGTGTTGAGGGTCAGGCCGTGGCGACGCGCCTGCGCCTCCAGGGCCCCGGTCGTCTCCGCGGACAACCGGAACCCGAAGGCACGGGGCAGCGAGGGGCTCCTGCCGCGGCCGTCACGGACGAGGAGGGTGGCACCCTCCACCCCGGCCAACTCCCTGCCCCACGCGCTCAGCGCGGTCTCCCGCTCCTGGGCGGCGATCCAGGCAAGGTACGTCTTGTAGGGCACGGGGCGGGGCAGCGCCGTGTCGTCGCCACCGCTCGCGTACAGCCGGAAGAGCTCCTGCACGAGCAGCGGCAGTGACCAGCCGTCGAGCAGGATGTGGTGGTTGGTGATGATCAGCCGGTGCCGCCCCGGCGTCAGCTTCACCAGGGTGCAGCGCAGCAGGGGCGCCCGGCCCAGGTCGAAACGGCGCGCGCGGTCCTCGCTCAGCCGGCTCTCGTACTCCTTGTGCCGCTGTTCCTCGGGCAGACCGGACAGATCCCCCTCGTGCCAGGGCGGTTCCGCCTCGTGCGGGATGACCTGCATAGGCTGGTCCAGTCCCTCGTGCAGGAACATCGCCCGCAGATTGGCGTGCCGGCGCAGCAGCGTGTGGACAGCGTTGCGCAGCGCGGCGGCGTCGAGCGGTCCGTCCAGTTCCAACACCAGCTGCGTGTTGTAGACATCCGGTGCCTTCTCGTCGTACGCCGCGTGGAAGTACATGCCCTCCTGCAGCGGTGTCAGAGGCAGGATGTCGGCAAGCCCCGAACGCTTCACTTGCTGCTCCTCCATGCGGCTTCGAGCTGGTCGATGCTGTCCTGGTCGAGCGCGACGAGCGACAGGTCGGACGCGGTCAGCCCGCCGGAGTCGGGCCTTTCGTGGTGGCACAGGAGGCCGTCGAGAGCGGCGAACCAGCACGCGGCCAGTTCGCGCACCTCCGCCTCCGGCAGCAGGGCGGTAGGCCACGACCAGGTGCACAGCAGCCGTGTCCCGTCACCGTCGTCCCGGGCGAGGGCGTCGACCCCGATCACATGGGGGGCCGGGGCCGCCGCGTCCGAGCCGCCACCGAGTCCCCCGCCGTCGGCGAGCGGGGCCCAGTCGGCGTCGGGTTGCCCTACGAACCGCCCCAGATAGTTGAAGCCGATCTGCGGGCGGGTCTCCAGCACACCGAGCTCGGCCGCGGTGCGGGGGTTGAGATGACGCAGCAGCCCATAGCCGATGCCACGGTCGGGCAGCAGCCGCAGCTGTTCCTTGACCGTCTTGAGCGCGCGGCCGAGCGCCGCCGCGCCGGAGGTGACCTCGCTCCAGGCCACCGTGCCCGGATCGATCCGCACGGGATGGGCGCTGGTCAGCCAGCCCACGGTGCGGGACAGGTCGACCCCTTCGAGGACCGGTTCCCGGCCGTGGCCCTCCAGGTCGAGCAGGACCGCGCTGTTGGCGCTGCGTCCTGTCCTGCGGCGCCATTCGACGACCGCCAGCGCGAAGGCCGTGAGCAGTACGTCGCTGACGCCGGCGCCGAAGGCGGCGGGCAGAGTGGTCAGCAGCGCCGTGGTGCGGTCGGCCGCCAGCTCGACGGTGAACCGGCTGCTGGTGGCGTGGGTGTCGAGCCGTGGGTCGAGCGGGCGGGCGGCCAGCTCCGGGTCGGGTGTCGCGAGAATATCGGCCCACAGCGGCGCCTCGGCCATCCGTTCAGAGCGCCCGGCCTCCTCGTGCAGCAGCTGTGCCCAGCGCCGCAGGGTGGTGCCGGTGGGGGGCAGCTCCGGCTCCCGGCCCTGCCCGAGGGCGGTCCAGGCGGTTTCCAGGTCGGGCAGCAGGATCCGCCAGGAGACGCCGTCCACCGCGAGGTGGTGGACCATCAGCAGCAGTCTGCCGGAGCGGTCGGGGCCCGCGTCGAACCAGACGGCCTGGACCATGACTCCGGCGTCGGGGCTCAGTCGCTCCTGGGCGGCACGCGTCTCGGCCTCCGTCAGGGCGGTGACGTCGGCGGCATCGGTGCCACCGATGCCGATTCGGCGCAGGCAGTCGTGCGCGAACACCGCCCCCGCGGGCGGGACGTGCAGCGACCACTGGCCCCCGTCCCGCCGCAGTCGCAGGCGCAGCGCGTCGTGGTGGTCCAGGAGGGCCTGCAGGGTGCGGGTCACCCGGTCCGGGTCCGCGCCGCCGGGCAGGGACACCACGGCCGACTGATGGAAGCCGTCGACCGGGCCGCCCAGCTCCCGCAGCCACCGGACGATGGGCATCAGCGGCACGTCGCCCGTTCCGATGTCGGGCCGGCTCTCCGGGGCGGCACTCACCGTACGCGCGGCGGTGGCGAGTTCGGCCACAGTCGGCTTCTGGAAGACATCACGCGGGGAGATCTCCAGGCCGGCCCGGCGGGCCCGGCCGACCAGCTGCATCGACAGGATGCTGTCGCCGCCCAGGTCGAAGAACCCGTCGTGCACCCCGACCTCGGGCAAGCCCAGGACCTCGACGAACAGGTCGCGGAACACTTTCTCGACCGGCGTTCTGGCGGGCGCCGAGGACAGGTCGGCCGTGTAGTCGGGGGCGGGCAGCGCACCGCGGTCGATCTTGCCGCCGGCGGACAGCGGCAGCCGGTCGAGGACGACGACGGCGCTCGGCACCATGTAGGACGGGAGCGTCCTGGCCAACGCGTCGCGCAGCGCCGAGGGGGCGGGCGAACAGTCGGCGCGCGGTTCCACGTACGCCACCAGACGACGGTCGCCGGGCCGGTCCTCCCTGACCACGGCGACCGCCCGTGCCACCTCCGCGAGGTGGGACAGTGCCCCGCTCACCTCGTCCAGCTCGATGCGGAAGCCCCGGATCTTGACCTGGTCGTCCGCCCGTCCGGCGAAGACCAGTTGCCCGTCCGCCCGCCGGCGGGCCAGGTCGCCGGTGCGGTACATACGACTGCCCGGCTCGCCGTACGGGTCGGGGACGAAGCGCCCCGCGGTGAGACCGGGGCGGCCGAGATAGCCGCGGACCACACCGGGGCCCGCGAGGTAGAGCTCTCCGGTCGTCCCCGGGGGCACCGGCCTCAGGAACGCGTCGAGGACGTACGCCCGTACGTTCGCCAGCGGGCGGCCGATCGGCGGCGTTTCGCCCGCCGCCGCGGCCAGCGGCTCGCTCGCCGTGCCGCAGACCGTGGCCTCGGTGGGTCCGTAGGCGTTGATCAGCCGTACCCGGCCGGACCAGCGTCGAACGACCTCCGGTGGGCAGGCCTCGCCCACGGTGAAGACCGTGGCGCCCTCGCCGAAAGCGTCCTCGGGCAGGACCGCCAGGGCCGAAGGGGGAAGGATCGCGTGAGTGACGCCGGTCTGTGCCACGAGGTCGGCCAGCGGCTGTCCCGGCAACAGCCGGTCCGCGGGCGAAAGCACCACGCAGGCCCCGGCCAGCAGCGGCATGAACAGCTCGGGCACCGCGGCGTCGAAGCTCATCGAGGCGAACTGCAGGAAGCGGCTGCCCGGTCCGACCCCCACCTGCTCGTCGAGGCCGAGAGCGAGGTTGGGCACCCCGCTGTGCGGCACCAGCACGCCCTTGGGCCGCCCCGTCGATCCGGAGGTGAAAATGACGTAGGCGCAGTTCTCGGGCCGCAGCGGGGTCGTCCGGTCGGTGTCGACCGGGTCTCCGGTACGCGCCTGGGCAAGCACGCCCGCGATGTCGTCCGAGTCCAGCACCATCAGCGTGCCGGGGGTGAGACCGGGCAGTGTGCCGACCACCGACGCGGCGGCGAGCACACAAGCCGGGCGGGCGTCCTCCAGCATGGCGGTGATCCGGTCGGCCGGGTATTCCGGGTCGAGCGGCAGGTATCCGGCACCGGACTTGAGCACGCCGAGCACGGCCACCACCAGGTCGAGGGAGCGCGGCAGCGCCAGGGCCACCAGGTCCTCCGGCCCGATACCCCGGCCGATCAGGGAGTGCGCGAGGCGGTTGGCGCGCTCGTTCAGTTCCGCGTACGACAGCCGCGTGCCCTCGTAGTGGACAGCGGGTGCCCGGGGCGTGCGCCGTACCTGCTGTTCGAACAGGTCGCCCAGGCAAGCCCGCGACACCGGACGGGTGCGGGCGTTCCAGGTGTGCAGGATCTCCTCGCGCTCCGCCGCGTCGAGGATCTCCACGTCGCCGATCCGGCGGTCCGGGGCGAGGGCCACCGCGTGCAGCAGCCTCACCAGACGTTCGGCGACGCGCCGGACGGTGGGGTGGTCGAAGAGATCGGCGCTGTATTCGACGATGCCGTTGAGACCCGCCGGCGCGCCGTCGGTGTCCCGGCGCTCCGTGAAGCCGAAGGACAGGTCGAACTTGGCGACGTCCAGCGGTACGTGTTCCCGGGCGACGGTGACCCCCGGCGCGGTGAAGTCGGCCTCGGGCGTGTTCTGCAGGGCCAGCAGCACCTGGAACAGCGGCTGTTTGGACAGGGAGCGCTCGGGGTTGAGCGCCTCGACCAGCAGCTCGAACGGCAGCTCCTGGTGGGAGAAGGCGGTGAGGTCGGTCTCGGCGACCCGGCCCAGGAGTTCGGAGAACGTGGGATTCCCCGCCGTGTCGGTGCGCAGCACCAGGGTGTTGACGAAGAAGCCCACGGCGTCGTCGAGTGCGGCGTCGCTCCGCCCGGCGACGGGCGTGCCGAGCGGCAGATCCGTGCCGGCCCCGAGCCGGGTCAGCAGCGCGGCGAGGCCGGCCTGCAGCACCATGAAGAGGCTGGCCCCCTTGGCGCGGGCCAGCTCCTCCAGGGCCGCGTGCACGGGGCCGGGCAGCTCGAAGTCGACCAGCCCGCCCCGGTGGGTGGAGAACGCGGGCCGGGGGCGGTCGGTGGGGAGGTCGAGCTGTTCCGGCAGATCAGCCAGGGCGGCCCGCCAGAAGGCCAGTTCCCGATCCGTCACACTCGTCCCGTCGGGCTCGGTGCGCTCACCGCCGAGGAGTTCACACTGCCACAGCGTGTAGTCGGCGTACTGGACGGGCAGCGGCCGCCACGCAGGGGCAGTGCCCCGGATCCGGGCCCGGTAGGCCGTCGCCAGGTCGCGCGCCAGAGGGGAGAGGGACCAGCCGTCGGCGGCCACGTGGTGCACCACCAGGTGCAGCACGTGTGCGTCGGCGCGGAGACGGAAGACCTCGGCCCGCAGAGGTACGTCGCCGACCAGGTCGAACTCGTGGGCGGCCGCCCTGCGCAGAGCCTCCGGCAGGTCCGGCTCGACGGTATCGGTGACCGGTACGGCGAGTCGCACGTCCACCGGGTCCAGGACGTGCTGGCGGGGCACTCCGTCGCGCGCCGGGAGGACAGTGCGCAGCGATTCGTGCCGGGCGACCACGTCGTGCACGGCCGCCCGCAGCGCGGGCAGGTCCAGGGAGCCGCTGAGCCGCACGGCCCACGAGACGTTGTAGGTGGCGCTCGGGCCTTCCAGATGCCGCAGGAACCACAGTCGACGCTGTGCGTACGACAGCGGCATCTCGGCCGGCCGTGCGACCGCCCGCAGTTGCGGGCGCCGTGCCCGGGGCGCCCGGGGCAGCCGCCCGGCGAGAGCGGCCACCGTCGGGGCCTCGAACACGGCCCGCAGGGGCACTTCCACACCCAGGGCCGAGCGGATCCGTCCCACCAGCCCGGTCACCAGCAGGGAGTGTCCGCCCAGTTCGAAGAAGCTGGCGTCGATGCCCGGCACAGGCAGGCCGAGCACATCGGCGAACAGCCCGGCCAGGACCTCCTCCGCTTGATCGCGCGGCGCCCGCCCGGTCGGGCCGGCGGGCCGTTCGGGCCGGGGAAGCGCCGCACGGTCGAGTTTGCCGTTGGCGGTCATCGGCATGGCGTCCACGGGCAGACAGACGGCAGGCACCATGTGCTCGGGCAGCAGATCCGCGGCGTGCCGCCGCCAGCCGGCGGGGTCCGCGGCACGGTCGGCCGGCACGACATAGGCGACGAGACGCTCGTCTCCCGGACCGAACTCATGGACGACGACGGTGGCCTGGGCTATCCCCTCATGCCGTATCAGCACGGCCTCGATCTCCCCGGGCTCGATCCGGAAGCCGCGCACCTGGACCTGCTGGTCGGCCCGGCCGGCGAAGTCGAACCCGCCGTCCGCGCGGCGGCGCGCGCGGTCGCCGGTGCGGTACATACGCGCCCCCGGCGGCCCGTAGGGGTCGGACACGAAGCGCTCGGCCGTCAGGGCGGGCCGGCCGAGATAGCCGCGTGCCAAGCCCGGCCCGCTGACGTAGATGTCGCCCTCCACGCCTGCGGGCAACAGGCGCAGGCGCTCGTCGAGCAACCGCAGCCGCAGGTCGGGCAGCGCCCGCCCGATCGGGCTGCCGTGGCCCACGGTGGTGTGTCGGCGCAGAGGCAGGTGACTGACGTGCACGGTGGTTTCGGTGATCCCGTACATGTTCACCAGCACCGGCGTGCCCTCGGCGTGCCGGTCGTACCAATCGGCCAGCCGTCGCGGCTCCAGCGCCTCCCCGCCGAAGATCACCCGGCGCAGTGCGAGCCGGCTGCCGAGCTCCGGGGTGTCCCGGTCGGCCTGCATGAGCTGATAAAAGGCCGACGGGGTCTGGTTGAGTACAGTGACCCGCTCATCGACCAGCAGGGCGAGCAGTTCCTCGGGGGAGCGCGCTGTCTGCCGGTCCACGACGACCAGTCGTCCGCCGTGCAGCAGCGGGCCCCACATCTCCCATACGGAGAAGTCGAACGCGTAGCTGTGGCAGAGCGTCCAGACGTCGTCCGGACCGAACCGGAACCAGTCCTCGGTCGTCGTGAACAGCCGTACGACATTGTGGTGCGGGATCACGACACCCTTCGGGGCGCCCGTCGACCCCGAGGTGTAAATGATGTAGGCGGCGTTTTCCGGGAGCGGGGCGGCCGGGCGCTCCGCCGCGACGGCGACCGGCTGGATGCCGGGCTGCCGGGTGGGTTCGGCGATGGTCGCGTCGTCGTCCAGAACGATCGTTTCCATGCCGGAGGGCGGCCGGTAGGTGACCTCGGAGGTGGTCACGGCGCACCGAGGTGCGGCGTCGCGCAGCGTCAGATCCAGTCGCCGGGCCGGATAGTCCGGGTCCAACGGCAAGTAGGCGGCCCCGGACTTCAGCACGGCGAGGGCGGCGACGACGAAGTCGGCCGACCTCGGCAGCAACAGCGCCACCACGCGCTCCGGCCCGGCGCCCCGCTCGACCAGCGAGCGCGCGAGCCGGCCGGCTCGCTCGTCGAGTTCGCGGTATGTCATCCCGTGACCGCGGTGGCTCACCGCGATCGCGTCCGGGGTCCGCTCGGCCTGGATCTCGAACAACTCGTGCAGCAGAGCGGGGATCGACTCGGTTGAGGTGTCGGGGTCCGCCAGGAGTTCCCGCCGCTCCGTCACGGTGAGGAGGTCGATGTCCGTGATGCGCCGGCCGGGGTCCGCGACCGCCTCGGTGAGGAGCCCCACGAATCGGTCGGCGAGGGCTCGGGCCGTGGCCTGATCGAAGAGGTCGGTGCTGTACTCCAGGCCGCCGGCGATCCCGGCGGGCGCGCCTGTGGCGTCGTACCGCTCGCCGAGGTTGACCAGGAGGTCGAATTTCGCCGCGACCGCCTCCACGGGTTCCAACCGGGCCGTGGCGCCCGGCAAGGACAGCCGCACATCGTCGCTGCCCTGGAGGGCGAGCATGACCTGGAAAAGCGGGTGCCTGCCCAGTGCGCGCGGCGGGTTGACGGTCTCGACCAGCCGGTCGAAGGGGACGTCCCGGTGCGCGTAGGCCTCAAGGGTGCAGGCACGGACGCGAGCAAGGAGCTCGTCGAAGGCCGGCGGTCCGGCGGTGTCCGTGCGCAGCACCAGCGTGTTGACGAAGAACCCGACGAGATCCTGGAGCCGCTCGTCGTCTCGTCCCGCGATCGGTGTGCCGATCGGCACGTCGGTGCCCGCGCCCATCCGGGTCAGCAGCGCGGCCAGCGCGGCCTGCAGCACCATGAAGACGGTGGTGTTGGTGCGGCGGGCCAGAGCCGCCGCCGCCGTGTGCAGTTCGGCGGGCAGTTCCAGGGCGGCGGTGCCCACTCCGTAGCTCGGTGCGGCAGGTCGCGCACGGTCGGACGGCAGTGTGAGCTCGTGCGGCAGATCCGCCAGCCTGGCATGCCACAAGTCGAGTTGCGCGCGCAGCGGGTGGTCCTGGTCCGCGCTGTCGACGAACAAGTCGCGCTGCCAGAGCGTGTAGTCGGCGTACTGGACAGGCAGCCTCGACCAGTACGGGGCCCGGCCCTCGTACCGCGCGGTGTAGGCGGCGGAGAGATCGCGGGCGATCGGCTCCAGCGACCAGCCATCGGCGGCTATGTGATGCAGCAGGAGCAGCAGGACGTGTTCGTCGGGCCGGGTCCGGTAGACCGAGGCCCGCAGGGGCAGGTCGGTGGTGAGGTCGAATCCCCGCCGGCCGGCTTCGGCCAGTCGGGCCGCCGGCCCGGCCTCGTCGACCTCGTGGACGGCGGGCTCGATGTCCGCCTCGTCAGGGTCCAGGATCCGCTGGTGAGGAGCCCCGTCGAGCAGCGGGTAGACCGTACGCAGGATCTCGTGACGGGCGACGAGATCGCCGAGTGCCCGACGCAGATGCTCACGGTCCAGGGGACCTGAGATCCGGAAGACCAGGGGCACGTTGTAGGCGGGGGCCGCTTCCTGGACCTGGTTGAGAAACCACAGCCGGTGTTGCGCTGAGGAAAGGGGCACCGGGTGGGGCCGCTGCCGGGCGGCGAGTTCCGGTTTCGCCCCGGCGCCCGATCGCGCCGTCGTCTCGGCGAGTTGTGCGACGGTGGGGGCTTCGAAGAGGGCCCTGAGGCTGAGGTCGAGGCCGAGAACGGAGCGGATCCGGTTGATCAGCCGGATAGCGAGGAGAGAATGGCCGCCGAGGTCGAAGAAACTGTCGTCCACACCCAGTGCCGACAGGCCCAGCGCTTCGGCGAACAGACCGCACAGAACCTCCTCCTGCGGCGTGCGCGGCGCGCGTAAGGAAGGGGCCGTGTGGAACTCCGGGAGGGGCAGCCGGGCCCGGTCGAGCTTGCCGTGGTCGGTGAGGGGCAGGCTGTCGAGCACGACGAACGCGGAGGGGACCATGTACGGCGGCAGGGTGGCTCCGAGGCGGTCCCGCAGGCCGTCCGGATTCAGCGACGCGTCGGTGTGGGTCCGGATCTCGGCGGTGGGGACCACGTAGGCGACGAGGCGATCGTCGCCGGGGCCGAACTCCCTGAGCAAGACCGTCACTTGGGCGATGCCGTCGCAGCGTGTCAGCGCCTCCTCGATCTCCGCGAGTTCCACGCGGAAGCCCCGGAGCTTGACCTGGTCGTCCGAGCGGCCGACGAACTCCAGGGAGCCGTCGGGGCATCGGCGGACGAGGTCGCCGGTCCGGTACATCCGCGACCCGGGTGTACCGAAGGGAGCGGCGACGAACCGCTCGGCGGTCAGGGCCGGCCGGTGAGCGTACCCACGGGCCAGCCCGGCGCCCGCGACGTACAGCTCGCCGCTCACGCCGGGCGGAACAGGCGACAGCGTGCCGTCGAGGACGTAGATCCGCATGTTGTCGAGCGGACGGCCGATGGGCACGGCGCCGGACGCCTCGTGCGTCACCCGGATCGGGTTGCGCGTGGCGAAGACGGTGGTCTCGGTCGGGCCATAGCCGTTGACCACGGTCAGCCCGGGATGGTGATCCAGCGCGGTGCGCACCGCCTTGGCGGACACGACATCTCCGCCGGTCCACACCTGTGCGACTCCGCGCAGGCACTCCGGGCTCTGCTCGACCAGAAGGTGGAACAGGCCTGCGGTCAGCCACAGCGCGGTGATGCGTTCATCGACGATGAGGGAGCCGAGGTCGCGCAGGTCCAGGTCGCCGGGCGGCGCCAGGACGACCTCGCCCCCGGTCAGCAGGGGCACCCACGCTTCCAGGGTGTACGCGTCCCAGGCGTGCGGGGAGTGCAGCAGCACACGCACGGTGCACCCGTCGTCCCACCAGCGGTCGTGGGCCAGGTCGGTGACGTCGCGGTGGGTGATGGCGACGCCCTTCGGCACGCCTGTCGAACCGGAGGTGTACATCGTGCAGGCCAGCTGATCCGGGTGCACGGTGACGCCCGGGTCACTCGCCGGCATACCGTCCAGGCGTCGATCGGAGTCGACGACGATCACGGCGGCGTCGTGGGGGAACCGGTCGGTGCTCATGACGGTGTCGGTGAGCAGCACAGGTGCGCCGGTCTCCCGCATGATGTGCCGGCGCCGGGCAACCGGGTAGCTGGGGTGGATGGGCACGTACACGCCACCGGCCTTGAGGACCGCGAGAGTGGCCACGACCAGGTCGGCCGAGCGCTCCATCAGCACGGCGACCGCGGTCTCCGTGCCCACGCCCTGTGCCCTCAGCAGATGTGCCAGGCGGTTGGCCCGTTCGTCCAGCCGGCGATAGGTGAGGTGTTCCGTACGGGAGCGCAGGGCGGGCGCGTCCGGCCGGTCGGCGACCAGTTCGGTGAAGCGCCGCACGATGGTGGCGGCGTGCCCCTCGACCGGACGGTCCGTGGCGTTGTCGACGACCAGGAGCTGCTCGCGCTCTTCGGGGAGGATCACCTGCAGCCGACCGACGGGCTGTGTGGTGTCGCCCGCCATCCCGTCCAGCAGCGCGAGGAACCGGCGCTGGTGGGTGGCGACCTCGTCGCCGGAGTACAGATCCGGGTTGCCGTCGAAGTCGATGCCCAGTCCGCGGCCGTCCATCCGGTCGTGCACCAGGATCGAGAGGTCCGGGACCGGTCCGGTGGAGAGGTTGTGCGCGATGCTCGGGAATCCGGCGAAGGACAGGTCGTAGTCGAACCGCATGAAGTTGACCACGGGGCCGAACATCCGCCGGTCGTCGCCGACCTGTTTGAGGTCGCGGCGTAAGTCCTCGTAGCGGTAACGCTGATGCGCCATCAGTCCGCGTAACTCTTCGGAGACGTGCCGCACCAGGCCTGCGACCGTCATCTGCGGGCGCATCCGCAACCGGAAGGGCATGACGTTGGAGGACATGCCGGGTATCGCGCGGGCGGAGTCACTGGTACGACCGGTGACCGGTAGACCCAGCACGACATCCGTGGCTCCGGTCATGCGGTGGACGTAGGCCGCGGCAGCCGCGATCACCAGCCGGGGCATGCTCGCGCTGATCTCCCGGGCCGACGCGGTCAGCCGGTCCACGGCGTCGGGCCGCAGCCGTGTGCTGCGCCGGTGGAAACGGGACGCCGTGATCGGGGCGCCCTCAGCGAGAGCCGCCACCTCGGGCAGATCCTCCAGCCGGCCGAGCCAGTACTCCCGGTCCGCGCCGTATGCGGCCGACTCCCGGTAGACCGCGTCTTCGTCGAGGAGGGCCCGCAGGGAAGGGAAGGCGCCGTCGTCGACGGGGAGTCCGCGAACGATAGCCGTGTAGACCTGAGCGACGCGGCGTACCACAAGGGACAGGCCGTAGCCGTCGATCACCACATGATGGATGCGCTGGTACCACAGGAAGCGGTCGGGGGCCGCGCGGAAGAGGATCTCGGTGAAGGCGGGGCCATGAAGCAGGTCCATCGGCCGGGCGAGGTCGGCACGCATCACCGCTTCGGCGGCTTGTACCGGGTCGGCCTCTTCGCTCACGTCCACGACGTCGAGGGACCAGTCGAGCAGCGGTTCGATTGTCTGCCCGACCGTCCCCTGTTCCGTGACGACTCGAGCGCGCATGGTTTCGGCCTCGGAGATGACGTGCCGGAGAGCCTGTTCGAAGGTCACGGTGTCGATCGGACCGTGAATCTCCAGGTACTCACCCCAGGTGAATATCGGATTCTCCGGAACCAACTGCTGCGCGAACCACATACCGGACTGTCCAGCGGACAACGGCCGGCGAACAACCGCGTACGGAGAGGGCAAAGACACGAGCAGATCGCCTTCCTGGTAGGCCAGGTGTCGGATACGTGCCGGTGTGAGCAGCGAAGGAGTACGCACGGTCGCGAGGACGTCCGCGGACACCGCGGACCGACATAGGAAAAATTCCGAGAATCGACCGTTCAGCCGGACAACCTGCCTGCCAAGCGAATACAGACAACCGCGCAGGGCACCGGCAGGGTGAGCATAGAAAATTACAAAGATCGGTCAAGCGGGAGATTACAGCGAAATCTTCAGAGGATCCAGAGAGAACGCCCCCCGGTCACGCAATCTCCGCCAGGAGGAGGAAAAGTATCCCGCTCCGCGCTTCGCGACCTGCAGAAGCAGATAGCAACCACCCCTTCTGGGGACACAGTCGAATCCCAACGGTAAAGAGCAAGTTACACGCGCCTCACCAGCCATGACAGCCATTCGTGAACATCGTCACACCAGGAATGCCCACATCAACTCGGGGGAACGTATGGCTAGTTGGAGTCGATTCGAGAAGCACGGCAACGCGAGCCGCGGTGAGGGCGCAAACAGCGGCCGGCACACATTCAGGCCGGGAACCGTAACGACAGGCCGACCTTCGCTACAGCGAGATATAGCGCCTTGTAAACACGAGAACCAGCCATCAAGATCTTCGACAACGCGGACCGGAACAACAACCCTGGGGTTCTCATCTCCCCCATGCCCGGGTAGCGTTGCCACTACCACCGAGCGGTACCGGGCATGCCTCTGTAGGGGTATGCCCGACAAGTCGTCGATTCCTATAGGGGTATTGATGCCGCCGATCTCCAGCGAGGGGAATCTCCCCGCTTATGAGGAATCAGGACAGGGGGATCCCGTATTACTGGTCATGGGGACGGGGAGCCCTGGCCGTGTCTGGGATCTCCATCAAGTGCCGGCCCTGACGGAGGCCGGCTACCGTACGATCACTTTCGACAACCGTGGCATTGCGCCGTCCTTTGACCCGACCGAGAACTTCACTCTGGACGACATGGTCAATGACACCGTCGCGCTGATCGAGAAGCTGAATCTCGCTCCGTGTCGCGTCGTGGGCGCCTCACTGGGCGCCTTCATCACTCAGGAAATGCTCGTCGTCCGGCCGGATCTGGTGGAACAGGCCGTCCTCATCGCAACAAGGGGCAGAACGGATGCCCTCCGGGCGGCGATGTCCAGAGCGGACCTGGAACTTCACGACCAGAACATATCGATCCCGCCGCTGTACGACGCGGTGGTCAGGGCAACGCAGAACCTGTCTCCCGCCAGTCTCAACAACGAGGAGCTGGTGCGGGACTGGATCGACCTCCTGGAGATGTCGCCGCAGAGGCCCCCAGGGATCCGCGCCCAACTCACGCTCGACACGTTTCCGAACCGTCTCGCCGCATACCGGTCGATCAGCACCCCGACCCTCGTCATCTCCTTCCAGGACGACATCGTCGCTCCACCCCACCTGGGCAGGGAAGTTGCCGACGCCATCCCGGACTGTGAATACCGGCAGATCGCCGACTGTGGTCACTTCGGGTATCTCGAACACCCCGACGTGGTGAACGGGGCCATCATGGACTTCTTCCGAGGAAACAGCCGAGCGGCGCCATGACCGAATTGACGAAAAGGTGAATATTCACATTCCCGGGCGTGGAGGCTTCGCCGTCCGGTGCGGAGGCGGGGTAAAGGCGGGCGGCGTCGGGCCAGGCGAGCGGCAACTCCCCGGCCCGGGGGACGGACGCGGCTACGTGCTGGGCGGGGTACCGACTTGCTCGCTCGTCGGCGCAGGTGAAGCCGGGTCTTCGTCATCAGGGTGGATTCGCACATATATGACCGCCGGGTTGCCGTCACCGGGGTCGCGTTTGTCCACATCGAACAGACCGGTCGCTTCCATGAGGGGCATGAGCTTCGGGAACCGGTAACTGCGTGGATCGAAGTCAGGCTGCCGCTTTCTGACGATGTTGCCGACCGCCCCGAGGTGGGCCCAGCCATCGTCGTCCGAGGCCGCGTCCACGACGCTGCGCAGCAAGTCCACCAGCCCGGCGTTCCCCAGCTTGCGCACGGCAGCCTGCGCGATCTGCGAGGTCTGGTGCGACATCGCGCCGGAAGGCCGCGGAGTGCGCACGGTGTAGGTGAGGTTCTCGGTGTAGATGAACTTGTCGCACGCCGCGACGAAGGGTTTCGGCGTTTTGTGTTCTCCGAACCCGTAGACGGTCAGGCCGGACTCGCGGATCCTGGCGGCCAGGCGGGTGAAGTCGCTGTCGCTGGAGACGATACAGAAGCCGTCGAAGCGGTCCGTGTACAGCAGATCCATGGCGTCGATCACCAAGGCCGCGTCGGTTGCGTTCTTCCCGGTGGTGTAGGCGAACTGCTGAATGGGCTGGATCGACTGCTTGAGCAACTGGTCCTTCCACCCCTTGAGCGAGGTCCCGGTCCAGTCGCCGTAGGCACGCTTGACATGTGCTGTCCCGTACTTCGCCACTTCCGCCAACAGGTTCTCGATGATCGAGGGCTGGGCGTTGTCGGCATCGATGAGCACCGCCAGTTTGGCGGCATTGTCGTTCTCCATGCGACTTCCCTCTCTCTGTCAGGGCTGCTCGGTCGGCATTACAGGTCAGCGCCGAGCGGGATCGGCGGGGCGATGGGTTCCCAGGTGATGGTCTTCTCCTCCGCGTTGGCGGTGACATCGAACAACTCGACGGCCTCGATCCGCAGGGGTGCGCGGCTGAGGTCGGCGACGGCGTAGGCGTGCGGCAGGGTGAGTCCCCCGGGCCACGGCCCCTGACCATGCCGGAAAACGAACGGCGTCATAGCCGTCAACGTACAGATCCCGAGAGCGACGCCGCTCGGGAAAAGGAAAGACCAGCTCCTAGCTAGCACTAGGGACCCGCGTGCACCTGGCAGGCCCACAGGCTCGGAGTCTGGGGATACGTGTCGCGCAGCGCGCACACCGTGGAGTGCAGGGCCTCGGCTGTCCGGCCGACATCCAGCGCGCCGTCGCCCGTGCTCAGGGCCTCGTACACGCTCTGGTCGACACCGGCTCCGATCGTGTCGTCGACGTGCCACAGCGATCCGACGACATGGGGGAAACCCGCGATCTGGAGGGCGCTGACGATGTGGACCGACTCGTCGGCGAGTTCGGGGCTGGTCCGCAGGGTGGCGCAGGCGGAGAGGTAGGCGAGCCGGACCGACGGCAGCCGCAGCCGGGCGAGGTCGCGGACGGTCAGTGGACGTTCGGCGTGATCGTGCAGGACGAGCCGGCTGCCGGACGGGCGCTCCAGGTCCCCGAGGGCGTGGCAGGCGAAGTGTGCGTACGCGTGCCGGGGCAGAGCGGAGATCACCGCGGCGTGGGTGGCGGACGCGCCGGTCAGCACCTCGGAGCCGGGCAGCAGCCGCGCAAGGTGTTCGGCCTCACGGCGCGCGGCGGGCAGCGGTGCGAGACCGGCGGCCTCGCCGACGGCGACGATGAGCGCACCGGTGCCCGCCGGGCGGGCGGCGCGTTGCCTGGCGTGGTGCAGCGCCCGCAGAGTCGGCGTGTACGAGGAGACGACCCGGCCCAACGCACCGGGCACGCCGTCCTCGGGGGTCGCGGCGTGCAGCGGCAGGGTGCCCAGGACGCCGCCCGGCGACCACCACATACGGGGCAACGGTCCGGCGCTGGCGGCCGGGATGTCCAGGTGGCCGAGGACCGGTCCGGTGGCCGCCCGCCACAGCCAGACGAGCGTGTCGCGGACGACTCGCTGTGCGCGCAGGGACTCGGTGCGGGAGGTTCCGGGCGTCTCGATACGTAACAGCGCGTCTTGAAGGGCCTGTCGGCGAGCCGCTGTTGTCCGTGGGTCCAGTCCGGGGAGGGGTACGGCGTCGATGGCGCGCTCGGTGACGACCAGGGCGTCGCTCCCGTACGAGGAGACGTTGACCAGTACCACCGGGCCCGCGGCGGCCGCCGCGCGCAGTTCCCGCTCGTCCCACTCCCGCACCGGCCGCAGCAGCCCGAGTTCCGGATGCTCGATGCGGATCCGCCCGGTCAGCTCCCGCCACTCGGCGGCCAGTCGCTGCCGCAGATCGGCGCGGGCGTCAGAGCCGTGCGCGTCGCCCTGGGGCCCTTCTTCGAGGAAGGCCTGATCCCGGCTGTCGGTAGCCGTGTCCAGGGCATCCCGGAGTTCTTCGAAGCGGTCGGCGAGCTCCGGGGCCGTCTCCCGGAGCCGGGTCAGATCACTGTCGGCGTCGAAGGCGTGGGAGAGCAGCACGCCCCTGGCCTGTTCGAGCAGTCCGACCGCGAGCCCGTGCCTGCCGCAGCGCACCGCGCAGGCCGCCGCTTCGGCACCCAGCCCGACGGTCCGGCTCAGCAGGAACTCCTGGTCGTCGCGGACGAGATGGCGGGGTGCCACGGAGTGCAGCAGGTCGACCGCCAGCGCATAGCCGTCCAGAGCGCCGGCCCAGTCACCGAGCTCCGCCCGGACAGCGCCCCAGGCCCGTGCGGCGTCCAGGCGCTGGGAGGGAGCGCACTGCCGTTCCAGGGCCGCTTCCCGGAACACCTCGGCCGCCTGGACCAGATCGGATCGACGGCGCCGGCGGCGCAGCCCCCGGTTTTGCAGGACGTTGCCGAGAGCCGTCAGGCGCGGTGTGCGCTTCGCGTGGCCGGGCGGGGTGACCTCGACCGCCCGGCGGAACAGTGCGATCGCTTCGTTCCGGACCGCCGACGACAACACGGCGCCCACGCTCGACAGGCGGGCCCCGGCGGCCACCACCAGGGCTCCGGGCAGCTCGGGCGAGTCCGCGGGCAGCGCGGCGATCACCGCGTCGGCCAGCTCACGCGCCTCCCGGGCGTCAGCGAGCCGTTGTGCCGCCAGGCAGCGGGACATCAGGGCCACGGCCAGATTGTGGCGTCGACGCGGCGACAGGAGGTCGTCCGCCGGGGTGAGGGCGAGTGCCTCCCTGAAGAGGCCGATCGCCTCGTCGAGTTGGGCGACCGGGTCGGCGGCACGCTCGAATCCGGTCATCCGACTGATGGCCGTCGAGCCGAGCAGCGCCGCGCGGTGCGCGCGGCCGAGACCGGGTAGTTCCCTGGCCCGGCGCCGGCACTCCCGGGCCTCTCGCAGGTCCTCGCCGTCCTCGTTCAGCTGGTGGCGCAGGCCCAGAGCCATGCCGAGATTGAGCAGCCGCACGCCGAGAATCTCGTTCCCTTCGGAGGTGAGCGCCACCGCCTCTCGAAGGACCAGGATCGCTTCGTTCAACTCCTCGGGGTTTCCGGTGCGTTGGTGGCTGGTGCTCAGTACCAGCCCGAGATCGCCGAGCGTCACGGGCCGCTCCGGGTGGCCCGGCGGCAGGAGGGGCTCGGCCCGCCGCAACAGCCGCAGGGCCTCGGCCAGATCCGCACTGTTACCCACCAGATCAAGGGCATGGCGGGCGTGCAAAGCCATCGCGGGGGCGATCAGCCGCGCCGCGGTGCGGGACGTCAGCTCCGCGGAAGCGGCGACCACGGCGGACAGCTCTGTGATCGCCGCGTCCAGATCGGCCGGATCACCGGTCAGCGCGTAGCGGGCGCGCAGCGCGTTGCCCAGGGCGCCGCGGACGCCGGTGCGCTGCTCCGGGTCCCGGGACGCGCCCAGAGCCCCCGTCAGCACGCCGACCGCCTCGTACAGATCGTGCGGCCGGCCGGTGCGCTGGTACCGCAGGATGAGCCCGAGCCCCAGGTTGAGACCTGCCGCCGCCGGCCCCTTCGGATCGTCGGGAGCGGCCCGGCGGAACAGGTCCACCACCTCGTCGCACTCCTCCGGCGTGCCGCCCTCCCGCTGCCGCAGCGGCAGCAGCACACCGCCCAGGGCGCTGAGGCAATGGGCCAGATGCGGGCTGCGCGCGGGCAGTTGGGCCAGTACGTCGCGCGCGATCCCGACCGCTTCGTACAGGTCGTCAGGGTCGTACGACTGCCGGTATCGATCCAGGAATTGAATGCCCAGGTTGCTCAGCGTGAGCAGCCGGTCGGGGGAGTCGGCCGGAACGCGTTTGAGGGTGCGGTGCGTGAGATGCAGCGCCGCGTCAGGACCTTCGTCGACCATCGGCCCGTGCTGCCCGGCGAGGGACAGCGCATGGGTCAGATCGGCGATCCGGGTCGCGTACGTGGGGTCGTGCTCCGGCGTCGCGAGGACAGCGAGGCTGCCCATGCCTACCGCCGTTCCGAGCAGGAGCTCACGCGTGGGTAGCGAGGCACTCACCCGCACGGCCAGCTCGTACAGCCGAAGTTCGTCTTCGGGGGCGTCGCGCGGCGGATGGTGCTGTCGGCCCTCCGCCGCGACCACGGCCGCGGCACAGTTGGCCGACCACTCGGCGGGACCGTCGGCGTTCGCCGGGTCGGGGCGGTCCGCGGGGTCGGTGGACTCATAGCCGGCCGCCAACTGCGGTGGCACGAGCCCGGGATCGGCCACCCACACGGGGAAGAGCAGGGTTCCGGCCATGCTTCCGTGGATGCTGCCCTGCGTGCCGGGCGCAGCCGCCGCGCGAGCGATGCAGAGCCAGCCCGCCACATGCCGGGCCTCCAGGTCGGTCCTGATGTCGGCGGTCCGGAGCAGTACTCGGACTTCGGCATCCGCCTCGGGGCCGAACACCACGTCCCCGTGCACACCCCCGTCCGCGGTCCCGGCCCGTGCGAGGCGCGCACGGATCGCCTGTACCAGCCGGTCCCGGTCGTCCCTCACCTTGCCACTCCCCCTGTTGTCGGCTCCGGCAGCGCGGCGACTCGCTCTCAACACAGTGCCCGCTCTCCGGCACACTTGGAGCATGACCGTATCGCCTGATCGTCCCGAACTCGCGCACCGGACCGCGGCGTTGTGCTCCCTGCTCGGCTCGTCGCACGACATGCGGCAGCCCGGGGTCCAAGAGGCCGCCGAGCGCGCGCGGGACCTGCTGCGGTCGGGCGCGGACGCCGCCGTGCTGGCGGCCTGCTACGACGACCTGGACCACGCGTTGCGCGTGGCCGGGGACGCGGGCGGGCTGCTCAACGAATCCCGAGGCGCCACCACTCCCGGCGTCGCGACACACATCAAGGTGGCCGTGTGCCCGGGACCGGCCCGCTGCACCCGGCTCGAACGGGCCCGCGACCTGCTGCCCGCACCCCACTGCGGGGTCAACGGCGCACGCATGCGCAAGGGCCGGCTGGACCCCGGGCAGTGACCGCCTCCGGCCTGCTGACCTCATGAATCCCCTCCTCGCCACCCTGGGCGGCAAACTCACCGAACGCTGGCTGAATCTGCTGGTGCTGCCCGGCGCCCTCTTCCTCGCCGTCACAGCCGTCGGCGCCACCCTGGGCCACCGCCACTGGCACGACGTCGACCGGCTGCGCGGCACTCTGGACGACCTCGCCGCCCGCCCCGCCCTGGACCGGACAGGCACCGCCGCGCTTCTGGTGGCACTCGTGCTGCTCACCGCCGCCGCGGCCTCGCTCGCCGCGCAGTTCCTCGGCACTGCGATCGAGCAGTACTGGCTGCGGTTCGGCCGGGACCCGCTCTCTCGTGCCCTCACCGCGCGGCGGGAGCGACGGTGGAGGGAAAGGGACGCGAAGGTCGAGGACGCCGTCGCGCACGCCGGCCCGACCGGTGTCGGAGCGAATGGCGCGGTGACGATCCCGAGAAGCACATGGGCACGGATCCAAGCCCTCACCGAGGCTCGCGACCGCATCGCGCCGCGCGCACCGACACGCCCCACCTGGTACGGCGACCGCATGCAGGCGACGGCGGACCGCGTCGAGGCCGCCTACGGCGTGGACCTCGCCGCCCTGTGGCCGCGACTGTGGCTGATCCTCCCCGAACCCGCCGTACGACAGATCCAGTCGGCCCGCGACTCCTTCGGCGCCGCGGCCCGCCTCGCCGCCTGGGCCGTGGGCTACGCCCTGCTCGCCTGCTGGTGGTGGCCGGCCGCGCTGGTCGCCGTCGGCTGCGCGGCCGTGGCCCGTTCCCGCGCCCGGACCGGGCTGGACGCGCTCGCGGGCCTCATCGAGGCGGCCGTCGACGTACACGGCCGGGAACTGGCCACGCGCGTCGGCCTGATCGCGCCGGACGCGCCGGGGCTACTGGCCCATGACACGGGAGACGGGATGTCGGAGGTGTTCAGGAAGGCCGAGTGATGCTCATGTACGCCCCGGTGGCCTGGGCTCCGTACAGCACAAGCACCGTGGTCGCCCGGATGTGAGCCCGCCCAGTGGCGCGGCCTGGCCACCCGAGCGCTCCGCCTCCTGTCCTCACTGACGAACAGCACCACGACGCCTGCCCTCCGAACCGCGCGAGCGAGGTGAATCACGCCACCGAAAGGTGAGGCGCGAAGCGCTGGGCGAAGTCCCCACGGCAGACCCCGATCCGGTGACCGGGGCGGTGCCGGCGCCTTCGGCGGATTCGGCATTGCTGGAGCGGACGCTCCGTGAGCGGTTGCCCGCCGCCGTCGGCGCGACGGAGGCGGAGATCGCCGCCGCGGAAGCGCGCCTCGGCGTCACCCTGCCCGAGGAGCTCAAGGTGCTCTACCGGGTGACACGATCACGGTGGGAGGACTGGGGCGACGACTACGAGGCAGCGGAACGTCAAAGCATGGCGGTCGGCTGCGAGCTCTTCGCGTTGGACGACCTGTACATCGCCGACGCGTCGTCCCGCCACTGTCGTTGGGAGTTCGCGGCGATGGAAGCGGTCGTCACCCCGCCTGACGCGGCGGTGCAGGGCCTGGTCGGCTCACCCGGCTGGATCGCCTTTGGGGACAACGGCGGTGGCGACCGGCTGGCGGTCGATCTGACACCCGGCCCGCACGGACACACCGGGCAGATCATCATCCTCAGCCACGAGGAGAACATCGGCGCCTCCCTGGTCGCCGACTCGCTCACCGACTGGTGATGAACCAGCGGCGCGGCGGGCGACGTGGCGGCTGGGGCGGAGACCAGCCGCCGGCCGTGGCCCACGTCAATTTCCGAAGCCTGCCGGGCATCGAGGCCGCCGCACACCCCGGCCTGGAGGTCCTGTCCATCGGCGTATGGCAGGGTGCGCCACTCAGCCTCTCCCCGGTCACCGAGCTGCCCCGCCTGCGGACCCTTGTCGCCTACCCCGGCACGCTCGCCGATCCCCTGGAGATCGCCGAGCCCACCGCACTGGAGTTCTTGGAGCTCGGCCCGGAGGAATGGCGCGTCGTCCTCGACGCGGGAGCCGTCCCGCGCAGCCTGTCGGCCGCTGCCATCAAGGTGCACGGCGACCGGGACCCCCTGCCCATCGTGGCCATCGCCAACGAACTCCTGGCCCTCTGGGACCGGCCCCGGATCATCCAGACCGTCCTCGAAGGCAACCTCGGCCCCATGCCCTGGAGACGTATGAAAGAGCCGTCCCACCGTAGAAGTCGCAACCTGAAGCGTAGAAGTCGGAACCTGAAGCGGGACGGTAAGGGTGCCGCGTGACGGAGATTCGAGCATAGTAGATATATGGGCATATGGGGCAAGCAAGACAATATGGTGGTGCATGAGGCGAAGCCGTACAACGCCGAACCACCCCCGGGCGCGCTCCTGGGTCAGATCACCCCCCTGGACACCTTCTACGGCCGCAATCACGGGCCGATCCCCCGGATGGACGTGGCGAGCTGGCGGCTGCGGGTGGACGGCCTGGTCGATCGCCCGCTGGAGCTGTCAATGGACGAACTACGGAGCCGCTTCCCCGAGCGGAAGGTGGTAGCCACACTGCAGTGCGCGGGTAACCGCCGCGCCGATCTCATGGACTTCCGCGACATACCCGGCCAGGTCCCCTGGGGCCCCGGAACCACCTCCACGGCACGCTGGAGCGGGGTGAGCCTGGCAGATGTGCTGGCCGAGGCCGGACTGCAGGCGGAAGCGGCCCACATCGCCTTTACCGGCAGCGACGTGTCAGAGGAGCCCGACACACCACAGCCTTTCGGCGCCTCCATCCCGACGGTGAAGGCCACCTCCAGCGAGGTGCTCCTGGCCTGGGCGATGAACGATCAAGCCCTGCCCACCGCGCACGGGGCACCACTGCGCGTGGTCGTCCCGGGCTGGATCGGCGCCCGCAGCGTCAAATGGCTTCAGCGCATCACCGCCCAGGCCGAACCGACCGACAACTACTTCCAAACCGCCTACAGCATCCTGCCTCCTGAAGCCGACCCTCAGAAGGCCGAACCGGGCGACGGCATCACCCTTGGCCCGATCGATCTCAACTGCGCCATCCTGCAACCCGACAAAGACGCCCAGCTCCCTTGCGGGCCGACCGAAGTCACCGGCTACGCCTTCGCCGGGGATGACCGCACCGTGGCACGAGTGGACGTATCCCCCGACGGCGGCAGCACCTGGATCCAGGCCGAGCTGGACGCACCGGAAAATCCATGGACGTGGCAGCACTGGCGCGCCACACTCACCCCGCCCGCGGGCGAGACGGAGCTCATCGCCCGCGCGTGGGACTCCATCGGTGCCGTACAGCCGGAATCCGCGGCGACCGTCTGGAACCCCAAGGGGTACGCCAACAACTCCTGGGCCCGCCTGCACGTCACCTACCACCCTGGCTGGACGCCCCGCTAGGACCTGTCTTCAAAGTCCCGCCTGCCCGGCGGGACTTTGAAGACAGGTCCTAGTGTGCAGATTTGAAGTGCATGGCCGTCAGTGCCTGCAACCGATACTGAAGTGGTAGGCACTATGAGTGACATGTGGACCGGTGAGAAGGTACGCCTGCGAGGTGTCGAGCCCGAAGACTGGGAGGGCTTTCGTGACATGGCCCAGAACACCCTCGATGTCCGCAACGCCGACTTGGTCGACCCTCCGCGCTCTGCTGAGAGTTTCCGTTCCTGGACTGCTGAGCGGGCTGGGCGTCCGCCGGGGGGTGAGGCATTCCGCCTGGTAGTCGAGGTGCTGGCCGGCCACGCATTCGCGGGCTCGGTGACAGTCGGAGAGACCGACAGCCGTGCGGGACGATTCAAGACCGGTATCGAGATCATCCGCGATCACCGCCACAAGGGATACGCAGCCGAGGCAACCGAACTCGTCCTCACCTATATGTTCGCCGAACAGCGCTACAACAAGTGCGAGGTGGAGGTCTACGCCTTCAACGACGCCTCCCTCGCCCTCTACCGCAGGCTGGGCTTCGTCGAGGAGGGACGGCTTCGCCAGCATGAATTCTTCGCCGGCAGATACCACGACGTTGTGCTGCTCGGCATCACCGCCGCCGAACACTGGGCCACACACCAGCGCCCATCGGTGCGGTGATCCACGCCCTTGACAGGAAACTCGTCCACAGAACCTTCGGACAGCTCCGCGAGGTAGTCCCGCATCGATACAACAGACCCGGAAGCTCAAGCCGTCCATAGAGATGGAGATCAAGTCGCGAACGCCTCTCTGACCGGGCCGGCTCTCTTGGCTCGGCGTGAGCCGCTGACGACCGCAGGTGAGCCCTTCGGGAGCAACTGTCAAGACCTGTGGAGGGGAGCCGCACCGATCCAGCGGTGATAGGCGTCTACGTCGACGTTGCTGCCGCACACGATGGTGACTACGTGTCGGCCGGCGAAGCGGTCACGATCTTCGAGGATCGCCGCGATGCCGAGCGCGGCCGACGGTTCGACGACGAGGCCGACGTGGTCGAGGAGCATCCGCATACCGGCGATGATCGACGCCTCCTGGACCAGAACGGCGTCGTCGGCGACCAGGAGGAGATCGTCCAGGACGGCCGGGATGGGACGCCGGCCGGCGACGCCGTCAGCGATGGTGTTGGTCGAGTCGGTGGTGACGACGCGCCGTTGGCGCCACGAGTGTGTCAGCGCCGGCGCGCCCAGCGGCTGGATGCAGATCACATCGACTTCGGGCGCCATGGCCTTCACCACATGACCCACACCGGTGGCCAGCGCCCCGCCGCCGAGAGCAATCAGGACGGCGTCGAACGACGGCACGGTGCCGACCAGTTCCAGGCCGATGGTCGCCGCGCCCTCGCAGGTCTCGATGTCCAGGCTGTCTTCGAGCAGCCGGATGCCGTCGTACCGCGCGATGGCCGCCGCCCGCTCGCGAGCCATCTCGTGGTCGCCGTCCACCAGCTCCAACCTGGCGCCCAACGCGCGGATGCGGTCAAGCTTGGTCGCAGGCGCGGAGCGGGATGCCACGACGGTCACCTCCAGCCCCCGGCCGCGACCGGACCAAGCGAGGGCTTGGCCAAGGTTGCCCGCGCTGGCGCACACCACGTCTCGCGAGCCACTGTCGGCGAGCAGGCTCGCGGCCACCTCGGTGCCGCGGGCCTTGAAGCTGCGCACCGGGTTCGCCGTTTCGAGCTTGATGCTCACCGAGCACCCGAGGTCGGGCTCCAGCGCCTCGCAGCGGTACAGCGGTGTGTCGAGGAAAACCGGGTCGATCACCTGGCGAGCCGCCCGGATCCGAGCAGTGTCGAGACGCGTCTCCAGCACAACACGGCAGCTTAGCGCAAGCAAGTCACATCCTATGGGTCAACGGGTGGTTCAGGCTGCCTGAGCTTCGGGCGTTCGACGAGGTGTCCGGCACTGGTGAGGGTGCGCAGGTGGTCGATGATGCCCTGAGCTTCGAGGTTGTCGTCGATGAGTTCACCGACATGGTCAAGGCGTCGCCGTTCGACCCGGAGCATGACGATCACGGTGACCGATCGGCGATGTCCCCACAGATCAACGCCGGTTGGCACAACGCAACGGCTTTCGGCTGACACACCTGGTTATGGCGCATACGGGCGAGGCCCTCTCCCCGGTCTGGGAGAGGGCCTCTTGGTCCACCGTCCGGGATGGCCCCGGGCGGGCGCGGTCCAGGCGGGACTTTGAAGACACGCCCTAGAAGCCGCCGCTGCGGATCCGGTCGCGGATCCAGACACCGGCCTCCTTGAGGACCGAGGTGCCGGTCCACTGGCCGCGTGCGCAGGTACCCGTCTTGAAGACGGCGCCGGACCGGTTGTCGTCCGAGTAGTTCCAGTTGGTCCAGCTGATCTTCTTCTGGGCCATCAGGTCGATGTACTGCTGCGACTGGGCGAAGTCGTTGGCGCCCTCACCCGCGAAGTTCTGGGTGCCGAACTCCGTGACGAACATGGGGATGCGGTCCGCGGCCCGGGAGAGCGTGTTCAGGTACTCCGATGTGTGGGACGCGGCGTAGAAGTGGAACGTGTACATGATGTTGCCGGCGTTCACCGGGTTGTTGACAACCTCGGTCTCGTTGGCGCCGTCGGAGACGCCGAGTGAGGACCAGGCGCGAGTGCCGACGAGGACGACGCCGTCGGGGTCCTGGGCCCGGACCACCGGGATGATGGTCTCGGCGTAGCTCTTGATCCGCGGCCAGGAGACGCCGTTCGGCTCGTTGGCAATCTCCCACAGGACGTTGACCTTGTCCTTATGGCGACGAGCCATCTCGGTGAAGAAGGTGCGGGCCCGGGCGGTGTTGGCATTGGGGTCGCCCGGGGTGAGCTGGTGCCAGTCGACGATCACATACAGGCCACGTGCGGTGGCCTGGTCGACGATGCGGCTCGCGAGGTCGGTGAACCTGGCCGGGTCGGTCTCGTAGCCGCCCTCCTGCACATAGGTGGAAACGCGGAGGATGTCGCCGTTCCAGTCGTTGGCGAGGGCGTCCAGCGAGCCGTCGGTCACGCACTGGGCGTACCACTGGGTACCGTGGGTGCTCATCCCACGCAGTTGGATCGGGACACCGGAGGCGTTGCAGAGCTTGGTGCCGCAGACGCGGACCTTGCCGTTGACGCTGACCGGGGTGTCGGCCGCGCGGGCGGCCTGCGGGATGCGGTCCTGGCCGACGGCCGGAGCGGAGGCACCGGCCTGGGCGGTGACACCGAGGCCCAGGAACAGAGCTCCGGCCAGGGCGAGGACCGCGGTGGGACGCAGTCTCTTGAGGAGCGATGAGGGCATGGCAGACCCTTCATGAGGCGGACATGACAATCCGGGGTGGGGGGTCCATGGACGTGGTGCGCTCCACGGGGGGTGGTGATTGAAAGTTAGGTTTGCTTCCAGTTAGCCGTCAAGGGCTAGTTAGGTTTATTTCCAATTGGCTGTCGAGGGCTGGGAAGAGCCTCGCTGCACGGTCGCGTCCGCAGCGCACTTCCGCTCCGAACGCCACCGTTGTCGCCGCCACAGGCCGCGACCTGCGACGATCCCCCCTCACTTCATGGAGTCACCGTCGGCCGCGTGGCCCTCCGCATCGCCTCATTCGCGCGGAACGGGGCGTCAGAACTTCCTTGACGTCCCGCCTGATTCAAAGGGGCTCAAGCAGTTCACGGCGGCGCTCAGGGAATGGCAGATCACCCCGAGCAAGGGCGCTGGGACCCGGAACATCGAAGACCCCAAGCGCATCGCGGACTCGAAGAAACTCGCCAAGGAGCAGGCGGGGTAATCCGCACGCTGCTCGTGTCGTGTTCGCGGCGGCTCATACCGTCGGTGCTCGGTCCGCCGGGGGGCGGAGCCGGTGTAACACATCACGGCCAGGTCCTGTCCGGCCGATCTTCGAAGATCGGCCGGACAGGGCACCTGACCAGCGCCGTCGTGTCGCCCCTCATCGACTACCGGCGGGGCCCACGCCGGAGACGACCGTCCGGCGACGTTGGGTCAGCCGCGGGCCACCGCGATCGAACCCTGGAGTCGCTCGCCCGCCTCGTAGATCATGTACGGCACCCCTCGGTCGGTTCCGAAGCTCGGCGAGGCACTGCGCCCGTTGTCCGGCGCGCTGTTGGCCGAGTCGTAGAAGAGGCCGAGATGATTACGGCGGCTGAAGTCGTTGCCGACCTCGGTGATCAGCAGATTGCCGCCATTCTCCTTGCTGGTGTTGTAGACGACGTACGTGCTGCCGTTCCGGCTCAGCAGGTGCGGGCCGCCGATGTTGTTCGCACCGACGTCCGAGTGACGGACGAGCGGCTGCTGGTCGAACGTCCAGTCACGGCCGTCCTTCGACCAACCCCAGGCGATGTCACGGTGGTTGGACTGGTTGTTGAGCATGAAGAGCATCACGTAGCGCGCGCCGCGCGAGGGCAGGTCGTGCCGGAAGACGCGCGCGTACGAGGTCTCACTGCTGCCCGTGGGCATCATCTCCTTGGTGAGCACCACCTTGTCGTACGTGAAGGTGATGCCGTCCTTGGAACGGGCGAGGCGGGTCGTGCCGTTCTCGCCGTGGAAGTAGAGCCACAGCTCCCTGACGTCCTCGTTCCACAGGACGTGCGGCGAGGCGACATGGCTGACCTTGTAGTGCGGCTGCCAGTTGTTGGAGACGATCGGGTTCGCGGTGTACTCGGTGAACGGCCCCTCCAGCGAGTCGCCGTAGGCAAGGCAGATACCGCCGGGCGCGTCATGCGGGCCGTAGTAGAGGTAGTAACGGCCCAGCGGGTTCGCCAACTTGTCGTAGACGCCCCGGATACACGGGAAGATGATCTCCCCGGTGGGGTTGTACTTGAGCTGAGAGGGCGTCAGAAGCGTTTTGAGGTAACGGTAGTCGGGGAACCCACCGGGCGCCGCGGCGACGGCGGGTGCCCCCGCCGGGGCAGGGGCGGCGGTCGCGCTGCCCGCCGTCACGCCGGTGGCCGTCACACCGGACGCCACCGCGGCGGTCGCGGCCGCGGCGCGCAGGAATATGCGCCGGCCGGGGTTCCGCGGCTCACGTGCGTCGTGCTGCTGGGGGTCGCTGTCGCGCTGTGTCATGTCGTGCTCCGTCCCGGTAGTGAGAAATCACAGATAGCTGGCGGCGGTGACGCAGAATCCGCCGAGGGCGACGGCCCAGACGTACGGCAGGGTCCGCAGCATCACCTGCTGCGGTGTGACTCCCGCGTACTGCGCGCTCCACACGGTCTGGGTACTGGTCGGGTCCGCCACACCGAAGACCTGGTTGTACGAGGTGGCGAGGCCCAGCACCGCGACGGCCGGATAGATGCCGGCGGCGATGAGGACACCGGCGATGCCCGCGCCGAGGCCGTAGACGTTCAGCGGACCCCGGTAGAGGCAGAGCGGCACGAGCAGGGTGAAGACCACGACGAACAGCACCGGGTTCTGCGGGCTGACCGCCTTGATCAGCGGCTCCAGCGCCTCCACGGCGCCGGGCAGCTTCACCGCGGCGAGCAGGATACCGATCGCGATGAAGAGCACGATCGGCGCCGCCGCGATCTCGAAGGCGCCGTACAGGGTGCGCAGCAGCCGCTTGTTCATCTCGCCCGGCCGGGTGGTGGTGACCAGCGCGTACAGGACGCCGGCCAGCATCGACGGCAGGATCGCGACATCGAACCCGAGGGCGAGGATCAGCGGTACGAGCGGGGTGAGCAGCGCGTACCACGGGGCGTCGCCGAGTTGCTTACGGCGCGCAGTGGGCTTCGCGGAGGCGGACTTGAGGGACCACGCGTGTTCGACCCCGCGTCGTCGCGTCTCGATGAGGACGAAGAGGACGGCGGCGGCCAGCGCGAACGGGAACAGCTTCATCATGAAGCCGCGCACGGTGTCCACGGGCAGTTCGAGCGCGGTGGAGAAGAACTGCCAGATGGGCAGCTCGAAGGGCATACCGGCGGCGATGCCCATCAGGATCGTGCCGGCCGCGGTGACCTTGGGGATACCCACGGCGATCATGGCGGGGATGCCGATGATGCCGGCCAGCATCGCGGCGGGCGCCGAGCCCGTGACCGTACCGACGAGGGTGGAGACGGCGAGGACGCCAAGGGCGACCACGACCGGTCGGTCGCCGCCGAACTCGACGATCTTGCGCACGAGGGTTCCCGCGATGCCGGTCTCGTCGAGGAGCCTGCCGAGCCAGGAGCCCAGCAGGATCGCGATCATCGTGGCGGCGAGGGCTGGTGCACCCTCCTGGACGACCGTGTCCAGGACGCTGTTCTCGCCGGTCAGCGGGGCGCCGGCGAGGAAAGCGATGACGACGGCCAGGATGACGAGGGCGAAGGCGGTGGGGAGTCTGCGCGTGAGCATCGCGGCGACACCGGCCGCCATGACAAGAAGGATGACGACGCCCATGGGGCTACTTCTTTCTTCCGTGCGGGGATCCCTGCGGGGACCCGTGCGGCGGTTCGGCCGCGAGGGCCGTGGCCAGGGCGGCCGTCAGCAGGAGCGGGCTGCGGCCGAGGCCGCAGACCGTGCGGGCGTATGCGTGGGCGGCGATCTCGTCGGCGCCCGCGACATGGCCGTACAGGCGGTGGCGTCCCGCGCGCAGCACGATGTGGCCGAGGGAGCGCTTCAGGGCCGTCTTCGCCGGTCCGTGGTGGAGCTGTTCGTGCACGGCCTCGTGGGCGATCGCCGCCGCCCGTACCGACCCGGCCGGATACCAGTGGCGCCAGCCGAGCCGGTCGATCAGCTCCTCGGCGAGGGCCAGGGTGTCGGTGTACAGCTCGACGGTCGGGACCGGCCGGGAGGTGTAGCGGGCGAGGAGGCCCTTCGCCAGGCCGTCGCCGCTCTCCACGACGTGGGCCGTGCGGGCGACGGGGGCGAGTGCGGCGCCGAACTCGTCGGCGGCACACGCCCATTGACGCAGCAGGGCAGGGTCGCGGCTCTCGTGCGTGGGAGTGTTCGCGAGCAGCCGGACGCCGAACTCGATGTCGTCCGTCGCTTCCAGTGCCTCGATCGCCCCGAGCGCGGCGCGGTCGAGCAGGGCGACTGTCATGAGCGCACCTCCAGCACGGCGATGACCGGCTCGTCGGCGGCGCGTGCCCGCAGTTCGCTGCGGGCGAGTGCCAGCAGCGGCTGCGGGTCGAGCACGCCGGAGAGGTCGGCGATCCGGGAGCCGAGGAGCAGCCGCAGCGCAGGGGCACGGATGCCGCCGTCGCCGTACGACGTGGCCTCCCGCACCAGCCCGGCGAGGACTTCGGGCGCGCGGCGGACGGTGGTGGTCTCGACCCGGGCGTCCGGCGCGTGGAGCCGTACGACCCCGTCGGCGTCCACGACGCGCACCGGGTGGCGGTCCGGGCGGAACCGGCGGTGCACGTCGGTGCCGTACACGGTGTGCGCGGAGGTGCCCGCGAGCACGCGCACCGACGCCGGGTCGGCCTTGAGGCTGGCGGCGGCGGCGCGCAGCCGGTCGGCCTCGTCCGCCGGGTGGGCGCGGTCCTGCGTACGCAGCTCGGTGGCGCCGGTCGCGACGGCCCGCACGGTGTTGGTCTGCGGGTCGACGGTGACCTCCACCTCGACGCCGTCCGCGGCCGCGCCCTGGGCGACGACGGCGGCCTCGGCCTCGGCCCGTACGGCGAGGATCTGTTCCTGGCCGGCGCCGGGGATGATGCGTTCGACCTGCTCGCGGATGAGGGCGAGGGCGACGCCGATGGGGCTGATGACCTCGTTGTGGCGCGCGATCCTGCCCTCCTGTCCGGTGACAGCCGCGAGGTGCGGGGTGACGGAGGCCGCGCCTCCGCCACCGCCGACGAGCACGGCGGTGTCCTTGTCCAGGCGGTAGTCACGGATCATCGCGTCGACCACGGACTTCACCTGGTCGGTGCCGGCGTCCAGGACACGGGCCGCCGCCGTGGCGACGTCCGTGCCGAGCGCGGCGGCCAGGGGCGCGATCGCGGCCTTGGCCACGGCCGGGTCGCAGTGGGCGAAGTCCCCTTCGGGGACCCGGCCCAGCGCGTTGGCCGCGCAGGTCATGGTGATCGCGAAACGTCCGCCGGCGGCGTCGAGCACCGCGTAGTCGGCCGGATCGTCGTCCATCGGCCGGATCGTGCTGACCTTCGCGTCCCGCAGGTCGTCCAGGGTCGCGAAGCAGGCGTACGGCAGCCCCGCGATGTGCGCGCTGCGTGGTCCGGCGCCGGTGACCTTGCCGCCGCCGATACGGACCATCGAGCCGCCGCCGACACCGACGGTCCTGACGTCGAGCGCCGACAGGTATGACGTCTTGCCGAGGATGGTGGCGTGCCGGACGGCGACCTTGCCGCGCCGTACGACGCTGATGTCGGTGGACGTGCCGCCGGTCTCCAGGAACAGGCCCTCGCTGATGCGCTCCTGCATGAGCGCCCCGGCGACACCCGCCGCCGGTCCGGACAGCACGGTGAGCAGCGGCCTGCGCCGCATCTCGTCCAGCGACATCACTCCCCCGTCGCAACGCATCACCATCAGTGGCGCGCTCACGCCCGCCTTGGTGATGGACGCGTCGACCAGGTCGGCCGTGGCGAGCATGCGCGGCAGGATCGCGGCGTTCACGACGGCGGTCCGGGTCCGTTTGTGGAGCCCGTACAGCGAGGTGATCTCGTGCGCGGCGGTCGTCGGCAGACCGCGCTCCTTGGCCACCGCGACGACCGTGTCCTCGCCTTCGGGGCGGTCGACGCTGAACGGCTGGCTGGCGACGACGACTTGGGCGCCCTCCTGGACGACCGCGTCGACGGCGGCGCGTACGGCGGGCGCGTCGTCCGGGTCGGCGACATGGGCATAGGCGAGCGGAAGGCGCTTGCCGGGGGTGAGTTCGAGCTTCCGGAAAGCGGCGAGCCTGCGGGTGAACCCGGCGCTCGGACCGGCGCCGACACCGATCAGACCGACGGTGGCGACGTCGCCCTCCAGCAGGGCATTGGTAGCCTGGGTAGTGCCGTGGGCCAGGAAGGCCACGTCCTTCGGGGCGTGTCCGGTCTGCTCCAGCAGACGGTCGAGAGCTTCCACGATGCCGTGGGCGACGCCGTCCTCGTGATGGTGGCTGGTGGGGACCTTCACCTGCCCCAGGAGTCGCAGGGTCGTGGCGTCTACGGCCACGGCGTCGGTGAAGGTTCCGCCCACGTCGATGCCGACGCGGATGCGGTGGGTGTTCATGGCTTGGGCACCTCCTTGTGCACAGTTGGCATGGTGCGGGCGGTAGGCCGGGCGGGGCAGGTGGAGCTGCTCCTGCCCGGCTGTCCGCCGCCGTTGTTCTGTTGTTCTTGTTGTTCTGTCGAGCGGTGTCAGTAGCCCCGTACGTCGGGCCAGTGGCGCTGAACTCCTTCGCGGTCGAGCAGCCGGGCGAATTGGTCGAACCGCTTGTCCTCGGCCTGGACCTGGCGCGGTTCGACGCCCTCGGCGACGCAGTGCGCCGCCAGCGCGCCCGCGACCTCGCCGATGTTCCATTCCACCGGGTGGAGCCGGTAGCAGCCGTTGGTGATGTGGGTGGTGCCGATGTTCTTTCCGGCGGGCAGCAGATTGCGGACGCGGCGCGGTACGAGGGCGCCGAGGGGGATCTCGAAGGGCACAGATCCGATGTCGATGTAGTTGTCGCCGCCGGTCGAGGGGTGCAGGTCGATGCGGTAGTTGCCGACGCCGACGGAGTCCCGGTAGCGGGTGCCGCCGTAGGGGCCGACGATGTCGATCGCGACGTCGTGCTCGGTGATGGTGGTGACGGCCTTGATACGGCGTGACTCGCGTACGTACGGCGCCTTGGCGAGCCCGTCGGCCGTGCCGGTGACATCGGGACGCAGCCGGAGTCCGGGGAATCCCGTGCCGCCGTCGGCGCGCGGCGCCTCGGTCTGGAGCCAGTACAGGACCGAGAGCGACAGCTGGCGCGCCTCGGCGAGCGCGGCGGCCGACGTCTCCACGCCGGCGCCGATCAGTGGCTTCAACCAGTAATCGTTGAGGGGCCAGTTGACGAGGGTGATGTCGGAGTCGAAGGCGCCGGGCCGGTGCAGCTTGCGGGCCAGGATCCGGCGGAAGCCGAACAGTTCCTTGTCACCCGCGTCGGCCGACTGGTCGGCGGTGACGTCGAGCGGGTCGAGGTCCGGGTTGGGCACGAAGGTGCGCGGTACGGCCTCCAGGGTGCGGGGGTCGGGCGCGAGGAAACCGAGCAGCGGTCCGGGCCAGAAGTCCGGCTGGTAGGTGCGCCAGAAGTCGTAGTCGGCCGGCCGGTCGATGGTGTGGTCCTCGCCCTCGTGGTGGGAGAGCGCGAAACACACTGTGATCCCCTGCTGGTTGAGGGGCTGTGCCTCCTCGGGGGCGTGCGGCTCGTCGAACTCGCTCCGCGCCTCGGCGCCGATCGTGTGCTCGACCCCGGCGAGTTCGAGCAGTTCGCCGGTCTCGGTCGCGTCGATGACGTAACGGGCGCTGATCGTACGGCGGCTGCCGTCCCGCAGGTCGGTGAGCGTGACGGACCGTACGGTGTCGTCGTCGCCCGACTCGGCCGCGACCGGGCGGTGTTCGGTCAGGAGAGTGAGCCGCCCCGAGGAACGGTGCGGAGCGAGCATCGCCTCCAGGACGGCGAGGGCGACGCGTGGCTCGTGGCAGAGCTTGCTGACGCGGCCCGCGCCCGGGTTGAGATCGGTGAGGGCCAGCGCCTCGGAGCGCAGCGGGTACCACTGGCGGTAGTGGTCCCTGATGGACTCGCGCAGCGTGCGGTACGAGGCGGTGGTGCCGAACTGCTCGACCCACGGATGCTCGTCCGGCGGGACGGCCTGGGAGGTGAGCTGGCCGCCGATCCAGTCCGTCTCCTCGGTGAGGACGACGGTGCGTCCGGCCCGGCAGGCGGCGAGGGCGGCGGCGACGCCGCCGAGCCCTGAGCCCACGATGAGGATGTCGGGTGCGGATATCACGGATCTCCTTGAAGTGCTGTGTGTGCTTGGTGCGGTTGGCGCTTGGTCTGCGATTGGCGCTTGGTCCGCGGCCGGCGGTGCGGGTGGGTGGGCGGCCGGCGTCGGGCGGTGCGGGGCGGTGTTGGACGGTTGGACGGGTCAGTGGTGGGCGGGTGGCGTGCCCGCCGTCGTGCCGGGCCGGAAGGCACAGGCCACCAGCGGTTCCATGGCCTGCTCCCCCGCCACCAGCGCGGCGAGCATCCGCACTGCGGCGGCGCCCAACTGCGGGCGGGGGATGTCGAATCCGGTGGGCGTCGGTCCGTCCGACAGGTCCGGCGGCGGGCTGCCGAGCAGCGCGAGCGACGCGTCGCGCGGACAGTCGATGCCCACGAAGTGCGCGGCGCCGTGCAGCGCGCGCCAGGCGTCCCCGGTGTCGGTCTCCTCGGCGACGAACGCGGTGACGCCGTCGTCGAGCCAGCCGCGCAGCCGCTCGGCGGTGAGGTCGTGCTCCGGGTCGGCGGAACGGAAGACGGCGGCCGGGCCGCCGGGCAGCCCTGCCTCCTCCAGACCTTTGAGGAAGCCGTGCTCACGGTCGGTGGACGCGGCGGCCTCGTCGTCCTCCCGTACCAGCACGATCCGCCGGTGACCGAGCCCGGCGAGGTGCGCGACGACCTCCTTGCTGGCACTGACGTAGTCGGCGCCGACCCACGCCAGTCCCTCCAGCTCGTCCCTGCGTCCGAGGTGGACCACGGGGAAGCCGTCGGCGACCAGGCGCAGCAGTTCGTCGGCGGGCGCGTTGCGGCCGAGGAAGAGGCAGCCGTCGGCGAGCCGTACCCGGCTGAGGGCGTGCGGTCCGGCGGCCCCCGCGCCGCCCTTGCTGGAGCCGGTGAAGAGCACCAGGTCGTAGCCGCGTGCCGCGGCTTCCTGCTCGACACCGACGAGGAACGGGTAGTACGAGTGCTGCACGTCGGTCGGGAAGGTGGACGTGAAGCTGAAGACCCCGAGCAGGTTGTTTCGCGCGGCGGCGAGCCGACTGGCCGCCGGGTCGGGGACGTAGCCGAGGCTGCGTACGGCGTCGAGCACCTTCTGCCGGGTCTCCTCGGAGATCGTCGCCCCCTGCTTCCGGGCCCCGAGCACCAGCGACACCGTGGCCTGCGAGACCCCGGCGAGCCTGGCGACCTCGGCCTGGCGTGGTCGCGACGTACGGCCCGTGGGTGCGGGGGTCCGGCCTGGCCGGGCCCGCTTCCTGGGTTCCTCCACCGTGTTCCTCCGGATCGTTAATGCGTATTAGTAATGCGCATTAACGAGTACTGTGGACCTCCGGCGCGCGCCGGTCAAGAGATCGCCCGATACTTCCTTCGCACTCCGCCATGGCTCTCCCGCGGCTCCGCTACGGCTCCTCCGCGCTCCGCCACGGCTCCTCCGCTGCCTTTCCCCGTCTCCCCTGCGGGTCTTCCAGGACCGGGACGGGAGCCGTACGGTGTGACCGTCCGCCCGCGAAACCTGGGGCGATACCGCACACGGCCCCTGTTCGATCCGCCCCTCGCCGAGCCGCGGACCACCGAAGCCGCTCCGTGGAACCGGCCGGGCTCGCGAGCCCTGGCACCGTGCCTCGCCGCGTTGTCGTCAGTCGCCTACTCCCCACAGCCTCAAGGGCGTGGGAGGGGGAATCTCCGCCGGCGGAACTGAGTTACTTACGATCACAACGATTACAGCGAGGGTGGACCGCGGTCCATCGCAGGGAGGGGACGGGAGCCGATGAGCCTTCGTCAGTTCGAGTACGCCCTGGCCGTTGCCGAGGAAGGCTCGGTGACGGCGGCGGCGGAGCTGCTGCATGTCGCTCAACCGTCGGTGTCCCAGCAGATCCGCGGCCTGGAGCGGGAACTCGGCGTGGAACTGTTCGCCCGCACGCCGACCGGACTGGTGCCCACCGTGGTCGGCCGCGCGTTCCTGCGGGAGGCGGAGGTCGCGGTGAGCGCGTCGCGGCGGGCGAGGGCGACGGCGCGGGCCGGTGCCGATGAGCTGGTGGGCGAGCTGGTGGTCGCGGTGCAGATGGGCTTTGGCACGCGGCAGCTGCCGGGCGCACTGGGCGCGCTGCGTCGCCGCTTCCCGCGGCTGGAGGTCACCGTCTTCGAGGAGCCGAGCTCCGCCGAGCTGGAGCGGCTGGGGCGCCGGGGTGTGCTGGACCTCGCCCTGATGGCGGCGTGCGAGCAGAGCCCCGACGACGCCCACCACCTCGGCGACGAGGAGTTCGTCGTGGTGCTGGGCGCCGGGCACCGGCATCTCGCCGCGGACCGGGTCGAGCTGCGCGAGCTGGAGGGGGAGCCGTGGGTGAGGTTCGACCGCGACAGCGCGCTCGACGGCGTGCTGCTGAACGTGCTGCGGGACAACGATCTGGCCCCGACCACGGCCGCCCGCGTGTCACAGACGGCGACGGCCGTGCGCTGGGCCGCCCACGGGCTGGGGGTGACGCTCGTCCCGGCCTCCGCGGTGCCCCACGGTCACGAGCACCTCGTTCGCCCGGTGTTCCCGGTCGTGTCCCAGCCCGTCATCGCCGTGGTCCGGCACGGCGCGGGCCCGGCGGAGACGGCCCTGCTCGAACTCCTGCGTCAGGAGACCTGGTCCGACTCCGCTTCCTTCTCACCGGTGTCCTGACGGCCGAGAAGGAAGCGGGCGCCGCTGAATTCTTTTTGTCGAAACTGGCGTTCCGGAATGCCGTGCGAGCACGTGGCGGAACGGAGGGACACGCTCAGAGCTGAGTGGCGCCTCCGTCCACGGCGAACTCGGCGCCGGTGGTGTAAGTGGCATCGAAGGCGAGGAACGCGGCCGCCCTGGCGATCTCGTCGGGGGTGCCGAAACGCTGCATGGGATTGTCCGAGACCCGCTGCGCCTTAAACTGCTCGGCTGCCTCTTCGGTCATCATACTGTCCAGAATTCCCGTGTCGATGGGACCGGGGCTTACCGCGTTGACACGAATTCCGCGCGGAAGCAGCTCGCGGGAGAGGCTGCGGGCCATCGAGCGCAGCGCCGCTTTGCCGGCCGCGTAGACACTGGCCTCCAGCATGCCGACGACGTTCGCGACCGACGTGGTGAGGACGATGCCGGCGCCCGTGCTCAGCAGCGGGGCGAGCTTCTGCACCGTGAAGTAGGCGCCCTTGACGTTGATCGCGAACAGCTCGTCGTACACCTCCTCGGTCGTCGACTCGAAGGGCGTGAGGGTTGCGATGCCGGCGTTGACGAACAGGGCCTCGATCGTGCCGAGTTCACCCTTCACACGGTCAGCCAGAGCATCCAGGTCGGGCAGTGAGGACACATCGCCTCGAACGGCCACCGCGTTCTTGCCGAGCCGCTCGCGCGCGGCGTCGAGCGTTGCCTGAGAACGACCGGTGATCACCACGCGGGCTCCGCCGTCCACCAGCAGCTTCGCCATCGCGAACCCCATGCCGCTGCCGCCCCCCGTGATCACTACATTCTTGTCGCTGTACTTACCCATGTCATGATTCCTTCGTTCTTTCTCTCAAAACTCGGTGCTGTGCGCCGGCACAAGTCAATGAATGCTTTTGGTCGAAACCGGCGTTCCGGAATGCCGTCGCCGTCAACCCCTGGGGAATTCGCCGCCGTCTACGACGAGATTGCTCCCGGTCAGCCAGCTCGCCCGGTCGGACACGAGGAACAGCACCGCGTGGGCGATGTCGTCGGGCTGACCATCGCGCCCCAACGGCACGGTGGCGTTGGCATCGGTCTGGCCCGGCGCCGGGTCCAGGCGCGCCCACTGCTCCCGCGTTGCTTCGCCGCCGGGGGTGGCTACTCTGCCGGGAGTCACGGTGTTGACCCGGATTCCGAACGGGGCCAGCTCCAGGGACAGTCCCCGGCTGTAGGTCTCCAGCGCCGCCTTCGCCGCCACGTAGTGCAGGAACGGTCCTACCGGGGTGAGAACCGCGGCCGAGGAGACGTGCACGATCATCCCCGAACCCCGTTCCCGCATCCCCGGTACCAGCAGCGAGTCCAGCCGCACCGACGCCAGGTAGTTCAGGTCCAGCGCGTCCTGCCACTCCTCGTCCGGGATGGCCAAGGCGCCTTCGTGAGGTCGCGCGCCACCCACGTTGTGGACCAGGATGTCCACCCCGCCGAGCACGTCCTGCGCGGCCGCGGCGAGCACCTCCGCTCCGGCCCGTGTCCGTACGTCGGCCGCCACGAAGGTGGCCCCCTCCGGCACCGTGCTCGTCGCCGACCTGGCAGTCGTGAGCACCTCGGCGCCCGCGTCCAGGAGTTGGCGCACGACGGCCGCTCCGATTCCGCGAGAACCACCCGTGACCAGGGCCCGCTTTCCCGCGAGTTCTCGCGTTCCCGATCCGTTCTCGATTGTGGTCATGCCACCGGTCCTCTCGATCGCGTGTTAGTCCGCTCGACAGAAGAAGGATCGAAGTGCGCAGAGCGCGAATCCTCGGAGAAATCGCGGTGAGCACCTCGTCGAGCTGTTTCACGGTACGGCCGGAAAAGAACGAGAGGCAAAGACGAAATATCAGCAGGTGCCATAGGGAATTCCTATGGCATGCCGGCCCCTCCGCTTCGGGACGACGGTCAGGTCTGGGTGCCAGTCTGATCGAGAGCCTCGAAAAGACCCTCGACCAACCCTTGGTGCTACTTTCGCTCGACCTGCCGTGCTGGGCTGCCCAGGACCAGCGTCTTTGCCAGGCCGAGGGACCCTGGTTCGGCACCCAGCAGTTCGCGAGTGACGATGATGGACTCCATCACGCCGATTCCACGAGCGCTCAGCATCTCCTGGATGGCCGGCATCTCCGTGCCCGTTGCCAACAGAGACCGGAGCCCGTTGCCAACAGAGGCCGGAGCTCGGCAGTCAGAGCCGAGAGCCGTGCTGCTCTCTCGGGATCGAGTCCAGTGAGTGCCATTGTTCAGTTCTCCTCAGACGCAGGGTGCTCATCTGCGGCACTGGCCATGACAAGGCCGGCACTGACGGCCTGTCTGTCGTCGATCCCGATGTGATGGATCAAGGCCCAGGTATCGAGTCGGTCGCTTGCCCAGGCGGGGTCGTATGCCGCGGTGGGAAGCCGCGGTATGCGCTTGCGGCCCGTCTCGTCCAGTCGGTAGGGTTTCTCGAATGCGTTGATCCACTTCTGGAAAGCAGGGGTGTACCGTTCTCGGGCTTCGGCCGCGGTGACTCCGAGGTGGCCGCGACCTGTTCCCAGGAGCTGCCGCGTTCGACTTCGTAGATGACGGCCGAGGTCAGAGTCTGCTCCGCAAGTTCGATGAGTTGCTGAGCCTGGCTGACGCGACCCGCGATTCCGGTGTCCGCATCGTGCCGGGTCCCCACGAGCCCGACGGCGCTGTCAGCCACGTCCTTGGCCTGATCAGAGAGCATGAGACGGGCCGGCCCTTGGCGGGAGTAGACAGCTCGGTCGTCGTCATAGAGTGTCGTCTCGCTCATGAGAGACAGGGCTCCACGTGCACGTATTCTGCGAATACTGGATATCGTCGGCTGACAGCACCCGGTCGTTCACGGCGCCTGACCTCTGCGGCGTACTCAGCGCTGAAGCCTCCGCGTGCGCGGTCCCAGTCGTCGGCGGTGCATTGGTGGAAGCCGAGACGGCGCCCCCGACCGGGATCGCCTACTCCCCGGAGCGCGGCACGCGGGCCGTCCGCTCGCAGGCCCGTGCCAACGACGCGCGGCGAGCAGGCCGGAATCGTCCGGCTCCTGCACAGAGATAGGCCGAGGCCCGCCGCCCACTCGATCGGATCAGCAGGCAGCGCCTCCGACCTCGGTTCCGGCTGCCCCGTCACCCGCTCACAAAGGGATGCCCATGCACCACCAGACCACCCACAACTCCGCTGCCCGCCCGACGATCGTCGCGCTGTGCGGGTCGACCAGGTTCTGGGAGCAGTTCGCCGAAGCCAACCTGTACGAGACAGCGGCCGGCCGCATCGTCCTCGCGCCCGGCTGCAACCTCAAGCGGCCCCACGCGCTGTGGGCGGACCCCGTCCAGGCCGACCGTCTCAAGCTGATGCTGGACGCTCTGCACCGCCAGAAGATCGACCTCGCCGACGAAGTCCTCATCGTCAACCCCGGCGGCTACATCGGCGACAGCACCCGCAGCGAGATCGAATACGCCCGCAGCCTCGGCAAACCCGTCCGTTACACCCACCCCGTACCAGCAGGCGAGGACATCCGTGGCTGACCCGTCCACCACCCGCCGATGACCGGCATGACCGGCCGCGTGTACCTCGAACGCGGCGAACCCGTCACCGTGATCACCGCGTTCTGTACCCACCGGGCCCCGGAGATCACCGGCGACTGGCTGGACTTCCGCTGGCCCGGCCGACCACCGGCAGCCGGGCCCCGGAACGTAGCCATCCGCAGGGCGGACGGTTCCACCACCATTCGCCCCTTCCGCGGCCTACGCCGCCCGCCATCAGACAACACGACCGACCTGGCCGCCCCTCCAAGTGACGAGGATCAGGATCCGTGATCAACGACGCCACCAAGTAGCACCCCCGACGCGACGGAGCGCCGCTCCGACCCTCCCGGCCGGGTGCGGCGCTCCGAGATCATCCGTCGGGCGTGGGCGAGCGGACTCTGCCTGGCCTGCCAGGCAGATTACGGCAGTGGCTGACCGCTCGGTATCGGCCCGGATTGCATCCCACCTCGGCTGGCGGCCCAGTTCTGAAGTTCTCGAGGAACGCGACCCGCGCGGCAAGCTCGTCACTGCCGGGGCCGTGCCCGATGACGCCGAACTCCCACAACTTGCCGCCCTCGGGGGTCATCTCCTCCGACAGTCGGCGGCCGAGGTGGGTAACAGCGCCCTCGTCGACGGCCGCGGTTGAGGACGGGTAGGGGCCTCCGTGAGCAGCGTGCCCGTGGCGTTCTTCGGGAACAGCATCCGGATCAGGCCGCTGGGCAGGGAGCAGGAGACGAACAACTCCATCCACTCCGGCGACTCCATGGCGCGGACCATCATCCCGGTCCACTCCTCGGTGCGCGGCTGCTCAAGCACTCCGGCCAGGGCCTCGGCGTCGATGGGCTGCCCGGCGGGGGCCTGGAGCCGTACGGAGCCGTCCGTGCTGAGCGGGATGACGTGACGGTCGTCGTCGGCGATACCCCTTCGCAGCGGCATGAAGGTGTTCATCTTGCTGCTGACGCTGATCCATCGGCCGTCGCGCTGCTCGTAGGCGATGGAGCGGGACACGCTGCGGGTGCTGTGGCGCGAGGTGACACCACAGTCCTGATGATCACTGCCCGCTCCACCGAGGACGATGTCCTGCTGGGCCCCGAACTCGGCGCGGACGACTGCACGACCGAGCCGTGGGCTCGCGAACTGATGGCCCACATCCGCACCGAGCTGCGGCGCAGCGGCAGTCAGAGGGCCGAGGCTCAGTGCGTCGGGCGGGCGGCGGGCATCTCCGTCGATCCCGTGGCACCAGGTGCCGTGGAAAGGACGAGCCCGTGGACCTCCGGCGAGCACCAGATCCTGCTGGTGATGGTCTCCGAGCCCGTTCTCCCGAAGACACAGGGACAGGCGCTCGCCGACGACAACGAGATCCTATGCCGGTTGAGCGGATACACCGCCACGCACCCCGACTGGCCCGGCGTCCCTGGAACCGTACGGCGCTGTCGGCCCGCGCATCGCCCTGGTGGCCTCCGGCCGGGTGGCCATCGCCGACTCCGTGGCCCATCGCACCCCGCTGCCGCCGCAGGCCGCCGCCACCGTCGACCCTCTTCGCACCGACACCTTCTCGGAGCCGGGGGTGCAGATCGGAGGCGTCAACCCGCAGGCCGTGTCGAGGGTGACGCGCTCCCCGCGGGCAGTGAACGTCAAGGTTTGACAACCGGAATTTTTTCCGGTTACCTTGCGCCGACAGTATCGGAATCGATTCCGCTTACTCGAGGGATCACCATGAGCAGCCACACTCGTTTCATCACCCCCTACAGCTTCGAGACCACCAGCAACGAGGTCATCGCCGGCGTCGACCTCACCGGCAAGCGCGCCATCGTCACCGGTGCCGCCTCGGGTATCGGCGTCGAGACCGCGCGCGCCCTCGCCGGCGCCGGCGCCGAGGTCACGCTCGCCGTGCGCAACATCGACACGGGCTGGCAGGTCGCCGCTGAGATCACCGCCAAGAGCGGCAACACGAAGGTCACCGCTGCGCCGCTCGAACTCACCGACCGCCGGTCGGTCACCGCGTTCACCGACGCATGGAGCGGCCCGCTCCACATCCTGGTGAACAACGCCGGGATCATGGCGCTGCCCGAGCTGCACCGGACCGCCGAGGGCTGGGAGCGCCAGTTCGCCACCAACCACCTGGGCCACTTCCACCTGACGACCGGCCTGCACCGGGCCCTCGCCGAGGCCGGCGGCGCGCGCGTCGTCTCGGTCAGCTCCAACGGCCACCGCACCTCGCCGATCGTCTTCGACGACATCCACTTCGAGCGCCGCGCCTACGACCCGTGGCTCGGCTACGGACAGTCGAAGACCGGCAACGTTCTGCTGGCCGTCGAGATCTCCACCCGCTGGGCGGACGACGGCATCACCGCCAACGCCCTGATGCCGGGCGGCATCCGCAGCGGTCTCCAGCGCCATCAGCTGGAGAACGCCACCCCGGAGATTCTGGAGATCTTCGACAACTACCCGTGGAAGACCCTCGAACAGGGCGCGGCCACGTCCGTGCTGCTGGCCGTGTCTCCCCTCGTGGCAGGGGTCACCGGCCGCTACTTCGAGGACTGCAACGAGGCCGAGCTCACCACCGACCCGAACACCGACTCCGGCGTCCGCCCGCACGCCCTCGACCCGGACGCCGCCGCCCGCCTGTGGGACGTCTCGCTCGACCTGATCCGCTCCTGACCCCGCACTCAACCGATAGTCAGTCAATGGACATCCAAGGCAAGACCGCCCTGGTCGCGGGCGGCACCTCCGGGCTCGGTCTCGGTGTCGTCCGCGACCTCGCGGCGCGCGGCGCCAACGTGATGGTCCTCGGCCGCCGCGCCGAACTGGCCGCACAGATCGCCGCGGACCTCGGGAACGCCATCGGCGTCGGCGCCGACATCGCGGACAGCGAGGCGGCCGCGATCGAGGCGGCCGTCGAGCGGTTCGGCGGCATCCACATCAACGTCAACACCGCGGGCGTCATCGACACGGTCCGGCTCGTCGCCGACAACGGCGAGCCCACCGACGTCGCAGCGTTCATACGGGTGGTCGACACCAACCTCGTGGGCACGTTCAACGTCATGAGCCAGTCCGCCGCCGTGATGCTGCGCAACGAACCCGACGCGGACGGCGAGCGCGGCGTCATCGTCAACACCTCGTCCGACGCCGCCTACGACGGCACCACTGGCATGGCCTGGTACTCCGCCACCAAGGCGGCCCTCGTCGGCATGACCCTGCCGGCGGCGCGCGAGTTCGCCGGACGCGGCATCCGCGTCAACACCATCGTCGCCGGAGGCTTCGACACGCCGATCTTCGACGGCTACACGACCGACGACGCCATCGCCGAGCAGGTCACGCTTTTCGTCAACCCCCGCCGACTCGGCAGGCCCGAGGAGTTCGCGGCGTTCGCGGCCCACATCGTCGAGAACGGCTACTTCAACGCCGCGGCACCGCGGCTCGACGCGGGGTACCGCATCCCGCTCTGACGGTGGACGCGCAGGCCCGGCCGGGGCCCCCGTCCCGGCCCGCGCTACGATACATTCGGAATATGTTCCGGATGCGGCGAGTGCCGGTGGGAGGAGGTGGCGTGGTGAGCGAACAGGCGGTCCGTGAACAGGCGGTGCGCGGCCGCCGCGCGGACGCGCGGCGCAACCGGGAACGGCTCCTCGCCTCCGCGTCGCGGCTGTTCGTCGAGCGCGGCCCCGAGGTGCCGTACACCGAGATCGCAAAGGACGCCGGAGTGGGCGTCGGCACGATCTACCGGCACTTCCCGACCCGGGAGGCGCTCATCGAGGCCGCCTACCGCAGCGAGCTCGACGCGGTGTGCGACGCCGCATCCGAGCTGGCGCGCACGCTCCCCCCGGAGCGTGCGCTGCGCACGTGGATGGACCGCTTCATCGACTACATGACGACCAAGATCGGCATGAGCGACGCCATCAGCGCAGTCGTCTCCGCCGGCGGCGAACCGTACGCCCAAAGCCGGGACCGCCTCGACGCCGCGCTCGACATCCTGGTCGGCGCGACGACCGAGGCGGGCTGCACCCGGACAGGCATCAACGTCGACGACGTGCTCATGACTCTGAGCGGCATCGCGATGGCCGCAGGCAAACCGGAGCAAAGGGAGCAGGCGGGGCGCATGCTCGACCTGCTCTTCGCCGGCCTGCGCAAGCACGGCTGAGGCGCCGTCTCGGCTCGCTGGCCAAGAGGACCGGTATCAGGACGCTCGCCGTCGTCCGCAAGAAGGAGTCCGCCGAGCAGGTGCGGAAGCTGGATCCGGATCGCGTGTTTGTCGACAGCGACCGGGTCGCCGAGGCTCTCACCGGCACGCGGTTGCGCCTGTTGCTCGAAGGCACCAGCGATCCCGGCCAGATCGCCGCGTTGGTGGGTTCCGTCGAGGACGGCGGCAGCGTCATCGTCTTCGCTGCGGTCACGGGCCAGGCGCCCGCCCTGCCTGCTCGCAGACCTCGTCTACCGGAGCATCTCGTTGCGAGCCTTCTTCAACCTAAACTGGATCCGGGACACCCCGCGCGAGCGGCTCGAAAGAATCTACGCCGAACTCGTCGAGCAGGGCGTCATCGGCGCTGCCGTGGAGCCCACCTACACACTGGGCCAGTTGCGTGCTGCCTTGGCGCATGCGCAGCAGACCGGGCGCCACGGGAAGTTCCTCTTTACTCCGGCCCGGTCGGCTTCCTGAGTAGTTGTTGCGCTGTCGACCCTGACGTTTGTCGGCAGAAACAAGGGCAGTTGAGAATCGGTTTCCCGGCTGAATGATCTCCGGGTGGATCGCGCATAGCCGCAGGGCCTCCTGCACAGCTCGTTGGGTGTCGACTCCTCGAGCGTCAGGAGACCCTGAGAGGTCACCAACCTGAAGTTGGTGGTGGGGATCCTGGTGTGCGGGTGTTTCAGGATGTTCGTGCTGGTCGTGGGCGGCAGTCTGCGGTGTAGATCGTCTGTCAGAGGTGGACGGGCAAAAGTCCGGACGTGTTGGAGGCGGGTGGGGCCTCTTCAGCGTCACGAACCGCTGCAGGCAAGGGCCCTGATGTCCTGTTCCAGGTAAGTGTGGGCAAGGCAAAAGACCCTGACCTGCGGTGCCCAGAGTCGCGCGGGCCGCTGATTCGGGTTCTGTTCCGGATAAGTGCAGGCATCTGTCTCTTGGGCATATGCCAGTCAGTCGCGTCGAAACCACGATCGTCGACGAGCTGGCGCGGCCGGGATGTGGGCTGGTAGGTGCAGGCCGAGTCCGATTGCATAACTGACGATGCAGTCTTCGAGGCCGTTCTGGAAGCGTTTGATCACACGCTGGACGGGCCAGATGAACGAGCCGTCGGGCAGACGGAAAGCGACGTTCACCTCGCTGTACGGGTCTTCGTCACCGGCCTCCCAGGTTCCGCCGAGACTGTGCCGGACTGTTTCACCGAGGTAGGCACCGAGGGCGAACAGGCGCGGCCCCAGGTCCGTTGCGAGAAGACCGTCGGCCACCGCGATCCCGTGGTCGCTGTGCTCGGTCATGAAGCGCTCGACGTTCCGCAGGCTTTCGGGTGTGAAGTCCGCCTGGTAGCCGGAGCTGTCGAGGGCGGTGGCGATCCAGGCAGCGCTGGTGAGTATGTCGTCGAGCCGGGAGGACACGGTCGGGTCACCTGATCCTTGCGCTGCCGCAGGTGAAGGTCGTTTCGTGAAGGAGTTCTGGTGTGACGCGAACACCGGTCAGGTGCTCGGCCAACGCGAACGCGGCAGCTGTGGAAAGGTTCTCGTCGCTGTCGGAGGTCTCTGCCCAGAACTGAAAGCCGATGCGGTGCATGGCCTCCAGGGGTTCGTCGGGGGTCGCTCCCCATCGGTGGTCAGGGACTCCGGGTTCGAAGGCCAGACGCTTGGTCCCGTTCTCGACCCAGAGAAACGAGTCGACGGCGTTGATGTTGACGAAGTGCGCGATCCAGCTGGTGCCGACGGATGCAGGCAAGGCTTTTTCTTCGGTGACGCCGAGGTAGCCGTTGGGCTCGATCAACAGCGTCCAGTCCCCGATGACCGTCATGGCGATCAGCTGCCGGGTGTCGTCGGAGTCCAGGAGATCAAAGGCGGCCTCGACTGTCTCCTCCGTCCCTGTTCGCGCAGGTTCTTCACGTCCCTGGAGGCGGCGAAGAACCTCCGCAGGCGGCAGGCCGTGCACCAGGGTGAAGCAGTACGCCTCCGCAAGCTCGGGGAAGCATTCCTCGAACCACGAGTAGTCGGCAGCAGTAGCAGTCATGCCCGAGATCCTCCCTGATGCCACTGACAACAGCGGCTAGCCGCAATACCGGTGTTTTAGGGGTCTTTGCGGCGGGTCGGAGCTGGTTTAGTGGGTTCGACGAGGGTGACGACGGGGGTGTCCGGGCGGGGCGGGTTGTTGTGGTCGGTTCGTTTGAGTGCCCAGTTGGACATTTTGCGTTTGATGACGCGGGGGTTGGATCGTAACCGTCGTGGTTCCAGGAGGCGTTCGGTGATTTC
>NZ_JBIWLW010000032.1:0-116509 GCF_044766385.1 Streptomyces sp. NPDC102274 | reverse complement strand
CACTGCACTCGCTTCGCTCGCTCCGTCTCGGCACAGGGAACTGTCCTGCGGATGCCGAGCGCGATCGCAAGGCGGAGGGTCTCCCCAGTACTGGACGTACTGGGTGATCCCGACAACGCGGCGAGCGTGCGTGCCGGGCGTCGCCGGGCAGGCGGGACTTTGACGACACGGCCTAGCCGCGTGGCGGTACCAAGGTTGCGGGAGTCGGGCCGTCCGGGCGGACGGTGATGCCGTACAGCGCCTTCGTGGGGGTGGAGTGAAAGGTCAGGGTGTGCACTGGCAGCAGGTGTTCGAGGAGGACGGTCGATTCGCGGAGCGCGAATTGCAGACCGAGGCAGGCTCGGGGACCGATGCCGAAGGGGAGGTAGGAGCCCGGGTGGGCAGGTCGGCCGTCCGGGGTGATGAAGCGCTTGGGGTCGAAGTGCTCTGGGTCCGGCCACAGTTCGGGGGCGCGGTGTGTGAGGTACGGGCAGACCAGAATGTCGGTGCCCGCCTCGATGGTGTAGCCGGCGAGGGTGTCGTCCTCGGTGGCGTGGCGGGGGAGGATCCAGACGGACGGGTAGAGGCGGAGGGTCTCGTGGACCAGGGCCTGGATGGCGTGGCGGCGTTGCGCTGAGCCTTCGCCGCCGGCGGCGAGGGCTTGTTCGCGGGTGGTGGGGTGCTGGTCGAGGAGCAGGTAGAGCCAGGTCAGGGTGGTGGCGGTGGTCTCGTGCCCGGCCGCGAGCAGCGTGACCAGCTCGTCTCGGATCAGCCGGTCGGTGTACTCGGGGCGCTCGGTGGCGGCGTCGATCAGGACGTGCAGGAGGCCGGGGCCATGGGGGCCGGCCTGCCCGCCGCGGGCTGCCTCGATGGTGTGCCGGGCGACCGCGTCGATCCGGGCGAGATCGGCGGCGACGGCGTCCCGGGCGTCGGTGACATCGGCGGGCAGAGTCGGAAGGGTGGCAGCCACGGCGGCTACGGCGTCCAGTTCGCGCTCGGTTCCGTCATCGAGGGGGTTCCCGGTGAGAGAGCGCCAGATGGCGTCCAGGGCGAAGCGGCGCATCTCCCGCCCGACATCGAGGCTCTGCCCGGTACGGGCGTACCCGGCCCAGCGCGCGGCGGTGGTCCGGGCGGCCTCGGTGATCCGCTGTTCGTAGCGGCGCATGCCGGGGCCGGTGAACTGGGACTGTAACAAGCGGCGTTGGCCCTTCCACGCCGCACCGGTGGCGGCGAGGACTCCGTCGCCGATCAGCAGACGGGCGCGGTGGGAGCGCTTGACGTACCGCTCCGGGTGCCGGGCGAGTACGTGCTGGACGGCCTGCGGGTCGGTGACGAGAACGGTGGGGGCCGGCCCGAGGCGGAACGCGGCGATGCCGCCGAACCGCTCGCGCACCTGGCACAGCAGCTCGACCAGTTCGCCTCCCCCCGACCGCCACCGCTCCACGAGTTCAGGCTCGGCTTCGGGGACCGGCCATCCCGTTGCGGGAATGTGCGAAAGGGAGCCGGGACCGGCTTCGGGGTCCATGATTCTTCTCCTGGTCAACGGTTGTGCTTGGCCGTAACGGAGCTCTGACACCACGGACTGTACGAGAGCGGGCGCACCCGGTGACAGCCCGCCTCGCCATGGCCACTTTCCGGGTATGACCCCGTTACTGGCATGGCCTGGATCCCGCCGCCCTCCGGCCGGGCAGCCGGGCAGGGGTGCCGTACCGTCCCGTCGCCTTGCGCGGGCGACGGGACGGGACGGTACGTGTGCGGGCGGTCAGTAGACCGTGGCGCCATAGGTGTTGAGGGCCTCGACGAGGGGCTGGAAGAAGGTGGTGCCCCCGCTCGTGCAGTTGCCGCTGCCGACCGAGGTCAGGCCGAGTCCCGTGCTTCCCGCGTACAGCGGGCCACCGCTGTCACCGGGTTCCGAGCAGATATTGGTGCGGATCAGTCCGGTGAGGGTGCCATTGGCAAGACTCACGGTGTAGTTGAGCCCATTGACCTGTCCGCAGCGCACACCGGTCGTGCTGCCGCTGGCGCAGGCCCCCAGGCCGACCGTCGGGTTGGCGGCACCGGTGATGTCCTGGACGGTGCCGTTGTGGAGGTAGATGACGCCCTGGGTGTCCGTCGGAGTGGTGGAGTATCTGGCGATCCCGAAATCATTACCGGGGAAGGAATTGCCGACGATCTGGCCGAGCGGGTCCGGCGGGTTCGGGTCATCCGGCGGCCATTTCCGCTCGTACAGGATCTGACCGATCTGGTAGCAGTGTCCGGCTGTCAGCCAGTAGTGCGCGGTGCCGATACGCACGTTGAATCCGAGGGTGCACGGCACCCATCTCAGGTCATAGGTCGCCTGCCCGGGAAGCGGGCCCCGAGGCTCCAGGTGTCCCTTGGTACGTTCGATCAGTAACGCGCCGGCGAGGTCACCGGCCGCGTGCTTGAGCTTCGCGATCTCGGCCTGGCTCACGCTCTCGTCGGCCGTCACCCGGACCCGGCCGGCCCTCTGGTCGACGGCCCAAGCGGTGCCGGTGATCCCCGAGTTGAGCAGAGTGTCGCCGACGGTGGCGAGTTCGGCGGTGCTGAAGGCCCGAGCGGCCTGGGGCCGCGTCCGGTCCTGGGCCGTGGCGTTCGGTGTCAGCACGACGGTCAGGGTGAACAGACCGGCCAACGCGGCGAGCAGCCGCCATCGCCCGGGTCTGGTTGCGGGTCTGGTTGCAGGTCTGGGTCCGGGTCTGCGTCTGAATGGACGCATGCGCTGAATTTCCATGTGTACCTCCGGCCATGAAGGGCGGGACAGGACTGAGGTGCTGAGCGGTACGGCGGTGAAGTGGAACGGCGGTGAAGTGGAACGACGCGGAGCCGACCGCGAAGAACACACCTGGACGCCGACTACCGGCTATCGGCTGTTGGTTGTCGGCCGCTGACCACTGACTACTGACTACTGACTATTGACTACTGGCGTACTGGCGAGTCACGGAACGCGGACTCGTATGCGGGGCATCAGGCTCCCACACGACCACACCGTGAGTAGCAGTATGTTTCCGGACTGCGGCAGCCGCCGCTCCGGCATCAGAGGTGCTCCGGAGTCCCAACAACAGGGCTTGTCCACGCGCCGTTTCACGCCCCACGAACACCGACGGCACGTTCGTCCCCGCCCGTTGTACGCACTGGTCCCCGTGCCCGATCGCTCCCGGCGAGCGCCCGCCGGAGCCCCCTCGCCCCGCGTCGGTCGGGGTCGGGAAGCTCGCCCTCCGGACCGTCCGGCCGGATGTCTGGATTATGAACGGCGTGCCGAGGGGCTGCCGGTGGAGTCGTCGGCCGGGGCGATACCGAGCGAGCAGCGGGAGCAGATGGAGGAGATCGACGCGTCCCGGCGCCCGGTGTGGCCGGTGACGTGGCGGCGGTGCTTCCACTTGACCCGGCTGCACCTGGACGCCGGCGGGACGAGATGGACGAGATGCCGGCCGCAGCGGAACGAATCTTCAGTCCTCACCGACCACGCGTACGACCGGGGACCACTCCGAAGAGATCCGATCCGCGATCCGCGATCCGCGATCCGCGAACCGCGAGGACGAGCGGCCCGGCTACGTGCGGCGCCTGGCGGCGTTCGCCGCAGCTTCACCGGTCTCTCTATCGCGAACCGCAGTATCAGGCTGCCGAGCAGCATGTCGCCGGAAATCCCGGAAAACGGATTCAGCCAGAGGATCATGCCGCCGCCCGCGCCAGCCCGAAGGCGGCCATCGCCGCGCTGAAACCGGCATCGATGTTCACCACGGTGACCCCGGCCGCGCAGGAGCTCAGCATGGCCAGCAGCGCGGTCACGCCCTCCAGCGCGGCGCCGTACCCGGTCGAGGTGGGCACCGCGACCACCGGTACGGAGACCAGTCCGGCGACCACGCTGGCCAGCGCGCCCTCCATGCCGGCCACCACGATCAGCGCGTCGGAAGCCGAGATCGGTTCGATCCTGTTCAGCAACCGGTGGATGCCCGCGACGCCGACGTCGTGGTACTCCGACACGAGCAACCCGATACTGCGGGCGGTCGTCGCCGCCTCCGCGGCCACCGGACCGTCGGCGGTGCCGGCTGTGACGATTCCCAGCCGGAAGCCGCCCGGGGCGGCCGGCCGCCACACGATGATCTTCGCTTCTTCGTGGTATTCGCCTCGGCCAGTTCCGCGTCGGAGATCTCACGGCGCCGGTCGACCGCGCCGGCCAGGTCTTCTTCGGGGAGTTCGACGCTGGCCACATTGCCGTTGGCGTGAGCCCGCACCCGGCAGCGGCGCAGGCCGAGTGCGTGCAGGGCCGCTTCCGCGGCTTCGACGCGCGCCAGCACGTCTGTGGCGAGAACACCGCACCGGACCATCCGGCCCGGCACCCGACGAAGGTGAATCTGCACGACCTGGTGGACATCGCCATCGACACCAAGGTTCCGATCGGCGACGCGGTGATCACCATGGACGGAGTGACCGAGCGATTGGCCGCCGTGTCCACTTTCGCCAACGCCTACGCGCTGAACGCCCTGGTACTGCGGGCTGTCCAGTTGCTGGCCGGGACAGGGGTGGAGCCGCCGGTGTGGCGCAGCGGCAACTCGCCGGGCGGAGACGAGGCGAACGCGCGGTTCCTGGCAGATTTCCGTTCGCGTGTGGCCAAGCTATGAGCAGGACACTCACCGGGCGGGACCCGGCGACCAACCACACCGTCCGGGTCACCGTCGAGGACGGGCGGATCTCGCGGATACGGACACTCGCCGAACCGGCCGAACTGTGGCTCGCTCCCGGTCTGGTCGACCTGCAGGTCAACGGTTTCCAGGGGCACGACGTCAACGGTGAGGACACGGATCCCGGTGTCGTCGCGGAACTCGTGCGGTCGCTGCACCGAATCGGGGTGACCACGGTGGTTCCGACCATCGTCACCGCCGCCGAGGAGCGGGTGATCGCCTCTCTGAACGCGGTCGCCGAGGCCCGTGCGGCCGACCCGATGGTGGCGCACGCGATTCCCTACGTCCATGTGGAAGGGCCATATCTGTCCGGTGAGGACGGTCCGAGGGGAGTCCACGACCCCGACCAGATCCGGCGGGCCGACCTCGCGGAACTGCGCCGGTGGGGTGATCTCGTGGGGATGGTCACCGTCTCGCCGCACGAGGACGCGGCGATCGAGTTCATCGCGGAAGCCACGCGCAGGGGCGTGCGCTGCGCGATCGGCCACACCCACGCCACACCGGAGCAGATCACCCGCGCCATCGACGCGGGCGCGCGACTCATCTCGGCAACGGGGCGCACGCCGTGCTCGCCAGACACCCCAACTATCTCTGGTCGCAGCTCGCCGATGACCGGCTCCACGCCGGGTTCATCGCCGACGGACACCATTTTCCGGCGGAGACATTCAAGTCGATGCTCCGGGCCAAGGGAGTTGAGCGCTCACACCTGGTCTCCGATTCCACCGCGCTGGGTGGCAAGCCTCCGGGCCGCTACCGCACCGCGGTGGGCGGAGAGGTCGAGTTGTCGGACGACGGCCGACTGTCCTATGTGGGCACTCCGTTCCTGGCCGGTGCGTCACGGTCGCTGACCGACGGGGTGGCGACCGCCGCCGCGATGGCGGCTCTGCCCCTGTCCGTCGCGCTGCGCCTGGCGTCGGTGAACCCCGGACGATTCGTGGGGGAGCGCGGAACACTGCGCGTCGGCGGGCCCGCCGATCTGGTCACCTTCGCGTGGTCGCCGGGGGACACCACTCTCGACGTACGCACCGTGCTGGCCTCCGGCGTCACGGTGCGGGAGAGCGCGTGATGCCCCGGGTGGGTGTGGCCGTCCGCGACTGCACCCCACGGGCCGGGCTCGCGATGTCCGGGTTCGCCGCCCGCACCGAACCCGCCACCGGTGCACACGACCCGTTGACGGTGCGTGCGCTCGCGGTGGACGACACCGTCCTGCTCACCGTCGACGCCTGCGGTCTGCACGAGGATTTCTGCGCGCGGGTGCGTGCCGCGATCCCCGGCCACTCGGTGGTCGCGGCGACCCATACCCATGGCGGCCCGGTCACGATGCCGGGCCGCCTCGGCGGGCCGCTCGACCGGGCCTATCCCGACGCGCTGGCCGCCACCTGCGTCGAGGCCGCCCACAGCGCGCTGGCCGCGCGGGAGCCGGCGACGATCGAGGTGGGCGTCGGCCCGGATCCAGGAATCGCGCGCAACCGGCGGCGGATCGACGGCGCGGTATACGCCCCGCTGACCGTCGTCCGGTTCCGGCGCCCGGAAGGCTCGTCTCTCGTCTGTGTGGTGAACTACCCGTGCCATCCGGTGGTACTCGGCGCGGACAACCGTCGGTGGACGGCCGATTACCCGGGCACGGTGCGTGCGGCGATCGAGGCGGCCGAGCCCGGATCGGTGGGGCTGTTCCTCACCGGATGCTGCGGAGAGCTGAACACCGGGCACAGCGCCCACGCGTCGGTGTCGGTGGAGACCTCACAGGACCGCACCTTCGAGGCGTGCGAGCGGGTCGGCGGCCGGATCGCCGAGGCGGCGCTGGCCGTTCCCACCCGCTTGTCGCCCGCAGCGGGACCGGCCAGGGGTATCTCGGCGGAGACCGATCTGCCGCTACGCGCGCCGGACCCCCGGGACACCGCCGCGTCGTGCACGGACTGGCAACGGGAACTGCCCCTCGCCGCCCCGGCGAGGCAGGCACTGCTGCGCGGCTGGATCTCCTGGGCCGAGGACGTCGCGCCGACGCCCATGGCCTCCTGGACCGCGCGGGTGACTGTGCTGCGCTGGGGCGGCGTACGTCTGGTGGCCCTGCCGGGCGAACCCTTCTCGGAGACGGCGCGTGACATCACCGCCCGGCTCCCCGGCGACACCCTGGTCATCGGTTACGCCGACGGCTGCCCTGGATACATCCCGCCCGCGGGGGAGTTCGCCCACGGCGGGTACGAGGTGGACGAGGCACACCGCTACTACGGGATGCCGGCGCCGTTCGCCGAGGGCGCCGCCGAGCGGCTGACCGAGCTCGCGGTCGCCATCGGAGGTGAGTGAACGGCGGTACCGTCCGATCCGGATGAAATAGACGTTCTGTAGCGGATTTTGGGCCGGTCCGGGCGAGCCGACCACGCGGCGGAGGGCCTGCCCGAGGACATCTCACACGTCGACGGGCCGGAGGGCCCGGAGCTATCGCGAAAGCAGCGTCGTCCGCGCGCAGGCCAGGCGGACTTTCCCAACAGGCCCTGGGACCTGAACTTTTGAAAGGCGGAACAATGGCGAGGCTCAGCCGAGCGGCATGGGGAAACACGGAACCCGCACCGGTGCGTATCGCGCATCTCGGGCTCGGCGCGTTCCACCGGGCACACCAGGCATGGTGGACCGGGGCGGTGAGCCAGGACGACCCGTGGGGCATCGCGGCGTTCACCGGCCGCGGCCCGGCCGCCGCGACCGTCCTGGCCGGGCAGGACGGTCTGTTCACACTCCTGGTCCGGGCCCCGGACGGGGACGAGGCCCACGTCGTGTCGTCGATCTCCCGTGCGGTGGACGGTTCCGACACCGCCGCGTTCACCGGCTGCCTGGCCGACCCGGCGGTGGGCATCCTCACGCTGACGGTGACGGAAGCGGGCTACTGCCGGGGGGCGGACGGACGGATCGACCTGACCCACCCGGCGATCGCCGCGGACCGGCAGCGGCTTCTGGCCGGGCTCGACACCGCGGAGCCGCTGCGCAGCGCCCCCGGCCGGGTGGTCGCCGGTCTGCTGGCTCGCCGTCGAGCCGACGCGGGTCCGTTGGCGATCGTGCCCTGTGACAATCTCACCGACAACGGGGGAGTGTCCCGGTCGGTCATCAGGGACTTCGCCGAGACAGTCGATCCCGGTCTGACCGACTGGATAGCGGACTCCGTGGCCTTTGTCTCCACGGCGGTTGACCGGATCACCCCGCGCACGCACGCCGACGACCTGGTCGCCGCGGCCGCCCGCACGGGATGGGACGACCAGGCACCGGTGGTCACAGAGCCATTCCGGGAATGGGTGCTCGCCGGGGACTTCCCCGCCGGACGACCGGCTTGGCAGGACGCCGGCGCCCGATTCGTCGACGACGTCACGCCTTTCGAGGAGCGCAAGCTCTGGCTGCTCAACGGCGCGCACTCGATACTCGCCTACGGCGGGCTGGGGCGCGGGCACAGTACCGTCGTACAGGCCATCGCGGACGACACCTGCCGGCGCTGGGTCGAAGAGTGGTGGGTCGAGGCATCCGCGCATCTCGGGCAGCCCCAGGGGCAACTGAGGGAGTACCGCGCGCAGTTGTTGCTCCGGTTCCAAAATCCCCGGATCCGCCATCTCCTCAGCCAGATCGCGATGGACGGCTCGCAGAAGCTGCGGATGCGGGCGATCCCGGTGCTCCGGCGGGAACTGGCCGCGGGTCGACGCGGCGAAGCCGCCCTGCGGATGCTTGCCTGCTGGATCGCGTACGTGCGTGCGTCCCCCGCCGATCTGACCGACCCGTTGGCGGACAGCCTGCGGCAGGCCGCGCGGGCACCGTGGCGAGAGGCGTGCCGGGGGCTGCTGAGCGTGCTCGACGCCGAGCTGGCCGAAAATGACGGGGTCATCGCTGACCTCGACAGCATGGGGGTGTGAATGCCATGACAATGGCCGGGCAGGAGGTCATCGATGTGTCGCACTGGCTCGGCGCGCTCATCACCAGCGCCGAGATCATCGGTACCCGCGGCATCACCCCCGTGCGCGCACTGATCAACCGTGCCGCGGCGATGGTCCCCACCGAGTTGCGCTGCTTCAGCCTCGTGGTCGAATCCGGCACCACGAATCTGCACGCGATCACTTACGGCACGACGGAGGGGGCCTGGTCCGCGGCGGCGGACATCGCCGCCGAAGTCGATGTGCGGTACCTCGACGCGCCGGTGAAGCGTGTGCTGTCGCTCGTATCCGACCGTTATGACGAGATGTGGACGGCAGCCAAGGGAATGTACAAGGTGGAGCCGGTAGTCGCCGACGGCGGTCAGGTGGTGCTGTACGCCCCCCACGTCGCCGAGATCAGCCAGACCTATGGATCCGAGATCCGTGCCGTCGGCTACCACTGCCGGGACTACTTCGTGCGGCAGTGGGACCGTTACAAGCACCTGCCGTGGGGCGTGCTGGCGCACTCCACCCACCTGCGCGGCAGCGGTACCTACGACGTGACCGCCGGAGAACGCTGCCGCATCGACGTCACCCTGGCTACCGGGATCGACGCCGACACCACCCGGTCGCTGGGCCTGACCTATCTGGACCCCGCCTCGATCGACATCGCCGAGTGGTCGCGCGACCCCGAGACGTTGGTGGTGCACAACGCGGGGGAGATCCTCTACAGACTGCGTTGAGGGACAGCAGGTCCGCCGCGCACGTGCGGGTGGACTCCGTCGTCCGGTCCACCCCGGCCGCCCCCTCACGGCCGACCGCGATGGGGCGGGTCGTTCCGGCTGCCGGGGACCTACGTCCAGGGCAGCGCCGCCCGGCGCTTCCAGTACTCGGGAGCCGGCTCCGCCAGGACCGCGAGCCGGGCGAGCTGGTCGGCGTCGAGGCGTACCTCGTCGGCGGTGACGTTGCTTGCGAGCTGCGCGGAGGTGGCAGCGCCGGAGAGCACGATGTCGGCCCACGGCTTGTGAAGGACGGCGGTGAGGGCGACGGCGTCAGGGGTGGCGCCGGTCTCTCCGGCGAGATCCGCGAGGACGGGCGGCAGTCCCTCGTTGGCGAGACGGCCGTTGGCCATGGCTTCCTTGACGATGACGGAGCAGCCCGCGTCGTGTGCTTCCGCGAGGGCGGCTCCGGCGGAGGGCTCCAGCAGGTTGTGGGTGGCCTGGACGCTGGTGAACAGCTGGTCGCCGTCGACGGTGACCGCGAGCGCGGCGCGGATGGCGGCCGGCTGCTCGGGGCCGCTGGTGGACAGGCCGATGGTGACGCCTTCGGAGGCGAGGACCGCGAGCCGTTCGTGGAGAGCGCGATCGGTGAGCGCGGGGCTGTCGGGGGTGACGGAGTGGATCTGATAGAGGTCGAGGCGCTTGCCGAGGAACGCGCGGGTCTCGGCGATCTGACGGTCGAAGGTGGCCACGCTATGGTCCTTGACCTCGTGCACCGCCGCGTCGGTCCGCCAGCCGGCCGTGTAGGTGTAACCCCACTTGCTGCCGATCACGGCGTCGCGGACCCCGGGCCGGCCGCGCAGCCATGCGGCGAGGAACTCCTCCGCTCCGCCGTAGGAGCGCGCGGCGTCGAAGTACCGCACGCCCAACGCGTAGGCCTCGTCGAGCACTTCGTGGGCACGCGCGCGCATCGTGTCGACGGTCCGGTCGACGGGCAGGTCCCTGTCCCGGCCGAGGTTGATGTAGTCGGGACGGCCGATCGCCGCGATGCCGAGTCCGATGCGGGTGTACGCGGCCGCGGCGAGACGTTCGAATGGCACGGTCGATTGTCCTCCGTCGTACGGAGTACGGGACCTTCGCAGTCGTTCCGGTGTGGTGGACAGCCACCGCTCGGGAACACGGGTCCGCGCGAGCAGGACTCCATCCTACCGAGAACACGCCCGGCCTGCCCGCCCGAGGAACTGGCCGAAGAGTTCGGGCGCCCTCCGGGGAGTCGTGTCAGCCCCGGGGGGGAAGCTTGCCCGGTTGCGGCGCGATGACGGTGATGCCGGTACCCGAACCCTCACTCAGCCCCGCCAGCGCGGCTGGCACCTCGTCCAGCCCGATGATCGAGTTCACCAGCAGGTCGGGGCGCAGCCTCCCGGTGCTCACCTGACCCATCATCTCCGGGTACGCGTGGGCCGCCATCCCATGGCTGCCGAGGATTTCGAGTTCGAACGCGACGACACGGTTCACGGGTACGGCGGGGCCGCCCGGCGGCAGCAGTCCGACCTGTACATGCCTGCCCCGTGGCCGCAGACTCTCCACGGACGCCGAACAGGTCGCCACGGAGCCGAGCGCGTCGAGCGAGACGTGCGCGCCGCCGCCCGTTGCCTCCCGGACAGCGGCTGCCACGCCGCCGGGCACCGCTGTGGCGTCCACGCACACCTCGGCGCCGAACCTCCTGGCCAGCTCCAGCGCCCCCGGCGCGACATCGACCGCGACGACCCTGGCACCGCAGGCCACCGCGATCATCACCGCGGACAGACCGACTCCGCCGCACCCGTGTACGGCCAGCCACTCGCCCGCCCGGACGCGGCCCCTGGCCACGACGGCCCGGAAGGCGGTGGCGAACCGGCAGCCGAGGGCCGCGGCGGTGATGTAGGACATGTCCTCGGGCATGGCGACGAGGTTGACGTCGGCCCGGTGCACCGGAACGTACTCGGCGAACGACCCCCAGTGGGTGAAGCCCGGCTGCTCCTGGCGCAGGCAGATCTGTTGATCGCCCGCCGCGCACGCGGGACAGCTCCCGCAGGCGCAGGCGAAGGGCACGGTGACCCGGTCACCCACGTGCCAGTTGCCGACCTCCGCGCCCACCGCCTCGATCCGGCCCGCGGGTTCATGTCCGGGCACATGCGGCAGGGTGATCCCCTCGTCGTGGCCCATCCAGCCGTGCCAGTCGCTGCGGCACAGTCCCGTCGCCTCCACCCGCACCACCACGCCGGCGGACGGCGGCACCGGATCGGCCACCTCCCGCACCTCCGGCAGCCGGCCGAATTCCTCGAACACCACAGCTCGCACGGGCTCCACTCCCTGGTCGTCCGCCGGTCCACAGCCGGATCCGAGCCCCATTTGACCATCGGAATCCGACGGACAGGACCTAACTCTCGTAGCCCCACGACTTCGCGATCTCCACCAGACGCGAGGGCAGGTCGTGGGGAGTCTCGACCCGCTGCGCCGGTTTGATCACCCCGGATTTGATGGTGTCGCTCCAGTCGCCCAGTTGGGGGCGGAAGTCGCCGTGGTCGTGACGCCCGTAGTCGAGCATGCCGGGCTCCCACTCCACACCGAGGAACGCGCAGATCTCGCGGGTGACGTTCTCCGGATCGGTGGTGAGGCGCTCGTAGGTGACGACGCACCCGTCAACCGCGTTCCGTGACTCGTCCAGCCTCTCCGCGTAGCGCAGCACCTCGGCGTGGATCTCGTCCAGGTCGGGATCGGCGCGGCGGTTGACCAGGGAGGCCACCACCGCCGCCGGATTCCGCAGCAGGAAGATATAGCGGGCCTGAGGCCAACATCGGTGGAGCCTGGGCCAGATCAGGGTGTTGGGCGGAGTCTTGTCGACGATGATGTTCTTGCCGCTGCGCTCCAGCTCCAGATGGAGCACCCGGTCCCACAGCACGTGTTCCAGCTCGTCCTTGTCCATCTGCAGTTCTCTCATGGCATCCGCGCTGAACTCGCGGTCCATGTGCACATGCAGGGTGCGCAGATGCATCTCGTGCGGGGCCCGGATCTCGGAGTGGCTGTTGAGCAGGACACGCAGCAGCGTGGACCCCGAGCGCACCGGCGAAAGAATGAAGACCGGTGTCTCGACCAGCCGGGGCGCCCGCGGGGCCCGATAGCCGTCGTCCGCCCCTGTCCGTACCGCCGCGGATGGCCGGCCGAAGTCCCGCGTCGGCGGGCGAAGGGCCTGCCCCAGGAGCCTTCCCCTCCTCCTCAGCCCCTTCGTGATGGTGTACATTCGCGCCTTGCTCACGCCGGCACCCTTCTTGCATTGTCTGTCGCCCTGTCAGCAGACGCGCTGGGGGGCACACACGCAGTCCAGGCGGCGAGGGCGAACTTGAAGTGTATGGAAAGTGAAGAGGCGCCGGAGGTGGGCGATCCGCAGGGCTGTCACCTGCGACAACGCCCTTTTCTTAGTTTTTACTTGAAGAAAATGCACCGGAAGACGCTTTTCTTCATCCCGGGGGCTCATTCACCGCCGTCATGTGACGGCGTCGGACGAGACATTCCGCCGAAGCCGAGCGAATCCCCCGGTCGAGATCGCCAACATGTCCCTCGCCGCCCGCGCCCTGAGGTGTCGCGTGGTCTTCAGGTTGCCCCGTGCCCCGGTGAATCGGCGCCCGTGCGCGACAACGACCGCGCCGGTACGTGACGGACGGCAGTGCCTGTTTCCCAACCCTGAGCCGGTGCGTGCGGTGTTCTGAGAAGGCCCTTGTCGCGGCAGCCGCAGGGGCGGTAGGAATCTGGGGTGACTGAACAAGGGAAGTTCGCCCGTAGCGTCGTAGGGCTATCGGCTGTTGTCATCGCTGTCTGTGCTGTCGTGGTAACGGTCAACGTAGTGAACGCTCAACCGCCGCGTCTGTTGGACCAGGAAGCGGTGGAGCGGCAGGTTGCGGCCACCGTGCGAGGGGGGAGCGACATGTCCAGGGACGGGGTGTTCTGCCCGACCGCGATGGAAGCCAAGAAGGGCAACGTGTTCGAGTGCTCTGTCGCGGTGGGCGGCGGTGGTACAGATTTCGCCAAGGTTGAAGTTGTCGACGACCAGGGCAAACTCAGCATGGACAAGTACTGACGGTCCTGCGCGGTGCCACACCTCCGTCACCTGTTCGGAGGCCCGAGGTCGGCGAGGGCGTGTCTTCAAAGTCCCGCCTGCCCGGCGACGCCCGGCACGCGTGCTCGCCGCTCTCGCCTCCTGCGAACTGCCGGAGATCGTGCGGCTCCGAGCACACGAATACACCGGGGACCGCCGTCGCCAGGGCCGGTGACCGGCCCAAGGTCCACCCGGCGGGTGCGGGACTGTCCGAGCGGGAGAGTGCCGATGCCGCGGCGGCGGAAGTCGTAGCGCGGGGCCCCTCGACTTGATAGGCAAGTGAATGCTTGCCTATGCTGTGGTGGTGGCCGACGACCTTTTCAAAGCCTTGGCCGACTCCACCCGCCGCACCATCCTCGACGAGCTCGCGCAGAAGTCCGGACAGACACTGTTCGAGATCTGCTCGCGACTGAGCATGAAGCACCAGCTCGGCATCTCGCGCCAGGCGGTCTCCCAGCATCTCGCCGTGCTGGAGACCGCCGGTCTCGTCGAGACCAGGCGGGAGGGCCGCTACAAGTTCCACGATCTGAACACGGCCCCGCTGCGGCAGATCACCGAGCGATGGCCCGTGCCCGACACATCCGGACCGGAGGAGAGCACCCCATGAGGATCCATCTGACCAGCGTCTTCGTCGACGACCAGGCCAAGGCCCTGCGCTTCTACACCGAGATCCTCGGCTTCGTGAAGAAGCACGACGTCCCGGTGGGCGAGAAGGACCGGTGGCTGACCGTCGTCTCGCCCGACGAGCCCGGCGGCACCGAACTCCTCCTGGAGCCCGCCGGCCACCCGGCCGTCAAGACCTACCGCGACACGCTCGCCCAGGACGGCATCCCGCTCGCCCAGTTCGCCGTCGACGACGTGAAGGCGGAGTACGAGCGCCTGCGCGACCTCGGCGTCCGCTTCACCCAGGAGCCCCTGGAGATGGGCGCCGTCACCACCGCGGTCTTCGACGACACCTGCGGCAACCTGATCCAGATCGCGACACAGCCGTAGCGGACGGTCGGCCGCGTTCCGGTTCATGGGGGGGCTCCTCCTACAGCGTCCGCCGTCGTGCGTGACCGTACTCCCGTGATCGCCGTGTCTCTCCCCCCGGCCGACCGGTGCGGGGACTGTCACGCCAGGCCGGTGGCGACCGGGGCGTTGGTGCCTCCACCACCCGGCAGCCGTTGTCCCCGTACGCCCGCGAGGTTCTGTGAGGAGTCCTCAGCGCACAAGACAGGGGCGTTTGCCGTCGAACTTCCAGTCGGGGACGAGGTAGCGCATTCCGATGGCGTCGTCACGCGCCCCCAGTGCCTTCTCCTGGTACAGGTCGTGGGCCGCGAGGAGGCGGTCCATGTCGATCCGGACCCCCAGGCCGGGGGCGCTGGGCAGGGCGATCTCGCCGCCGACGATGCGGGGCGGGGCGGTGGTGAGTCGCTCCAGTCCCTCTTGCCAGATCCAGTGTGTGTCCAGGGCGTTGTACTCGCCCGGGGCCGCGGCTCCGCAGTGCGCCACCATGGCCAGGGAGATGTCGAAGTGGTTGTTCGAGTGGCATCCCCAGGTCAGGCCCATCGCATTGCACAGCTGGGCCACTCGCACCGAGCCCTGCATGGTCCAGAAGTGCGGGTCGGCCAGCGGGATGGAGACCGACTGGAGGGCCAGGGCGTGGGTCATCTGCCGCCAGTCGGTGGCGATCATATTGGTCGCCGTGGGGAGGCTGGTGGCGCGCCGGAACTCGGCCAGGATCTCGCGTCCGGAGTAGCCGCCTTCGGCTCCGCAAGGGTCCTCGGCGTACGCGAGCGTACCGACGAGCGGCCGGCACAGCTCGACCGCCTCGCGCAGCGACCACGCGCCGTTGGGGTCGAGGGTGATACGGGCTTCGGGGAAGCGGTCCTTGAGCGCGCGTACGGCCTTGACCTCCTCGCCGCCCTCCAGGACGCCGCCCTTGAGCTTGAAGTCGCGGAAGCCGTACAGGTCGTAGGCGGCCTCGGCCTGACGGACGATCGCCTCGGGCGACAGGGCCTCCTCGTGCCGGATCCGGTACCAGTCCACGGTGGAGTCGGGATCGCGGACATACTCCAGGTCGGTGCGGTCGGGGTCACCGACGTAGAACAGGTAGCCGAGGACCCGGACGGAGTCGCGCTGCTGCCCGTCGCCCAGGAGGGCCGCCACGGGCACGTCGAGGTGCTGCCCCAGGAGGTCGAGCAGCGCCGACTCGACGGCGGTGACGGCGTGGACGGTGGTACGCAGATCGAAGGTCTGGTCGCCCCGTCCGCCCGAGTCACGACCGGCGAACCGGTCGCCGATCTCGCGCAGGACGCGTTTGTAGTCGCCCACCGTGGAGCCGACGACGAGGGGTTCGGCATCACGCAGTGTCCGGGTGATCTTCTCTCCGCCCGGTACTTCCCCCAGCCCCGTACGTCCCTCGGAGTCCGTGAGGACCACGACGTTACGGGTGAAGTAGGGGCCATGTGCGCCGGAGAGGTTGAGCTCCATGCTGTCCCGGCCGGCGACCGGGTAGACGGAGAACGCGGTGACGGTCGGCTGGCTCATGACCGGGAACCTCCAGGTGTGCGGCGGCTGTTGGCCGGGGTGGCTGTCAGTGGCATGGGGGTGGTGGGTCCGATTCTCATCAGGATGCGTTGTGTGGTGAGGTGATCAGAGGTGATGTGAGATTGCTCGGAGAGTGCTCAGAGATTGATCAGAGGTTGAGGACGTCGAGGGCCCATTCGAGCGCCAGCACACCGCCCAGACCAAGGATCGCGAGCACCGTCGTGTAGGTGGTGCGGGCCTTGATCGCGTCGATGACCGAAAGGTTGAAGTACTCCTTGAACATCCAGAATCCGGGGTCGTTGACGTGGGAGAGGGCGATCGACCCGCAGGAGACGGCGAGGACCAGGAGCTCGGGGTGGACCCCGCTGCCCGCCAGGAGCGGCAGCACCACGCCGGAGGCCGTGACGACGGCGACCGTCGCCGACCCGAGAGCCACCCGGAGGATGACCGCGATGAGCCACGCGAGGATGATCGGCGAGACGGACCAGCCGTGGGTGAGGTCCTTGATGTAGTCGGAGATCCCGCCCTCGACGAGGACCTGCTTGAAGGCGCCGCCGGCGCCGATCACCAGGAGGATCATCGCCATCGCCTGGGCCGCCGAGGTACAGGACGCGCTGACGTCCGCCAGGCTGCGGCCGATCCGGGGTCCGAACGCCCAGATCGCCAGGAGCAGGGTCAGCAGGAGCGCGATCGGCGCCGATCCGACGAAGGCGACGAAGTGCAGGAACGGGTTCGAACCGGATACGGCCATGTCGGTCACCGCGGCGCCCGCGATCAGCACCACGGGGAAGAGGGCCACGGACAGCGACCAGCCCATGCCGGGCATCTCCTCGTCGGCGAACACGTGCTCACCGACCAGGCCCTTGGGTATGGAGGGGTTCATCGCCCTGACGAAAGGAAGACGCGGCCACACCAGGGCGATCAGCGCGCCGATGGGGACGGCGATGAACAGGCCGTAGAACAACGTCAGGCCGACGGAGGCGTGGAAGGTCGCGGCCACGGCGGTGGGGCCGGGGTGGGGCGGGAGGAAGCTGTGCATGGTGGACAGGGCGATCGACATCGGCAGCCCGACCCACAGCAGGTTCGCCCTGGTGACCCGGACGATGGTGAACGCGACGGGCACGATGATGACGAAGGCGACCTCGTAGAACATGGTGACCCCGATGAGCATCGCCGTCACCACCATGGCCACCTGGACCCATCGTGGCCCGAAGGCGTCGAGGAGCTTCCCGGCTATGCGTTGTGCGGCGCCGGAATCCCCCATGACGCGGCCGACCATGGCACCGAGCCCGATGGTGAGCATCGTGTCACCGATCTGGCCCCCGATGCCGTCCGAGAGGACTTCCGGGATCTTCTCCACCGGGATCCCCTGGACCAGCCCGACCGCGACCGCGACGAGCAGGAGGGCGGCGAAGCCGTTCAGTTTCAGCTTGGTCATGAGGAAGAGCAGAATCAGAACGCTGATCCCGACTACGAGCAGAGGCATGTCAGTTCCCCTTTGAACTGTCGGTCGAGTAGCCGGAGGCTCCGCCGGGCGTGGGACGGCGTGGGGGTGCGGCAGGGCACAGGTGTGAGGCGATCCGGGCGGCGCGGGCGGCGATCCGGGCTGCTCCGGGCCGCGTCAGCGCGCTCGTCGTACGGGTCCCACGCGGCGTCCGCGCCCTCGTCCCCGTCCAGCGCCCCGAACTCCCCCGTTCCGTAGGCGGGGAACCCCCGGTGCCGTCGCCAACTGAGCGGTCAGGTACGCCCGGTACGACTCCGGATCGAGGCTGCCGTCGTCCCGGAAGCTCGCGAGCGGGAAGGCCGGCACCCCTCGCGTCGTGACGTCACGCAGCAGCTGGGCGATGCCCTCGACCTCCGCGCTGAACCCTGTCATCGAGCCCGTCCCTATATGCAGATGACGTCTACGTATGAGAATGGAGGTTAGGCTCGCGAACGGGGTGGGGTCAATGGGTGCGGATGGCCGTGCGGCGACCGTGGCGCCGCGCGGTAGGTCGGCGTTCGGAGTTCGTCGACAAAGCGGAACCTCGTTCCGTATGTTAATCGGAACGGCGTTCCGGTTTCGGTGTGGCTGAAGCCGGACGCTGCCGACCGCCTCATGCCGCCGTCGGCCGAACGAGACCGTCGGCAGAGGCCATGGAAAAAGGGACATACGCATCATGAGTGAATCGACTTACACGGCCGACGCCGTCAGCGCGCCCACCCCGGTCCTCTCGGTCGGTCCGGTAGTGCTGTCGGCTCCCGGCCGGGCCGTGGACCTGGAGGTACGCGTCTCCGCGCCCGTGACCGGGAGCGACCTGCCGGTCATCCTCCTCTCGCACGGTCAGGGCCACTCGAACAACCTCTCCTCGCTGAACGGCTACGCCCCCCTCGCCAACTTCTGGGCGGCGCACGGCTTCGTCGTGATCCAGCCCACCCATCTGAGCTCCAGGACGCTGAGCCTGGATCCCGAGACCCCCGGGGCGCCTCTGTACTGGCGATCGCGGGCCGAGGACATGAAGCGCGTCCTCGACCGGCTCGACGTGATCGAGGCCGCCGTCCCGCAGCTCCTCGGGCGCCTGGATCCGGGCAAGGTCGCCGTGGCCGGGCACTCGATGGGCGGTCACACCGCGAGCCTGCTGCTGGGCGCCCGGCTCACCGATCCGCAGGACGGAACGGAAGTGAACCTGGCCGAGCCCCGGATCAAGGCGGGCGTGCTGCTCGCCGCGCCCGGCAGGGGCGGTGACGCCCTCAGTGAGTTCGCGGCCGAGAATCTCTCTTTCTTCTCGACCACGGACTTCTCCACGATGGCGACGCCCACGCTCGTGGTCGCCGGTGACAAGGACGCCTCTGCCCACCTGACGGTTCGGGGCCCGGACTGGCACGCCGATCCGTACTTCCTCTCCCCGGGCCCCAAGTCCCTGCTCACCCTCTTTGGCGCGGAGCACGGGCTGGGCGGGGTCTCCGGATACGACGTGGCCGAGACCACGGACGAGAACCCCGAGCGTGTGTCCGCGGTCCAGCGGCTCACCTGGGCCTACCTCCGTACGGAGCTCTACCCCGGGGATTCCGCCTGGCAGGCGGCGCGTGACGCGTTGATGGGCGGCCCCGACCCGCTCGGACGAGTCGAATCCAAGGAGGGGGAGCCGATTCCGCGTAACGAGTAAGTCGAAGAGGCACCCCGACCCGGTGGGCCGCGCGTGGACCGCCGCCACCCAGCGCGCGAAGCCTGCGCCCTAGGTCGAAATGTTATTTGCCTAGGAAGATTAGGCAGATGCATAATCGACTCAGGCTGATGGAGGGATGGGTCATGGTGAGAGCTGGGCTGACAGCGGAACGTCTGACACAGGCGGGGGCGGAACTGGCCGATCAGGTCGGTTTCGACAAGGTGACCGTCTCGGCGCTCGCCCGGCGGTTCGGTGTCAAGGACGCGAGTCTGTACTCGCACCTGAAGAACTCCCAGGACCTCAAGACCCGGATCGCTCTGCTGGCCTTGGCGGAACTCGCCGACCGGGTCGCCGCGGCCCTGGCCGGGCGGGCGGGCAAGGACGCCCTGGCGGCCTTCGCGAACGCCTACCGCGACTACGCCAGGGAGCACCCCGGCCGCTACGCCGCGGCGCGGCTCAGGCTCGACCCGGAGACGGCGGCCGCCAGCGCCGGCTACAGGCACGCGCAGATGACGCGCGCGATCCTGCGCGGCTACGACCTGACGGAGCCGGACGAGACCCATGCGGTCCGGCTGCTGGGGAGCGTCTTCCACGGCTACGTCAGCCTGGAGATGGCCGGAGGCTTCAGCCACAGCGCCCCCGATTCGCAGGAAACCTGGTCACGGGTAGTGGACGCGCTCGACGCCCTGCTCCGGAACTGGCCCGCACCATGAACCCGGCCATCACCCGACTGAACTCTTCAGGCAACCAGGTCCTGTCCGGACAGGACCTGGTGCCCCTCCCGGCAAGGTTTGCCCGTCGCGGCACCAGAACAACAGGCGGAGAAATGAACACCGAACACAACTGGATCACCACGCCCATCACCGCGGACATCCTGCGCGGCGCCCTCGACCTGGAACAGACCGCGCACGGCGTCCTGCCGCACCGGCTGCCCGCGCGGGCCCGCGCCCAGAACTCCGACGGACAGCTCGCCATGGTCGAGTCCCAGCCCTCCGGCGTCCGGCTCGTCTTCCGCACCGGGGCCACCGTCATAGAACTGGACGTGCTGCCCACCAAGAGGGTCTACGTGGGTACCCCGCCCCGCCCCGACGGCGTGTACGACCTGCTCGTCGACGCTCGCCCGGCCGGCCGGGCGAGCGTGACCGACGGCAACACCCTGACCATCGACATGACCACGGGGACCGCCGAGCACCGCCCCGGCCCCGTCGGCACCCTCCGCTTCGCCGACCTGCCCGACGACATCAAGGACATCGAGATCTGGTTGCCGCACAACGAGACCACCGAACTCGTCGCCCTGCGCACCGACGCTCCGGTCGAGCCGGCACCGGACCGGGGCCGCAAGATATGGCTGCACCACGGCAGTTCGATCAGCCACGGCTCCGACGCCGCCGGCCCCACCACCACCTGGCCGGCGCTGGCCTCCTCCCTCGGCGGTGTGGAGCTGATCAATCTGGGTCTGGGCGGCAGCGCCCTGCTGGACCCGTTCACCGCCCGCGCTCTGCGGGACACCCCTGCAGACTTCATCAGCGTCAAGATCGGCATCAACCTGGTCAACACCGACCTGATGCGCCTGCGCGCCTTCACACCCGCTGTGCACGGTTTCCTCGACACCATCCGCGAAGGCCACCCCACCGCACCGCTGCTGGTCGTCTCGTCCATCCTGTGCCCCATCCACGAGGACACCCCGGGCCCCACCGCGCCGGACTTCAGCAAGCTCAGCGAGGGGAAGCTCCAGTTCCGGGCCGCGGGCGACCCCGAGGAACGGGCGGCCGGGAAGCTGACGCTCAATGTCATCCGCGAGGAACTGGCCCGCGTCGTGGAGCAGCGGGCGGCCGAGGACCCGAACCTGTATTACCTGGACGGCCGTGACCTCTACGGCGAGGCCGACGTCGCCGAGTTGCCGCTGCCCGACCAGCTCCACCCGGACGCCGCCACCCACCACCTCATCGGTGAACGCTTCGCCAAACTGGTCTTCACGCCCAACGGGCCCTTCGCGGACAGCCGCGCCGCTCAAGGCATCTAAGGATCATGTCAGCCAAATCTCAGGCCGGTCCAGCAGAATCATAAGCACCGAAGGGAACGGGGGAGACCCCGCCCGGAGGTGGGGAGAGGTACCCGAAGCGGCCCAACGGGGTTCCTGGGAAACCTGGACCGGGTGCAAGCCCTCGCAGGTTCGAATCCTGCCCTCTCCGCACAATGGTGGCCCGGCCGCCGCCCGAATCGGGCGGCGGCCGGGCCACGGACACCGGGGAGGCGAGGTGCGGACGCGCACCTCGCCTCCCCGGCGTTCAGGCGTTTTTGCGCCAGACCAGGACGGCCGTCACGGCCAGCAGCGCGATCGCCGCGATATCGATCCGCGCCACACGCATCGTCGCGTCGTTGAGCGCCGGTGTGGAGTAGGCGAGCAGCAGGAACGAGCCCATGCTGACGCCGCCGCCGACGAGGGCGGGCACCTGCAGCGACGGGATGAACGCCGCGCAGAGCAGGGCGATTCCGACGAGTCCCAGCAGCACCGCGCGATGCCGCAGAAGCACCGTCAGATCAGCGGAGTCGGGACCGTCGATCGACACCCCGTACGCCGTCGTGATCTGGGACGGGGCCAGTGCGACGACTCCGGGCAGGAGGTTCACCGCACCGACGACGACGAACAGTGCGCTGGTGAGTCGGTCGGTCCACATGTGATTTCCGTTCAACAAGAGGAGGGGATGATCGGGGTGTTGGTTAGCATGCCCGCATGCGACCGGCGCTGCTTTCAGAAACGTGCCGTGACCAGGCCGCGTTGTGGTTGTGGCCGGGGCACGCGCTGTATGTCGGACCGTCCCTGGAACTGGACGTCCACTCCGGGGCGGTGAGCTGTCTGGCGGTGGGTGTCGACGGGGAGTTCACGGTCCGGCTGGAACACGGCCCGGCCCATGTCGCCCGTACGGCGCTGGTGGCGGCGCGGGTGCGGCACCGGATCGTGGCCGGCGGGAGCCGGATGGCCTTCTGCTACCTGGATCCGGCCTCCGCGCGGGAGCGGGCGTGCCGCCGGCTGATGAGCGGGAGCGCCGAACTGGCCAGGGACCATGAGCGCGAGCGCGAACTGGCCTCGCTGGCCATCCTGTTGGAGCAGGGCGTGCCACTGTCGGACGTACGGCAGTGGCTGGATCTCGCCGGACCCGACGGCCTCTCGGGCCGCCGGGATCCGCGCGTACAGCAGGCGACCCGCCGGTTGTCCGAGAGGTCCGGACAGCGGCTGCCGGCAACGGAACTGGCGGCGGAGGCCGGTCTGTCCGTCTCGGCTTTCCTGCGGCTGTTCCGGGCCGAGACGGGCACGACGTTCCGTCGCTACCGGATGTGGACGCGCATGCTGAGGGTGGCGACCCTGCTGGAGACCTGGCCCGATCTCAGCACGGCGGCCGTCGAGTCGGGCTTCGCCAGCCCGTCCCACTTCAGCAGCGCCTTCCACGCGATGTTCGGCCTGCGGCCCAGCAGTCTGTTCTCCCCTCGGCTGACGATCAGGGCCGCCGGGTAGGCGGGCCCGGCCCACGGGACCCGGCCTCATGGTGTGCGGCGGGCTTCCCGGTCCATGCTGTTCAGGTAGGCCCGCAGAAGTCCCCTGGCCGGGCGCGCGGTGAGCGGGACGCGCGGGGCCCGGTCGCGGTGCCAGGGGTAGTCGGCTGGGCCCCGGGCCGCCGAAGGGTCTTCGACGAGGGACTCCGCGACATGCGATCCATGGGCCACCGACATGGCCAGGCCGTGGCCGCAGCAGCCACCGATGTACCACACGTCCGGGTGGCCGCCGACACGGCCGACCACGGGGAGGTCATCGACGGTCATGCCTATCTGTCCCGACCAGCGATGGGTGACCGGGACCTCGGCGAGGGCGGGGTGCAGACGCCGCAGCCGCTCTTCCAGCCAGGTCCAGGTGGCGGTGCGCAGCGCGGTGGCCCGGTCGGCACGCAGCCCCGGCAGATGGACGGCCCTGCCGCCGCCCACCACCAGGCGGCCGTCGTGGGTGAGACGGAAGTACGGCGCCAGGGACATGCTGTCGACGAGGGACGTTCCGGTGCCGCCCCCCAGCGCCGCGCGGGCCTCGGGGCCGAGCGGGGCGGTGGCGATGGCGTGCACCTGAAGGGGCAGGACCGTGCCGACCGGCAGCCCGAGCGGCCCGGCCGCCGCGTTGACGGCCAGGACGGACGCGCGGGCCCGGAGCGTACCGCTGGGGAAGAGCAGTTCGGTCGGCGTGTCGCCGTCACCGGGGTGCATGCCGCGCAGAGGGCTGTCGTTGTAGAAGCGGACGCCCTTCGCGGCGCAGGCGGCGGCCAGCGCGCCGCTCAGCGCGGCCGGGTCGAGGGTGGCGGCGGAGCGGTAGAGCAGGCCCGCGTGGTAGGGGACATCGAGGCGCTCGCGGATGGCGGCGGCCGACAGCACGGGGACGTCCAGGCCGAGCGCCTCGTACGTCCGCGCCTGCCGGGCGAGGGACGCCAGGCCGGAGGCGGTACGGGTCGCCACGATCTGCTGGCCCTCGCGCAGCCCGCACGGCGCGCCCAACTTCTCCGTCAGCGCGACCACTCGCTCCACCGCGGAGACGGAGGCCAGATACATGGCCCGTGCCATGGACGGGCCGAAGCGGCGGGCGGCGCGGTCGATGGACGGACCGATCCGGGGCCCGAGGAGGCCGGTGCCCCGGCCGCTGGCGCCGGCCGCCGGATGGCGGGCGTCCACGACGACGACGTCCAGTGAGGGATCGCGTTCGATCAGGTGGTAGGCGGTGGACAGACCGGCCAGGCCGGCTCCGACCACGGCGACGTCGGCGGTGAGCCCGCCGGTCACGCGTGCGGAGGGCGCGCCGGCCGTGGTCCGGCCGGGGTTGTCTTCGGGGGAGTCGTCGGGCGCCCAGCAGGGCTCCTCCCGTACCGGGGCCGTCACCGCTTCCCCCCTTCCGCCAGGGTGTGGAAGCCGCGGTCGTGCCAGATCAGGGGGCGCCCGCCGGCCGTGTGCAGGGCGGCCACCCGCCCGACGACGAGGCAGTGGTCGCCGTAGGCGCGTACCTCCTCGGTCCGGCAGACCGACCAGGCGTAGGTGTCCGCGAGCACCGGTACGCCGAGCACCTCCTCGTACGATTCGGCGGCGAAACGCTCGGCCGGGGTGGCCTTGGAGAACAGCCGCGCCCGGCCGCTCTGGTCCTCGTGCAGCAGATGTACCGCGAAGGCGGAACCCGGTGTGATGGCGGCGAGCGTACGCGAGTTGTGGGACAGACAGACGAGCAGCAGCGGTGGGTCGGCGGAGAGCGAGGTGACGGTCGAGACGGTCGTCCCCACCGGGCCGTCGTCCGAGGGCGCCGTGACGACGGCGATGCCGGAGGCGAGGCCGGCGTAGAAGTCCAGGCAGAGTTGGGCGCCGGGAACGGACGTCTGATCCACTTCCGGCCCGCCGGTACGCGCACCGGCTATGACGGGCTGCATCATGGGGCTCCTTTCAGTCCGGTTTCTTGTCTTCTGTTCCGGCGACCCGGGGGCAGGGCGGCATGGCGGGGCCAGCAGCCCGCGGACCGCGTCTACGGGCGGACGGCGCCAGGTGTCGGACAGGACCCCTAGCGGCCGGCCTCCAGAGCGTCCCGCAGGGCGACGAGGGTGGTGTGCATGGTCGCCCGGTTGCGGGTCCTGCGGCGTACGACGCCGGTCACCAGCGGGGTGACGGCCGTGAGCGCCATGCCGAACGGGCCGGAGCGGCGGTCCCGCCACTCCTCGTGCACCTCGCAACCCTCGGGCAGCGGTGTGAAGCGGTACGTCCAGCCCGCCACCGCGATACCGAGGAAGCTCACATGGAAGGCGAAGGTGCGGCCGGGATCCGCCTCGACCACCTGGCACAGGGTGGGCCATGGCAGCCACCGGGCGCGGTTGCGCCCGATGAACCGCATACCCGTCCTGGCCGGGCCGCCCCGTCCGATGATCCACGCGCCACGGCACTCCGGGCTCCACTCGCCCATCCTCGCCACATCGCTGACCGCCGCGTAGGCGGTCTCCGGCGGCACCCGGATGACGATGCTCTCGGATATCCGTGAGGGGGAGTCGGATTCCGGTGGTACCGCGGCGGTCTGGTCGGTCACTACGGGGCCGTCCCTTTCATACTGACCGTACTTTCGGTTTGTACGGGTGCGGGTGAGTCGTCGGTGGTGCCGTGCGAGTCGCCTGTGGTGCCGTGACCGGCGATGGCAGGTCCCGGCGCCTGCTTGCGGCCCGGCAGCCACCAGTTCCAGCGGCTCATCAGACGCATGGACGCCGGGACGATCAGAAGCCGGATGACGGTCGCGTCGAGCGCGATGGCCAGGGCCATGCCGAGACCCAGCTGCTGCATGGGCAGGATGCCGGTGAACGCGAAGGCCGCGAAGACCGCGACCATGAGGACGGCCGCGCCGGAGATCAGCGGCATCGTGGCGGACATGCCGCGCGCCACGCTGCCGATGTCGTCCCTGGTGGCGAGGTAGTCCTCGCGGACCCGGCTGAGCAGGAAGACCTCATAGTCCGTGCTGAGGCTGAACAGCAGGGTGACCAGCAGTACGGGGACGAAGTTGGTGAGGTGGCCGTCCACGTCGAAGCCGAACAGCCCGCTTCCCAGACCGTCCTGGAAGACCAGCACCAGCACCCCGTACGTGGCGCCCACCGAGAGCAGGTTCATCGCGATGGCCTTGAGCGGCAGGAACAGGGAGCGGAAGGTGAGGAGGAGCAGCAGATAGATCACGGCGAGCATGGTCGCGATGACCGGCACCAGCCTGTCCTCGATCACCTTGTTCGCGTCGACGCCCTCGGCCGTCTCCCCGCCGACACTGACGTTCCAGCCTCCGCCGCCGGACGCGAAGCCGGCGGCCTCGGCGCGTACGGACGTGAGCAGGTCCCGCACCGAGTCGGAGGAGGCGGTGTCATTTCCCACCACCTCGATGAGCGCGGTCCTGCCGTCTCCGGACACGAAGTGCCCGACCGTGCCACGGGCGTCGGCGGGAAGCCGGTCCAGCGAGGTGAGGACCGCGAACGGGCGGTCCTGGCCGACCTGGCGGAGCGTGCCGATCGCCGAGTCGGCCCGTACCACCCGGCGCAGTCCGGCGACGGTGTCGTGGAACCGCAGCAGCTTCGCCACGTCCGCGTCGGAGCGCTTCTGGAGCGGTACGCGCGACTCGACGACCACCTGGATCGGCGCGGCGCTGCCCACCCCGAACTCGTCCCTGGCCGCGTCGTACCCCTGGCGAACGGCCGCGTCGGCGGGCACGACCCGGGCGTCCGGGGTGAAGGTGTCCAGGCGCAGGGCGGGGATGGCGAGCGCGGTCAGCGCCGCGACGCCGACCACCAGGAACAGCACGGGGCGGCGCATGACCGCGTGGGTCACGGCGACCCAGCCGCCGCCGGACCCCGGGCCTTTCGTCGGGATCACGCCGGGCTCGCGTGCCCCCGTGCCGCGCCTCGCCGCGTTGTCGTCGGTCACCAGGGCTCCGCCATGGCTCCCTCCTCCGCCTTGCGATCCACGGCACCGGACCCCGCTCCCTGATCCGGCCTGATCCCCACGAGAGGCCCTGGCGGTGTTCGCCCCGCGGCGGCCGATCCGGCCCCACTCGATCCTGGACCCCAGCAGATGCAGCAGTACGGGCAGCAGCAGCACACTGGTCAGGACGGAGAAGGCGACCACGACCACGGCGCCGAGAGCCATCGACTGGATGACGCTCAGATCCACCAGGAAGAGAGTGGACATGGCGGCCACGATGGTGATGCCGGAGGCCACGACGGTCTCGCCCGAGGTGCGCAGCGTGCGCGCGAGCGCGCGCTCGCTCTCCTCCCGGGAGAGCGGACCGCCTCCGGGAGGCAGTTCGCTCTTGAAACGCATGATCATGAAGAGCGAATAGTCCACGCCCACGCCGAGACCCAGCATCGTGGCGGCGTTCTGCACGAACACCGAAAGCTCGGTCTGCCGGGCGATGAGCGCGAGCACCGCGAGGGCGAAGACCACCGAGGTGACGCCGACCAGCAGGGCGGCGAGCGCGGCCGCCACGCTGCGGAAGAGCAGCAGCAGGACCAGGAGGATCAGCGGGAGGGTGACCAACTCGGCGAGGATCAGCCCGCGTTCGCTCAGATGGTTCACCTCGCCCCACAGGGCGGCCTGGCTCACCAGGGACACCCGCAGGCCCTGTGGCTCGTACTGCAGGCTGAGCCTGTCCTGGATGTCGGGCAGCAGGCGGCGCGCGGTTCCGTCGTCCAGCTCGGAGCCGACGCGGACCAGCGCGGTCCGGTCGTCGTCGCCGAGGAAGGCGGCGCGCGCCCGGTCATCGGTGAGCGTGGTGTATCCGTAGCCGCCCGAGGCCCTGAGGGTGTCGTCGCGGAGCACGACCTCGGCGGCGTCCCGTACCCGCGCCTCGAAGGCGGGATCGCCGGCCCGGTGCCGGGTGTCCTTGATCACGAGGGTCAGGGAGGTGGCGCCGCGCCCGTCGAACCCGTCGGTGAGCCGCTCGGCGGCGACGGCGGAGCCGGAGCCCGGCACATACCACCCACCGCCGCTGAGCAGTCCGGGCAGCGGGGCGGCCTGCCAGCCGGCGACCACGAGCAGCAGCAGCCACAGGACGGCGAGCGGCCGTCGCCGACGGCTGGTCAGGCAGGAGAGGCGCGTCGGTAACCGGGATCCGTCACGCCCCGCGGACCCCGCTGAGCCGCCCGGCCCGTCGGACGGCCCGCCCGACGACCCGCGACGGGACTCGTCCACAAGTCCCCCGCGGGCCGGGTCGCGACGGTCTCTCATGCGCGGATCGCGATTCCGTGTTCGCGGTCGTCGGTCAGGATCTCCATCAGCGCGCGATTGCTCGTGGTGAGACGCTGGCGCTTGCCGGTCGCCTTGTTGACCAACTCCAGCTCACACCTGCCGATCTTGGTGTTCAGGCAGTGCTTGATGCCACCGGGAGGGTTGTAGTAGTTGAGCCCGACGAAATCCTCGGGCGCCGCGGTGAAGCGGCCCCGGATGGCGACGGTCTCGTCGGAGCTGGTGAAGTCCCAGTAGAAATAACCGAAGTCGGCCTTGGCCTTGAGCGCCTGGCGGGGCGCGGACAGGGAGTACTCACGCTCCTCGTGGCGGAGCACCAGGAACGTGATCTTCGGTGTCTTGACCGGGCCCACCAGCTTCGTACGGCCGGTGACGATCTCCAGGAAGCTGTCGGGGTGCTCGTCGAACCCGGCCACCTGACCGAAGGCGTAGTGATCGGTGTGCCGGCTGCCCCAGTTGTGGTTCTGGCTGCCGGTCCAGCCGTCGACGTCGATCGTCTCGCCATCGACCGTGAGCTTGCCGCTGTAGGTCGACAGAGGGACCCCGACCAGGCTCTTGGCCTTGGGGAAACTTCCGGTGTACATGCCCGGCGGCAGCAGGAGCAGCGGCGGTTCCGAGCCCTCGTACGTCAGGTCCCAGCCGATGTGACCGTTGGTACCGGCCGCCTCGCCCTTCAGCGCGCCCGTCTCCAGGACCCGGTCGTTCACCCGGGCGCTGAAGGAGTCGGGGCTGAAGTGGCAGTCGGAGATCGGGTATTCCTCCTTGGCCACCACATGACGGCCGGTCGTCCCGTCGAAGTAGATGGCCCACAGTTCACCGATGGCGGCATGGGGCATGCCGGCGGGACTGAAGATCGTGTACCGGATCCAGAAGGCCCGGGGCTCCGTCGGGTGGTTGCCCCGCTGGTAGAAGCTCTCGTAGTGGCCGGCTTCCTGGCCCGGACGGTACTGCGTCCAGTTCAGGCGCTCCGCGTCCGCTGTGCTGGGGTCCAAGTTCATCGGGTCCGTCTTCCCATCCGATACTGGCACTGGCTGTGCTGTGCTGTGCTTGTGGTGGCGCCCGGCGCCGGTGCCCCACCTTTACCGAGCGCCGAGCGCTCCCGTACGCGCGTGCGCGGTCATGGACATTCCGTAGCGCGGCCGCAGGGTGATCGACGCCTGGTTGACGACGCGGTGCGAGGGCACGTGCCGGAACTCGTACCGCCGTACCAGGGCGGCGAGCAGCAGATGTGCCTCCATCAACGCGAAGTGCTTGCCTATGCAGAGGTGCGGACCGGCTCCGAAGGGCATGTGGGCGAAGCGGTGGCGCCCCTTCTTGCCCTCGGGGGAGAAGCGGTCCGGATCGAAGCGCTCCGGATCGCTCCAGTGCCGCTCGTGGCGGTGGATGTTGTAGAGATTGACCAGCAGCCGAGAGCCGGCCGGCACGCTGTGGCCCCCCAGCACGGTGTCCTTGAGCACCAGCCTGGGGACGATCGGCGCGGACGGGTACAGTCGCAGCGCCTCCTCGAAGACCTGGAGGGCGTAGGGCATGGCCGCCAGGTCGTCCATGGTGGGCATACGGTCGCCGAGGACCTCGTCCACCTCGTCCTGGACCCGGCGCATCGCCCGGCGGTTGCCGGAGAGCAGATAGAAGGCCCAGGTGAGGGTGATCGCGGTGGTCTCGTGACCGGCGCCGAAGGTGGTGATGACCTCGTCGCGCACCTCGCGGTCGCTCATGCCCTCGCCGGTGTCGGCGTCCCGTACGTCCAGCATCATGTCGAGGAGATCGGGCGGCCCCTCACCGCGGGGGACACCGGAGGCGGCCGCCTTGCGGCGCTCCGCGATGATCCCGTACGTCATCTCGTTGATCCCCTTCATCACCTCCTGGAAGCGGCGGTTGCGCGGTGTGGGCCACTCGGTCGGCGGGCTGAAGGGGTTCTGGAGGCGGTCGAAGGCGTAGTTGATGGCGACATCGACGGCTTCCGGGCTGATGCCGTCCCTGGTCTGCTCGACATCGGTGCTGAACATGCACCGGCTGACGATGTCGAGCGTGACCCGCATCATCTCCGCGTGCACGTCCACCACATCGCCGCTGCGGTACGTGGCGGCCATATGGGTGACCTGATTCGCGGTCGACTCGGACATCGAGTCAAACATGCGCGCGATCGCCTGCTTGGTGTAAATGGGCTGCATCATGCGCCTGTTGCGCATCCAGCTCTCGTGATCGTCGCTGGTGAGCAGGCCCTCACCGAGGATCAGCCGGAGCGGGTTGTCCGGGCCGAGCTTGCCGTAGGTCGCGCTGTCGGTGAGGACCTCACCGGCGAGCTCGGGGCTGGAGACGCCGTGCACGACGACGGGACCGAGCCGGTAGCGGACCAGATCACCGTGGTCACGCCAGCCCTGGTGCATGGCGTCCAGGATGTCCTTGCGGAAGTCCAGCACGCTGCCCACCACGGGCAGCCCGCGCGCCTCCGGCGCGGAGGGGGCCGTTGCCCCGGACGGGGACGGAGCGGTGGCGGCGGTGCCGCGTGTTGCCGTCATGAGAGGGTCCCTCCCCTTCACTTCCGGGCCAGGGCGCTGACCCAGCCGAACGAGCGGAGCGGCTCCGCGACGAACCGGGCGTCCCGGAAACCGGCCTTGCCCAGCATCTCCACCAGATCGGCCCCGGAGAGGATACGCAGGCCCTCGCGCTCGGAACGCTCGGTGAACCGCCGTCCGAGGTAACGCTGTTTCGCCGTGGGCTTGTCGGCTGCCTCCCGGCTCATCTCCAGGGTGATCGACACCTGGCCGCCGGGCTTGAGGACCCGGTACGCCTCGCTGAGCCCGCGCATCGGGTCGGGCCAGAAGTAGAACGTCTCGATGGCGCTGACCTGGTCGAAAGACGCGTCGCCGTACGGCAGTTCGCCGGCGTCGCCCCGCTTGATCTCCACCCGTCCCGCGGCGACGCCGTCGACATTGCGCCGTACGGACTGACGGACCATCTCCGCGGAGTAGTCCACGCCGGCGACGAACCCCTGACTCGCCCGCTCCGACAGGAGCTTGACGGCCATTCCGCCGCCGCAGCCGATGTCCAGGACGCGCTGGGAACGGCGTATCTCCATGTGCTCGATCGCCCACACGGTGAGCGTACGGTGCTGCTTCGCCATCACATGGCCGATCAGCCTGCCGGCTCGCCCGTTCGGCTGCCGGAAGTTGTTCTCCACCAACTCCAGCGGCCTCTTCAGCAGTTTGTCGATCATCCGGACTTCCCTTCGCGATTCGCAACGTCTCGGGTGGTGCCACGGAACGGGCCGCCGACCCCGGAGGACGGGCCCGGCAACTTCCGGGAATGGGTATGCGGGCCACGGCGCGCGCATGGAGCGGCGCGCCGGTACCCCGTCTGCCTGACGGTCCTGGGCGCGGTCCCCGAACCCACGGGAACGGCGTCGCGGCACGGCATCGGATGGTCGGCGGAGAGGGCAGGATTCGAACCTGCGCGGGCCAATGCCTGTCCGGCGACCCGATCCGGGTTGCCCCGGAACCCCGTTGGACCACTTCGGGTACCTCTCCCAGCCTCGGAGGCGGACTGGCCGCTGCTCCTGCTGCGCCACTGATGCTGCCGCAGCTTCCTGAGATCACGCTGAGATCTTCCTGAGACCGCTCGTCGTGGTCCGGACGGGGGCAAATCGGGGGAGTGGACCGGAATCGAAGCGGGCAGCAAGGAAGGGTTCAGAAGGAAGGGAACACCGTGAACGACACGACCGAACAGCGAATGTCCCTTGTCCAGGAGGGTGCCGACCCGCGGTGCCTGCGGCCCGGCGAGGCCGGAAAGCTCCTCGCCGGGGCCCCATGGCGCCGCCTGGTGGTGCTGGGCGACATCGCGGTGGAGCGGGCCGTGGAACAGGTCGAGGGGTACGGGCCGAGGCCCTGGTACGACAGGGTCGCGACCGCCCTGGGCGACGCCGCCGAGGGGTTCGCGTACCTCAACCTCCTCGGCCGGCGGGAGCTGCGCGCCGCGCAGGTGCGTTCCGGTCAGCTCCCGGCCGCTCTCGCTTTCCGGGGAGACCTCGCGCTGGTCTGCTGCGGCACCGCGTACACACCGGACGAGGCGCTCGACATGTACGGACTGACGGCGGAGCTGGTACGGATCGTCGCGCCGCTGCGTGACGCCGGGTACGACGTCGCGCTGCTCGGCTCCTATCAGTTGGCCGGCTGGTCCGGACTGCCGGCCGGCCGCCGGGAACAGGTGGCCGAACAGCAGAAACGGGTGTCCGAACAGGCCAGGGCCGTCGCCCTGCGCCATGGCACGCTCTACGTCGACTTGGCGTCCCTTTACTCCGACACCGAAGTGGCGGCCGTGTGGAGCCGCGACCGGGCGCGGCCGAACAGCCTCGGCCACGCGGTCGCCGCCGCCGCCGTGGTGCGTGCCCTCGGCGGCCGGACGGCCACCGCCGTGCCCGCGGCCGGGGACGACCAGGGACCGGTCAGGCCCTGGTGAACAGCAGTACCGCATTCTGACCGCCGAATCCGAAGGAGTTGCTGACGGCCACCTCGGCGCGCAGGTCGCGCCCGGCCTTGAACACCATGTCCAGTTCGAGTTCCGGGTCCAGGCTCTCCAGATTGGCGGTCGGCGGGATGTGACCCGCTTCGAGGGTCAGCGCCGTCACCACCGCCTCGATGGCCCCGGCGGCGGCGAGGGAGTGGCCCACCACTCCCTTGACGGAGGTGACGGCGGGCCGCTCCCCGAGCACCCGGCGGATCATGCGGGCCTCGGTGGCGTCGTTGAGTACCGTCGCCGTGCCGTGCGCGTTGACGTGGTCCACCTCGCCGGGGCCGACCCCGGCGTCGCGCAGCGCGGCGCGCACGGCGAGCTCCGCGCCCCCGCCCTCCGGGTCGGGAGCGGTCGCGTGGAACGCGTCGGCGGAGGCGCCGTACCCGCTCACCATGGCCCGGATCGTCGCTCCACGCGCCCTGGCGTCCTCGGCGCGTTCCAGGACGAGTACGGCCGCGCCCTCGGCCGGCACGAAGCCGTCCCGGTCGGCGTCGAAGGGACGGGAGGTGGCGGACAGCTCGTCACGGCGGCCGGCCAGGGCCCGCATCTGGCCGAAACCCGTGATGAGAGAGGGGACCAGGGGCGCTTCGGTGCCCCCGGTGATCACCACGTCGCAGGCTCCGCTGCGCAGCAGTTCGCGTGCCGTGCCCACCGCCGTGGTCCCGGAGGCGCAGGCCGTCGCCGTCACCAGGCTGGGTCCCCGGGCGCCGAACATCATCGACACGTATCCGGCGCACATGTTGGGCGACAGCATGGGGACGAGCAGCGGGGAGACCTTGCGCGGTCCGCGTTCCAGCAGCACCTTGTGCTGTTTCTCCCAGGTGGCGGCGCCGCCGATGCCGTTGCCGAGGACGACACCGACCCTGGTGGCGTCCCAGGAGTCCCGGTCGAGGCCGGAGTCGGTGACCGCCTCGTGCGCGGCGACCAGCGCGAGCTGGCTGCTGCGGTCCAGCCGCCACATCTGCTTGCGTTCGATGAGCCCGCTGGGGTCGAAATCGGTGACGGCGCACGCGAAGTCGGCGGGTATGCCGGCGAGCGCCGGTACCTCGGTCGCCGCCGTACCGGCCCCGGCACGGATCCGCTCCCAGCTCCGCTCCACCCCGACCCCGGCGGCGGTGACCATGCCGACTCCGGTGATCGCGGCGTCGAACGGGGCCTGTGCCGGGACGGTCGTCGGTGGACGGGCCATCAGACGGTGGCCAACTTGCCGGAGATCATCTCGGCGGCCTGACCGACGGTCGACTCGGGGCCCAGCTCGCTGTCCTCAAGAGGTACGTCGAACTCCTCCTGGGCGGCGACGGAGAGCTCCACGAGAGCGAGGGAGTCGAGTTCGAGGGCGCTGAGCGTGCTGGTCGGTGCGATGCTCTCGGGGTCCAGGCCGAAGGTGCTGGTGAGCAGTTCCAGCAGGCGCGGGTAGACGTCTTCCATGAGGGTTTCCCTTCGGGAGCGTAGGCGTTCGTAGGTGTGCCGGCAGCCGGGGCCGGCGGGTGTGTCAGCTGCTTTGCGGCTGCCGGGCGGCGGTGGCCACACCGGCGGCACCGTCGGCCGGTCCGGGGTGCGCGGCCGGCGCGGCGTCGAACTGGTCGGTGAAGCGGGAGTAGGCGGGATGGGCCACCGGTTCGAAGTCCAGCGCGAAGGGCTTGAGGAAATTGCCGAACAGCGCGCGGTCGCCGAACAGATGGATGGGGATGACCAGCAGCGCCCACTCGGGGCCCCACAGCCAGATCCACGCGAGCACCACGAGCGTCTGGGTGACCAGGCTGTGCATCACGTTGTAGAGCACGTAGTACGCCCGGTGTATCCGCTTGGACGCGCTGCGGTGGTAGGCGATCGCCCCCGGGATGTATCCGATGAGGTCGATATAGACGAACAGACCGATCGCCGGGAGCCATCTGACCTCGTCGAGATGGGTGAAGAAGAAGGCCGCGGCGATCACCAGGCCGAGCCCGTACTCCAGCCGGATCAGCCGGTAGGTGGTAGGCGTCTCGAAGAGGTTCTTGCCGTCCATCAGCGCGATCCCGACGCGGCGGTGACGGGCGCGTCCGTCACCTCGGCGACGGCGCGGGCGACCGCCTCGTCGCCGATCACCGAGGCGTTGCCGTCGAAGAGGCTGATGACGACACGGGCGATGGTCTCCTTGAAGACCCGTTCGGCGACCGGGTCCAGAATGCCCGCGAGGCTGGGGATACCGAAGTCGAACTCGGCGCTGAAGTCGACCACGCAGTCCTTGCCGTCCGCGACGAGCCGCCAGACACCGGTGAACTCGGCGAAGTCACCGTCGATCTGCTCGAAGGTGATGGTCAGGCCGTCCCGGTCGAAGCGGTCGGACTCGGTCCAGCACAGGATGCCGTTGCGGAAGTAGACCTCCCAGTCGCTGACCTCCTGCTCGCCGGACTCCTGACGGGACGTCACTGAGCGGATGACATCGGTGAATTCGGAGTACCGGTTGAACGCGCTGACGCGATCGAACGCCACCGCCGCGTCGACGTCATGAACGCTGACCTTCACTTGCACGCTACGCATGGATTTTGTCACCTTCTGCTGTGGGTGCGTACCGGGCGCCCTGCGCGCGGCACGCGCGGTCGACCGCCTCGTAGAAGAAGTCCAGGTCGCTTCTGGTCAGTACCGCCGGCGGGGTGAAGCGCAGGACGAGATGCGAGTTGAGGGAGTGATTGGCGATGACGCCGTTCATGATCAGCTCGATCAGCAGATCGCCCGCCGGTCCCGGCTCGGCGAACTCGATCCCCAGCAGCAGCCCTTGGCCCCGTACCTCGCGCACGGCGTCGCCGTAGTGCGACCGGACGATACGGTCCAGTTCCGGGAGGATCTCGGCGCCGAGCTCGCGGGAGCGGGTCACGAGGTCGTCCTCGTGCATCGCCGTGAGCGCCCCGCGTACGGCGGCCATCGCCAGCGGCGCCCCGGAGAACGTGGACGTGTGCAGATACGGGTCCCGGTCGAAGGCCCTGAACGCCTCCCGGGTGGCGACCACGGCCGACACCGGTACGACGCCGCCGCTGAGCCCCTTGCCGACGAGCAGTACATCGGGGCTGATGTCCTCCCGGTCGGCGCCCCACCAGGAACCGAGCCGGCCCAGACCGGTCTGGATCTCGTCCAGGACGAGGAAGGCCCCGTACCGGTCGCACAGTTCCCGCACCGCGCGCAGATAGCCCGCCGGCGGGATCACCACTCCGGCCTCGCCCTGCACCGGCTCGACGAACACACACACTTCGCCGGGGGCCGCCGCCAGCAGGGGTTCGAGGGCGGCGGCGTCACCGTACGGGACATGGCTGGTCTGGGGGAGCAGCGGCCGGAACGGGTCCTGGAAGACGCTCTTGCCGGTGAGGCTGAGCGCGCCCATGGTCTTGCCGTGATAGCCGTTCTCCATGGCGACCAGCCGGTGGTGGCCACGGGTGCGGGCCAGCTTGATGGCCGTCTCCGCGGCCTCCGCCCCCGAGCCGGCGAAGTGCACCCGCTCCAGTCCGCGCGGCGCCACCGACACCAGGGCGTCGGCGGCCAGGGCGACCTGCGGTTCGAGGAAGAGGCGGGTGGCGACCGGGTGGGTGGCCAGCTGCTCGGCGACATGCCGGATGACGGTGGGATGCCGGGCGCCCATCAGGAAGACGCCGTATCCACCGCAGTTCAGGAAGCGCTCGCCCGTCGAGGTGGTGACCCAGGCGCCTTCCGAGGCCACCTCGATGTGCCCGCCGAACAGTTCCCCGAGGGTCGCCCGGCCCTTGCTCAGGCGGGCCCGGTACAGCTTGCCCAGCTCCTCACGCCCGAGGGTGGCGGGCGTGGTGGCGGGGACGGCCGGGGGCACGGTCGGCGGAAGAACGGATGTCGGTGTCGTCGATGACATGGATGTCCCTCTCATCAGGTCAGGCGCAGCGGGTGGCCTGCGACGTGGTCGAGATACGGACCGGTGAAGCTCGACCGCGACGGCGGGTGGAACGACAGACCGTGCGCGGCGCCGGCCAGGTAGGCCACGTCGGAAGAGGACATGAAGGCCGTGCCGCCGAGCAGTTCGACGGCCTGGTTCAGCGCGTCGCCCAGCGCGTCCTGGGCGGCGTACCGGGCGACGAGCGTGCGGGCCAGCGCCGCGTTGCCGGTTTCGCCGTCCTTGATCATCCGGGCGGTGCCCTCCAGCAGCAGGGCGGCCGTCTCCAGCCGGGTGAGCACCCGGGCGCGGTCGGAGTCACTGCCCCGGCCGCCGTCGACGACCCGCTCGACCAGTCCGCTGACGATGCCGAGATAGCAGGCGGAGATGAGCAGTTCGAACCAGATCAGGCCGACGGTCTGGAGGTCGTCCAGGTTCCCGGCGTCGCCCTCCGGCTCGGTGCGCATCAGCAGCTGCTCGTCGACGAAGACGTCCGTGAGCCGCACCTCGTCGCTCTCCGCGCCCGCGAGAGTCCGGCTTCCCCAGAACGGATGGACGCTGACGCCCTCGGTCTCCCGGGGAATCAGCAGCACCGCCATCCTCGGCTCGCCGCTGTCGGTCGGCAGCGCCACGCTGGCGGTGAGCAGGTCCATCGAGTGCGACAGGCTGCACGGCTTCTTGGAGCCGTTGATCACATAGCCGCCGTCCGCCTTCGACGCCGACATCATCGGCGAGAGGATGCCCCGTCCCGGCCGGCCTTCCGCGAAGCCCGAGGCGACCAGCAGTCGCTGCTCCGCGATCCCTTCGAGCAGCGCCCACTCCATGCCGCTGCTCTGGATGGAGTCGGCCAGGGTGAACAGGGTCGCCACCGAGAAGTGGTGCATCGTGGTGGCGATCGCCAGGGACGGCGCCCGGGAGGCCAGGGCCCGTACCACGGCGAGGGCCTGGAGCGGATCGGCTCCCGCCCCGCCGTAGGTCTTGGGGATCACGAGACCGGGGCCGCCGGCCGCGCGGAAGTGGTCGAGTGCGGGGTTCTTCGGTGCTTCCAGCTCCTCCAGCGGAGTGCCGGAGAGCAGATCGAGCAGGCCGGGCAGGAATGATTCGCACGTCTCGCGTGCGGCTTCCAACGAGCGCATGGATCCCCCTCTGTTCTGTCGTTCTGTCGTGATGGCTTCGAGGCTTCGGGCTTCGGGGCGTGCGGGAGGTCCCGTACGCCCCGTCGGGCCTGGTACGGGACGCGGTCAGCGGTCGGAGGCGGCCTTGAGGGCCTTCCAGGCGCCGAACACCGCTTCGGAGGGGCGCGCGCCGGTGGAGACGCTCACGCCCTGGATGTGAGAGGTGCGCAGGATCGGGTAGTTGGCCTCGCCGAACACGCCCCCGGTGAGCCCGGTCCCGCCGTGGGTCGGCAGATAGGGCAGGAACCCGATGTGGGAGTCGTTCACCTTGAGCAGCCCGCCCTGGGTGATCCGGGTCACGATCCGGTCGACCACCTCGGGATCCCGTGCCCACGCCGAGTTCCGCAGCCCATAGGCGTTGCTGTTGACGAAGTCGACGAACCGCTCCAGCAGGACATCGTCGGGGGCGGGCTCGGCCACGATCACCGGCAGCAGCGGGAAGAACGTCTCCTCGCGGACCGCCTGGACCTCCCGGGCCTCCTCCAGACCTCGAACCATCACCACCGTGGGCTCAAGGAAGATCCCGGCTGTGTCACGGGTTCCGTCCTCCTGGATCGCGTGTCCGCCGCACACCAGCTCCGCACCCCGATCGAGGGCGTCACGCAGGCACGAGAAGAACTTCTCGTTGCGCAGCACCGGAGTGAGCAGAACGCCCTCCTCCGACGACCGGCCGGGCCTGATCCGCGCGGCCTTCTCGGCGAGCAGGGCGACCAGTTCGTCGGAGACGTCCGGGTGGACCACCACCTGGTTGGGGATCATGCACAGCTGGCCGGAGCCGTAGAAGCTCTCCGTGATGGCCTCGGCCGCCAGGTCCAGGTCGGCGTCCTTCCACACCAGCACCACGTCGTTGCCGGCCAGTTCGAGGATCGGCTTCTTGCCCGCCGCGATGCAGCGCTCCTGGAAGCGCATCCCGTTCTCGCTGCTGCCGAAGTACATGATGTCGTCGACGAGCGGGCTCTCCAGCCAGGCGTCCAGCATCGGAGCCGGGTCGCCGCACACCACGCCGAGGGTGCCGGAGGGAGCACCCAGCTCCGCCAGCACCGGCGCCACCACCTCCTGCAGTACGTACATGACGCCCAGCGGGGCGCTGCGCGGCGCCCGTACGACCAAGGAGTTGCCGGCCATGATCGCGGTCACGCCGAGCAGCGCGCTGGAGAGCGGGGCGTTCTGCGGGGGGTTGAGGCAGACCACACCGTCGGGGCGGCGGCGCACCGAGATCCGCCGCTCCCCGTGCTGGTACTCCTGGAGCATCTGGCTCCGGTAGAAGCCGAGCGACTCGGGCCCGAACACCTCCAGGGCCCCGGACACCTGCCAGCGGGCCAGCGCCAGCGGGTGCCCCTCCTGGACGAGTACTTCGGTGATCCGCTCGGCCTGCTCGGCGAGCCTGCGGTAGAGCAGGGTGCCGAACTGCTCGATCCGGGTCTCCGGGGGGAACGCCGCCCAGGGCGTCGCTGCCGCTGCCGCGGCTTCGATCGCCAGATCCGTGGTCTGGCGGTCGGCCCGCGCCACCCGGCCGACAATGGTGGCCGGCAGGTTCTCGGCGGGAATGCGGCCGCTCTCCAGCTTCCGCTTCATGGTGAGCGTGGAAAAGGCATCGTCCAGCAGGGCGTCCGAGTCGACCACGTACACCCAGGTCCCGCTCGGAACGGCCTTTCCATCGATGAGGGAAAGGTAGGTGGGGACTTCCGGCCGAGACGCTCCGGAATCTTCTTTTCCTGACGCCGAAGGCGTCGCGATATCGCTGCTCACGCAGCCCCTCCGCTCTCCATTTCCCATCAGCTGACGGGAATGTTCGCAGTTCCAAGTGGTGGTTATGACCTTCACATGCGCCCCTGAAAATCCACGGAGACGGCGCTGAGACGGCGCTGAGACGGCCGTTTCAGGGAAATGGAAGAGAGTCTGAGGAGCATGTCCCCGGGCACCCGGCCCGGTAACTCGACGCATCAGGCAACGGGAGTGAGATGACGACGCGCAGCGGAGAGGTATCCGACGAAGAAGTGCTCGGAGTGCTGGAAATGCTCCGTAAAGATGGCGATAACCCCAGCGCCTTCCTCGCGCTTAACTCCGGTAACGCGTACTTCACCGACCCGTCGGCGGACGGAGTCGTCGCCTATCGCGAGGCGGGCTCATATCTGATCCAGTTCGGCGGCGTCAACGCTCCGCCGGAACAGCAGGAGGCGCTGCTGCGGGCCTTCCTCGCGCACGCGCGCCGGCGGCGTCGCAAGGTCGTCGCCATACAGGTCCTCGCGTCGGACGTCGAGCTGTACGCCCGGTGCGGTTTCACGGTCAATCAGGTCGGCTCGTCCTACTCGGTGCACCTGCCCGACTTCGCCCTGCGCGGAACGCGGTTCATGAAACTCCGCAACAAGATCTCGCGGGCCCGGCGCAGCGGCCTGGAGGTGACGGAGGTCTCCCACGAGGAGTGCGCGGCGGAAATAGCCGGCATCGACGGCGCCTGGCTGCGGAGCAAGGGCCGTCATGTCAAGGAGATCGAGTTCCTGGTCGGCGAGTTGGGCGGGCCCGTACAGCACGCGCGGCGGCTGATGCTCGGCCGGCTCGACGGAGTGCCCATCGCCTACATCTCGTACTCACCCGCGTACGGATCGCGTCCCGGGTGGTTGCACGACCTGAGCCGTCGGCTCCCCGACGCGCCTCCCGGTGTGATGGAGGCGATCAACCTCACCGCGCTGGAGACGTTCCGTCAGGAGGGCGCGGAATGGCTGCACTTCGGCTTCACACCGTTCACCGGGCTGTCCGCCGAGCACGATCCGCCCGAAGCCAGCGGGGCCACCCGCAGGATTATGCGGCTGCTGGCCGACCACGGAGACAAGGTCTATCCCGCGGCCAGCCAGCTCGCCTACAAGGAGAAGTGGGGCCCCCAGCTGGTGCTTCCCGAGTATCTGGCCTTCCACGGGCGGGCCAGGCTGGGTGCCATCTGGCAGATCCTTCGGGTCACGAAATCCGTATGACCTCTTCGCCGGCCCCCGATATGGACAGGTGGGGAGATTGCCGGAGGATGTCCTGGAACCTGTCTCTCAGTCCGTGTCCGGGCTGAAGTCCCAGATGCTGCGACAGGTACTCGCGGGTGCGGTGGTAGGTGTTGAGTGCGTCGGCCTGCCGTCCGGACAGGTAGAGGGCGGTGATGAGCTGTTCGCAGAACCGCTCGTGCAGCGGGTACCTGGCGTGCAGCTGCTCCAGCCCGGGGATGACGGCCCGGGGCTGGTCCAGCCGGAGCCGGATGTCGAAAAGCCTTTCGTACGCTCCCAGTCTGACCTCTTCCAGCTGGGTGTACGCCACTTGACAGATCATTCCGTTCCCGGCGTCGATCAATGCCGGGCCTCGCCATAACGATACCGCCTCGGTCAGCAGGTCGACGGCGCCTTTGGGATTGTTGTGCGCGCTCGCCGCTTCGGCGCGGGCCACCAGATGGAGGAGCCGGGAAGCATCGACATCCTCCTCGGTCAGTTCCAGGACGTATCCGGTCGGTGAGGTCTGGATAACATTGCGCAGAGCTGCCTTCCCGCCGTGTGCGACCAGTACCCGGCGCAGCCGGGCGATATGGCCGTGCAGTGAATTCTCCGCGCTGTTCGGTGGCTCTTCGCCCCATAGCTCGTCAATGAGCTCGCTCCGCGAAACGGAGCGCCCCACCGACAATGACAGCGCCGCTAGGATAGAGCGTAACTTCTCTCCCGGTATCCGGACCTGAACCCCGTCATCGATTACTTCCATCGGTCCCAGAAGATTGATCTGCAATTGTCGCCCATTGCCTTTCTGATGCGACCGGGGGAGCGGGTGTGTGGAGTGCCTCCCCCGAGGCCAACTCTGCGTACCTAGCGATGGTCGCTCCCTACTCGTAGGTAAGAGGGCGCGGACCGACAGGTCGGATGCATCAGCTATGAAACTTGGCTCGTTCTCGACGTTCCATGCCAGACATCACGCCAACGCGAGGTGAGTGCACGCCAAGTTGCTGAGAACTTCCTCTTACTGACGATCGAAAAACGCCGAAGGACGGGCCGGGCGCCGCCGATGACCGAATCGGACGTTCCGCTTGGGTGCCACATCTCCGAACAGGCCATGCTCCGGTGAGGGTTCGCGGAGAGGCGGCCCGGGGCTGCCCGAAATGGCCGCTGTTCGTTGATCTGAATTTGTTGGGATCTTTGCCATACACACGGCGAGTCGAGTGGCATTGCAAGGCCGTCGTTTTCCGGTCGGGGCCCGCGGGCAACCGGACGCCGATTCCTGCCCGTTTCCTGCCCGTCGCTGCCCGTTCCGCCTGGCCTGGCGGGGACGTTCGCATCTGTCCGCTCAGGACGACGGTGTCACGAGGCCCGTCTCGTAGGCCAGGATCACGAGCTGCACCCGGTCGCGGGCGTCGAGCTTGGCGAGCAGGCGGGTGAGATACGTCTTGGCGGTGGCGACGCTGATGCAGAGCCGTTCGGCGATCTCGGTGTTCGACAGGCCGCCGCCGACCAGTGTCAGTACTTCGCGTTCCCTGTCGGTGATGCCGCCGAGTTCCGCCCTTCGCGGTGACGTGGCCGCCGGGCGGCCGACGAACTCCTTGATGAGGCGGCGGGTGACGCTCGGTGCGATCAGGGCGTCTCCGGCGGCGACGGTACGTATCGCGGCGAGGATCTCGTCCAGGGCCATGTCCTTGACGAGGAATCCGGACGCGCCGGCGCGAAGCGCCCCGTAGACCTCATCGTCGTCGTCGAAGGTCGTCAGGATGATGACGTGTGCGGAGCCGGTGCCCGCGGTGATCAGCCGGGTGGCCTCGATGCCGTCCATGCCGGGCATCCGGATGTCCATCACGACGATCCCGGGGGCGAGTTCCCCGGTCAGGGCGACGGCTTCGGCGCCGTTCGACGCCTCACCCACGACCTCGATGTCCACGGTGTCGGTGATGACCATCTGGAGGGCGGCGCGGACCAGGGGCTGGTCGTCGGCGAGCAGGACGCGGATGGTCATACGGCCTCGGCCCTCGGCTCCGTTTCGGCCCACGCGGATCGCGGTACCGGCAGCCGGGCCGCGACCAGGAACCCGCCGCCCTGCCGCGGCCCGGCGGTGAAGTCGCCGTGCAGCAGAGCGACCCGCTCGCGCATGCCGACGAGGCCGTACCCGGTGTCCGTACCGGCGTCGCCGCCCCTGCCACGGTCCGAGACCTCGATGGCGAGCGCGTCGTCGAGATGATCGAGGCGCACCCGGCAGGACGTGGCCCCCGAGTGCCGTACGACATTGGTCACCGACTCCTGGACGATCCGGAACGCCGCGAGGTCGATGTCCGCCGGCAGCGGGTGGCCCCTGCCCCGCCATCGCAGGTCCACGCGGACACCGGCGGCCGTGGTCGTGCCGGCGAGGCGTGCCATGTCCGCCAGTCCGGCGGCCGGGTGCGGAGGCGCTTGCGCGCGTCCCGGGTCTTGGCGGGTACGTTCCTGGTCTCGGGCCTCACGCCCCTGTTCCTGGTCGGCCTGGCGCAGCGCGCCGAGCATCCGCCGGAGTCCGGACAGCGTCTCGCGCCCGGCCTTCTCCACGGTGAGCATCGCCTCGCGGGCCCTGGCCGGCTGGGTGTCGACGACCCGGGCGGCGGCGCCCGCCTGGAGGGCGATGATGCCGATGCTGTGGGCGACCGTGTCGTGCATCTCCCGTGCGATGCGCAGCCGTTCGGCGGTGACGGCCTGGGCGGCGGCGCGGGCGTGCAGCTCTTCCGTGTGGGCGCGGGCCTGGAACACCGAATGGCCGGCAAGCCAGGCGATGATCACGGTCAGGGCCACGTACGGCTCGGAGGAGGTGCCGGAATCGCCGCCCGTGAGCGTCCGCAGGACGAGGTAACCGGCCGGCACGGCGATCGCCCCGGCGGCGGCGAGGAGCGAGGTGCTCCGGGGCCGGGTGGCCGCGACGTAGCCGAGGACGGCATCCGCTCCCAGGAACTGCAGCGGCGGGATCTCGTCCTGACGCCACGCCGCCGTGGAGAGGACCGTCCCGAGGAGGACCAGTCCGTACGCCACCGACGCCCTGCGTCGTAGCAGGGCGCTGCCGGCCAGGACGAGCGCGAAGGTGAGGACAAGCAGCGTCCGGGCCGCGAACGAGTGCAGTCCGTCCCGGGGATAGCTGAGCGAGTACCCGGGCCCGGACGGCAGCACGACGTACTCGACGATGGGCTGCACGGCCGCCGCGAACCACACCAGCGCCGTCCACAGGCCCGGCGGTATGCGCTTGAGCAGCGGCAGAGGCGGTGAGGCGGACATGGCGTGATCGTAAACGGCGGGCGGGCGGGCGGTCATCGGCCCGTGGTCGTACAACCGGGGTCGACATCCACGCCGTTCGATTGTCAGCGGGAGACGGACGACGAACACGGCTGCCCACCGGCACCGTTGTTCCCGTGATCGAAGTCAACGAACTCACGAAGCGATACGGCCGCACGACAGCCGTCAACGATCTGACCTTCACCGTGCGCCCCGGCCGGGTGACGGGTTTCCTCGGACCGAACGGCGCCGGCAAGAGCACCACCCTGCGGATGATCCTCGGCCTGCACGAGCCCACCGGTGGCACGGTCACCGTCGGCGGCCGGCCCTTCCGTGACCGCCCCCGCGGTCTGCGTCATGTCGGCTCACTGCTCGACGCGCACGATATGCACGGCGGGCGCAGCGCGGTGGCGCAGCTGTCCGCCCTGGCCCGCGGCAACCGCATCCCGCGGCGCCGGGTGGAGCAGGTGCTGGAGGAGGTCGGCCTCGTCGAGGTCGCCCGGCGCCGCATCGGCGGATTCTCCCTCGGCATGAAACAGCGGCTCGGTATCGCGGGAGCTCTGCTCGGCGATCCTCCGGTGCTGCTCTTCGACGAACCGCTCAACGGCCTCGACCCGGAGGGCGTGAAGTGGGTGCGTGACCTGTTTGGGCGGCTCGCGGCCGAGGGCCGCACCGTCTTCGTCTCCAGCCATCTGATGTCCGAGATGGAGCACACCGCCGACCAGCTGATCGTCATCGGCCGGGGCGAACTGATCGCCGCGGAGAGCCTTACCGAGTTCTCGGCCCGCGGAACCCGGCGGAGCGTCACGGTGGGCACAGCCGCCGCCTCCGTCCTGAGCGACCTGCTGACGGCGCGGGGCGCGACCGTACACGCGGAAGGCGAGTTGCTCACCGTCACCGGTATGGAAGCGGTCCGTATCGGTGGGATCGCCCTGGAGCACCGCATCCCGCTGCACCACCTCCACACCGGGTCCGCCTCCCTGGAAGAGGCGTTCATGGAGCTCACGGCCGACAGTGTCCAGTACCTCGCAGGAGAATCCCGATGAGCGCGACCAGTTCCACGCCCACGCCCATGTCCGACTCGGTGCCCGCTTCTGTGTCCGCTTCGGCGTCGTACGCGCCTGTCGGCGCGCCCGGTGCCGCCGAACCCCGCGCGCGCTTCCATGATCTGGTCGTGGCCGAGTGGATCAAACTCCGGTCGCTGCGCTCGACCTTCGTCGCGTACGGGGCGACCGCCCTGGCCGTCATCGCCTTCAACGCGGGAACCGCCTATGACACGTACAACTACTGGGGCACGCGCGCCGCGGCGGACCGGGCCGCCTTCATCCGGGAGGGGGTCGCGCTCCAGCACGCCTTCACCGTGAACGCCGCCATGGTGATGGTGCTCGCCCTCGGCGCGATCGGCGCGCTCGCCGTCATCGGCGAGTACAGCACGGGCACGATCCGTACGACCTTCGCGGCCGTTCCCGCCCGCCGTTCGGTGATGGCGGCCAAGGCGGTCGTCGTCGCGGTGGTCACGACCGCCTTCGGCTTCTTCGTCGCGGGAGCCTCGTTCGTTCTGACCCAGGCGATTCTCGACGGCCGGGGGGTGGGTGCCTCGATCGGTGACCCGGGCGCCCTGACCCTCGTCGTCGCGTCCGCCCTCCTCTCGCCGGTGTGCGCGCTCGCCGGTCTGGCGCTCGGCGCCGTCATCCGGCAGACAGCGGGCACGATGACCGCCACCGTCGCGGTGCTTGTCCTGCTGCCCCTGGCCCTCACCGACGGCCGCCACTGGTCGGCGGTGGCCGATCACGCCATGCCCTTCCAGGCGTGGATACGGCTCTCGGAGGTCAACCACCCGCAGACCGCCTTCCCGTGGACGGCCTCCGGAGCGTGGACCGTCTACGCGGTATGGGTACTCGCCGCGGCCGTACTCGCCGTCACCAGCGTGCACCGGCGCGACCAGTAGGAAGTGCCGGTGCCACCAGCGAGCCGTGGTTCCGGCTCCGGCTCCGGCTCAGGGAAGTCCGCACCACGTCGGCTACGGCCGGGCGATGCGGCGGAACAGGGCTGTCCAGAGGAAGGACTCGCCGAAGGAGGGGGACTCGGGCGACTCGTCGTGCATACGGCGCAGTTCGACCTCCGCCAGGTCGGAGAAGATCCGGCGGAGCGACTCCGGCAAGCCAGGGCGAGGGGCAGGGCGAGGGACAGGGGCAGGGGCAGGGGCAGGGCCGCGGATACGGAGCGCCGCGCGTCGGCCGCGAGCCGCGCCGGCTCGCCGTATCGGTGAGAACACCCTTTCGTCGAACGTAAGTTGAGGATTTCCGGCAGGGCCGACGGTCGGTTTATGATCTTGGTTATGACTTCGCAGACCCCCGAGAAGAGTCCGTCCCGCAAGCAGAGACTCCAGGAGAAGCAGCGGCGCCAGCTGGCGGTCGTCGACACCATCGACAAGGCCGAGGCCAAGCTGCGGAAGGCCGAAGCGGAGCTGGCCGAGGCCGTGGCGGAAGCGGTCGAGGTCTTCGGGAGCGAGCAGGGCGCTTCCGAGGAGCTCGGGCTGTCGATCGAGTCGATCCGCGGCTTCCTCAGCCTCGTAGAGGGCGGCACGAGTGGTGCCGAGGAGCCTGACGGGGCAGGGGAGACCGTGGAGACCGCCCCGGCGGTGAGCCCCGCGAAGGCCAAGGCCGAGGTCAAACCGGAGCAGGAACCTGTGGCGGTGTAGCCCCCGGCGTCGGTTCGTCGTTCCGGCCCCCGCCGAGCACGGTTCCGGGGCATGGTACGAAGACACCGCGGCCTCAATAGCCGCCGTAACCCGCCTCGCGCAGCACCGTTTTGACCCTGTTCGTGACCGCCGCGGCGCTGTTTCCGGCGGCGATCAGGTCACCTATCGCGGTGACGAAGAGATCGTTGTCCTGCCGCTCCAGGGCGCGTTCGCAGTCCTGGCTGCCCTTCTGCGCCTGAGTACCGAGAGCGTGCCAGGACGACTGGGCCTCGGGGTCGGGTACCCGGAAATAGGCGCCGTTCACCCAGCCGGCGATTCTGCCGAAGTCGGCGCAAGTGGGCCGGACCCGGGCCAGATAGGTCAGATTGGTGTTCTTGGTGTCCACGGCCGAGCGCAGCACAGCGCCGATGTGCTCGAAGTCGGCCGCGGCATGCTCCAGCAGGTAGCGGCCGCCGAGGCGGTGCCAGGCGTGGACCTGCTGTGCCCTGGTGTCGGCGGACACCGGCACGGCGGGTACGTCCGACCACTGTCGGGTCAGCCACTGGCTGGTGGCGGCGTCGGGGACCATGGTGTGGAACCTCGCCAGGTAGACCGGCTCCACCACGCCGATCCCCAGCGCCGCCGCGGACAACACGCCCACCGCCAGGCGCACGCGGAAGCCCCGGGCACCGACCGTTCGCCCACCGGGCCGGGGCGGTTCCACACCCACCATGCCCGTCGGTCGCGTCCGCCCCGGCCATACGCGTCGGCCGAGCGATCCGGCCGCCGCCACCAGGAGAGCGACGACCGCGGCGAGTACGAGGGTGCTGTTGATCAGACGCGGCAGCGTCCACTGCAGCAACTGCCAGGCAGGGTGCCAGGAACAACTGCTCTCCAGGGTGTTCAGCGGCCGGACGCAGCCGTCCGAGGAGACGAGCACGACCATCCCCGCGAGTCCCAGCAGAGCCGCCGACTCCGCCGCGATCAGTGTGCCGACCAGCCGGCGCCCTCGGCCGGTCCGCACCCCCGCGACGACCGCCGCCACCGCCGTCGACCCCACCAGGGCCACGAACATCCACACCAGATAGCGGACCTCGTACACACCACCGCGCTGCTGTGGACCGGGCTGTGAGGTGTGCAGGTAGGCCTGCACACCCGCGAGGGCGAGCCAGCACACCGCCCCGCCCAGCAGCCCCGGCCGCAGAGCCCGGTGCAGCGGCGGCACCGGCTCCCCGGCCGGAGTCCACCGGTCGCCACCGCCGGGCAGGGTGCCGGTCACCCAGCGCGGAGTGCCCGTGACCCGGCCGATCGCCCAGGCCGCCAGCGGTACCACCCACAGCGCCGCCATCGCGGCGGGAATCAGCGGTGAGGCGACGAATCCGTTCACCACCGGCAATACGGCGGCGACGGCCGAGACCACGGCCGAACGCGCCCCGTCGGCATCGGTGGAGATCCCGGCGGGGCGCGCCTCGCCGGAGCCGGGGAACACCTGAAGGACGCTCTGACGCGTAGCACTGCCGCTGTAGGACGCCCCGGCCGCCCATGACCACCCGTCCATGGTCCACCAGGCGAACCACGCGGACAGCACCAGCGTGGCGGACACCAGACCGATCAGCAGCGGCGGACGAAGCGAGCGCCCGCGCCAGGTACTGGCCCACAGGTGGGCGCACTGGGTGACCCACCAGGCGAACGCGACCCCGGCGACCACGACCAGGATCAGCACCGCGGGCCGCTGCGGAAGCCATTCGGAGCCGCCCATGCCGTATCCGGTGAACAGCCCCCCGGTGCCGAGCCCGGCGCCCAGCCACAGTCCCGTGCGCACCCCCGAGGGCACCGGCCTCCCCGTCAGGACCGCGTACGCCACCGTCCGCCAGAGCGCCGTCCCGATCACCCCGGCGACCAGCGCGGCGGGGGCCAGCGACACCAGTTGGACCCGCCACAGGCTGTAGAGGCTGTACGTCGACAGATAGGTCAGCAGGTGAACGCTGATCGTCGCCGCCGCTGCTCCGGTCAGGAACATCGGCAGGGCACGGGCCCCGAACAGCGGCGCCGGATCCACCAAGGCGTCACGGCGCTCCTCCCAGCGCGGATGCGTGCCCCAAAGCTCCCGCAGCGAGCCGAGCGCGCGCCGGAACCTGCCGCCTGCCGGGGTCCGAGTGGTGACGTCCCATCCGTGGGGGTTCGCACCCCAGCGCACCGCTGCCAGGTCGGCGTAGACCTCCCGGCTGCGCAGCACGTCCGACCGCGCGAGGTAGACCAGCGCGACCAGGAGGCCGGGGAACAGCAGTCCCCGGGTGAGCACCGGTGCGTCGGTGGACCAACTCCACCACGTGAAGATGCCGTAGACCTGAGTGCTCTCCCAGATCAGATAGGGCACGAGTACCAGGGCGAGGAACACCCGCCACAGGGCGACGGTGCTATAGGTGACGGTGACGTCCCGGTTGGCGATGTGGGCGAACTCGTGCAGCAGCACCGCCCGGAAACGCTGGGGGTCACTGTGCCGGCAGGCGAGCAGGCCGCCGTACAGGCACACGGTCGGCCGGCGATTGCGGCCGAAGACCACGGCGCCGGTGGAGACCGCGGCCCGGTCGACGACCATCCGCGGCAGCCGGGACAGGCCGGCGGTCTGCGCCAGGTCCGCCAGCAGGAGGCGAATCGCTCCGTCCTCGTCCACTGATTCGAGCGGAACGGCCCGCCTTCGCCGGGCTTTCCAGGCAGGCAGAAGGAGAAACAGCAGGGCGGCCGCGACGGACAGGAGGACCGGCCAGCCGTAGATCTGCCACTGCGCGGGCGGTGGTGCGTACTTGGCCATGCACGCCTCGTAAGGGACGGCCTGGCTGAGGGCGTTGACCGCTGAGGCAAGGGTCCCGGCCCGGTCCGGGTCGATCCCCGCCGCGAGTTGGCAGCCCACTTGGTCCCTGCGGTGCAGAGCGAGGACGACGGGCAGCATCATGGCTCCGCTGGCGGCCAGCAGCAGGACCAGCAGCATCGCGAAACGCACGGTCGTACCGGCGCCCATCGCCCGTTCGTCGATCGGGGGCCGAGGGGCGGGCGTGCCCATAGTGGGGCCGGCCTAGTTCTCTTGGGGAGTGCCGGATACGGCGGGGGTGTCCGGCCCGCCGTCGTCGGAGGTATCCGGCTCGGCCAGCGCCAGCCCGGCCACGACCCCGTCCGCGACCTCCGAAGCGCGCTCGGCGGGGAGGCCGCGCCGTTCGGCGGTCTCCAGCACCAGCCGCCGTACCTCGACGAGCTGTTCGCGGGTCAGCGGTGGCATCGTGACGGGCGCCTGGCGTCGCCGGAACAGCCGGCGCAGCAGAGCGGTCGATTCCCTCGACGCACTGTCCAGGGCGGCGTCCGCGATGCGTCTGGCCGCCTGGTCCAGCGTCAGCCAGACCACCGGTGTGATCAGCACCGCGATCTCGCCCATGCCGAATCCCAGTGGCTCCCGCCGCTGTCCGCGACCGGTCAGACGCCGGATGGCTGTGGCGTCGTCGAGGTTGAACAGCCCGTCCAGGAGGGGCAGTTCGTCCGGTGCCAGGTCGGCGATCACCTCGCGGACCAGATCACGTACTCGGCATCCACCGGACGAGAGTGCTTCTGAACCCATGTCATCTCCCCGAGGGCCCGGCGCCTTCCCCCATCGGCCGCGTCAGCTGATGACAACTGTGGCATGGAATCAGTTCGTTCGACAGCGGGACCGCTGAACACCCTGCCCGGCGAGGCCGCTCGCGGACTCCTGTCCGTGGCGGCCCTCGCTCTCACCACGCCTGATCCGTCCGGCCGTCTCCGGCCTCCGACCGCTCGTCCGCGCTGTCAGGCAGGAACCCGGGAGGCGGCGATCCGGTAGAGACGCTCGTCGCCGTCGACCGGTCCATTGCGCCTGACGGCCCATGTCCTGATGCGCCATTGATCGTCGATTCGCTCCAGGTTCTGAATCCACTCGCCACGCATGGAACAGAACTTCACCGCGCTCGGCGCGTCGTCCAGGTAGTGGTACGCGTGCACATATGTCCGGCATCGTGCTCGGGTGCCGTCGATTTCGATCTGAATGTTCGACGTGGCGTGGTTGGTCACATCGAACCCTGCCAGCGCGCGCCTCATCCCTTCGGCCAGCTCTTCGACGGACACCTCCTGTGGCGGGCCTCCGAGGTGGCTGGACAGGTCGAGGGTCAGCCTGGAGGTGAAGATCCGGTGGAGCAGATCCCACCTTCGGTCGTCTTGCGCGTATGCCAGCGAAACGATGCGATCGTTTATCGCGGCTCGATCGACCAGCTGTCCGTCCAAGGCTGACACCTTTCACTCCTCCACTCACAGCACTGTCGGCGTCCTGGTTCGCTACTACTCGCGTCGCCGCGGCAGCGGCCATCCACCAGGTCGTCAGGGCTTTTCTTCTACGGGGGTGCCGGGCCGGGCGTTGTTCTCCGACGTCTCAGCCGGCGACGACGCGGTGCCCGACCGGGGCCTGGGGGTCGGACAGCCACTCGGTCATGGAGCCGTCGTAGACCTTCACTTGGTCGTAGCCCGCGGGGAGGGGTCCCACAGCATCGCCGGACCCGACGCGGACACGGCCGAACAGGGTACGTCGACGCTGCCGGGAATGGTCTTGGTCAGGACCTGGAGTGCCTGTTCGGGCAGGATCGAGGCGTCGACCGCGAGCAGGTCGGGGTCATCGAGGCGCTGGGCGAGCCATGCGGTGGTCACCAGGGGGGCCGGCAGGCGGGTGCTGCGGTTGGTCATGTCGCTGAGGCAAACACGGCCAGTGATCCGCGGCGAGTTTATTTGCTGTTTTGGCGAATGCGTGATGTCCGCACGGCGCGGGCCCGCGGGCGGTGGCGGAGTTCGCGTTCGGCGACCGGCCGACCGGTGGTGTGGGTGGCCAAGCGGGTGGGCTCCATGCCGTCGGGGTCGGTGAGCCTCAACCGGGCCTCCGGGGACGGGCCGGCCTCGTGCTGTGTGTGCCTCACCCTTGTCACCTCTGTGTGGGCCGGAGACGGTTCCCCTGACCCGGCCCACACAGCACGGCCGGCCTTGGACAGGCTCCCTCACCCGCGGCCCGTGCGGTCATTCGATAGGTTGGCTGGTCATGTGGGCATTGAACGCCGGTGGATACCGTCGGCTGGGCGCGGCCGGCTCCGTCGCGGCCGCTGCGGGCGGCTGGGTCGCCGGTACGCTGCCGGACCGTGAACCGTGGGGGCTCTGGATGCCCCATGGGTCCGCGGTGACCGTGGCGGGCGCCGTCCTGGCGTACGTCGGGCTGACACTGCTCGTCGTCGCCTGGTGGCGGTACGGCAGGGCCGGGGCCTCCACGCGCGACACGCTTGTCACCCTTGTCTGGTGGGCGACCCCGCTCGCGTTGGCGCCGCCGCTCTACAGCGCCGATGTGTACAGCTACATCGCCCAGGGCGCGATGGTCCTCGAAGGACACGACGTCTACGGCGCGGGCCCGTCCGTCCTCGACCCCGCCGGGCTCGGCGGCGACGCCGCCGCGAGTGTCGGAGCGAACTGGACCGACGCCCCCGCACCGTACGGTCCGTTCTTCCTGATACTCGCGCGCGGCGTGACCTGGGCGACGGGCGGGACCATCGTCCCCGCCGTGCTGGGGATGCGCCTCATCGCCGTGGGCGCGTTGGTGCTGATCGTGTGGGCTCTGCGGCGTCTCGCGCGCGAGCGCGGCACGAGCGAGAGCGGCGCGCTGTGGCTCGGGGCGCTCAATCCGCTGTTGCTCATGCATGTGATCGGCGGCATGCACAACGACGGGCTGATGATCGGTCTGATGCTGGCGGGCGTGGTGCTCGCCCTGCGCGGCAGATGGATCGCGGCGGGCGCGCTCGTCGGGCTCGCCATGATGGTCAAGTCCCCGGCGGCGATGGCGCTGCTGTTCATCGGCGTGTTCGTGGGCAGGGCGGCGACCGGAACGCTCGCTCGGCGGGTGGCGAAGGGTGTGGCGCCGGGCCTGGTCGCGGTGGCGGTCGCCGTCGCGGCGGCACTGCTCGGCGGCACCGGCTTCGGCTGGCTCCGGACCCAGAGCGTCGCGGGCACCATCCACACCGCGCTGTCGGCCACCAGCGACCTGGGTCTCGGCCTCGGCGAGCTGCTGCACCTGCTTGTCGGGACCGACCCGGGCCCGGTCAAGGCCGCCGTCCAGGACCTGGGGCTGGGGGCGGCGCTCGTACTGATCGCGTACCTGGCGTGGCGGACGGTGCGTGCCAGCCCGGACGTGGCTCGGGCCTCGGCCCCCGCCCGTGCCGTGGGTACGGCCCGTGCCGCGGACTCGGCCCGTGCCGTGAATACGGTCCGTGCCGCGGACGCCGACTCCGCTTCGGAACGTGCCCGTCCGCTGGATCCTGTCCATGCCCTGGGGATGGCTCTCCTCGCTCTGGTCGCCCTCTCGCCGATGGTGCAGCCGTGGTACCTGCTCTGGGGCATGACGGTGATCGCCGCCACCACGCCGTACGGCCGTACCGGCACGGTGCTGACCGTGCTGTCGGCAGCGCTCGTGTACGAGACCCATCCCTCCGGGGCCACCCCGTGGTACGGCTTCGTCCTGGCGGTCGTCGCGTGCGTGATCGGCACGCTTCTCGTCCGCCGCGACCGGAACGCGCCGGTCGAGGTCCCGGCGCCGACTGAAGGGCTTGCCGTCGGCGCTCACCGTACGTAGCCGCGCTCCGCGCGGTCGGCGACCGGCACGTCGAGGGGGGCGCGCGAGGCCCACCGCGCCTTCGTCGAGGCGTTGCAGATGGCGCAGTACGCGAGGCGGAGCCGAGCGCCGTCTCCTCGATGCGCAGAACCAACACGTCGAACTTCTCGGGCTCCTCCGGACCGGTGAGCGAGACATTCGGAACCCGTCGCTCCGGTGTCGTGGACGGCCGCCGTCCTCAGCGGCGGCGTACGGGCGGTGCCGGGACCAGGCGGACGACGGTGTTGAGCAGATGGTCGATGACGTCCCGCGAGGGCTTCTCGGTGAGGTTGGCGAGCAGCCGGGCCAGGGCCTTGAGCAGGAACGGCGAGCCCATCACGTAGCGGTTGAGGACCGGTTGGAAGCCCGACCGGCTGAAGACGAGGTCGGCGGCGGCATTGCCGAGACGGTAGTAGCGCCCCCAGCGGCGGTTCATCTCCACGGGGTAGTCGCGCAGCACATGCTCGCGCCTCGGCCCGTCGGGAAGGGCCAGCGCGAGCGCTGCCCGCTCGGCCGCGACCTGGCCCGCCTCCATGGCCTGGCCGATGCCCTCGCCGTTCCAGGGGCTGATCATGCCCCCCGAGTCGCCGACCAGCAGCAGCCCGCGCGTGTACAGCGGATGACGGTTGAAGCCCAGCGGCAGAGCCGCGCTCCTGACGGGACCTTCGGCGTTCTCCTCGCGCAGCCCCCACGCGTGAGGTGTACGGGCGAGCCAGTGGTCCAGCGCCGTCCGCAGATCCGCGTTTCCGTACCGCCGGTGCGGCAGCGCGCCGAGACCGACATTGACCCGGCCGTCGCCCATCGGGAAGATCCAGCCGTATCCGGGCAGATAGTGATCGTTCCCCGGATGGCGCAGATCGGCCCAGAGCTCCAGGTACTCGTCCTGGGAGCGCTCCGCGCTGCGGTAGTAACGGCGGGCGGCCGTCGCGATCTGCCTGTTCGGGTCCCGTTGCAGGCCCAGGGCGAGGGCGAGGCGGGCGGAGGCGCCGTCGGCGGCGATGACGATCGGTGCGCGATAGACCGTGGGCTTCCCGGCCCCGGCCGCCGCCCCGGCTCGGGTCCCCGCCCCGTCTGCCGCTCCCGCCGCCGTCGTTTCGGCTGTGGCGGTGACACCGGTGACACGGCCGGCGGGATCGGTCACCGGGCTCGTCACCTTCACGCCCTCGCGCAGCCGCGCTCCGGCGGCGACCGCGCGCCGGGCCAGGATGTCGTCGAAATCGTGCCGGCTGCGCGAGAGACCGAAGTCCGGGTAACTCCCCAGGCCGGGCCAGTCGATATGGACCCGGTGCTCACCGGCCACCCAGCGCATCCCGCGTGACCGCATCCACCCCGGAGCCTTGATGTCGACGCCCATCCGGATGAGTTGATGCACCGCCCGCGGGGTCAGGCCGTCGCCGCACACCTTTTCCCGGGGGAAGCGCGTCTTCTCCAACAGCAGGACATCGACGCCCGCCGCTGCCAGATGGTAGGCGGCGGACGAGCCGGCCGGCCCGGCCCCCACCACGATCACCTCGGCCTCGTCCATGAGGAACCCCTTCCTGGGACAGCCGGTGCCACACCGAACAGGGCAGCCCCGCACGTCATCATCGGTCAGGACGAGCTGATACGGAACCTGGCCTCGTGACGCGGAGGCCGGAAATGTCCCCCGGGAATGGGACTTTGGGGCGATGGTGGCGTGCCGTTCACGCTGGTCCACGACTGCACGCCGGCAGCCATGACTGTCACGCGGGCAGCCTGGCTCGCGCGTTCCCCCGCCGAGCCCGGGGCCCCGGGCCGAAAGGGTTTCCTGTACGTGGCGGACGGTCACCGATATCCTGGAAGGCTTTCCACTGCCGTGGATCGTGCGGTGAACCGCCGTCCGCTCCAGGACCGGCCGGTGCCGCGGACAGAGGAAGGGGTGTGTCGCCGTGATGTGGCGAACCCGGCCGCCCGCCCGGAGAGCCCGGGATGGGGCGGCGGTTCCGGAAGGAACGAGATGTCCCGAACGGACAGGACCAAGCCTTTGCGGGTGCGCTTCGCGGAGCACAACCCCCGGCCGGTCCACGATCACCGCTACGGCCCCTGCGATCTGCCGACCGACCCGACGTGGGAGGACACGGACACCCGCTGCCGGTGGGGACACTCCGACTTCGGCCGGACGTGCTGTTCAGGACCGAACGGGCGTGCCGCCAAAAAGGAGTGGGGGGAGATGAACAGGGCCCGCAACCGCAAGGATCGCTACGCGGCCCGGCGCGAGGCTCGCCGTTTCGCCACCGGCGAGTACAGCGGCTGACTCCGCCTCCGTCGGACACCCCTCAGGTGTGTCCGTCCGCTGTCCGGCGGATCTTCGCGGACCAGCGAAGATCCGCCGGACAAGTCCACTAACCCTTGAGCGGGCCGCCGTTGATGGCGATCCGCTGGCCGTAGCGCGTGAACGGGTAGTAGTCGTACGTCGCGTGGTGCTGTACGCAGCGGTTGTCCCAGAACACCAGCGTGTTGGGGCTCCACCGGACGCGGCAGCTCAGCAGCGGCCGGTTCGGCAGCACGTCGAACAGCATGCCGAGCACGGCCCGGCTCTCGTCGGACGACAGCTGCGGTATCCGTCCCGTGTAGGCCCTGTTGACATAGAGGATCCGCCGGTCGGTCTCGGGGTGACGCACCACCAGCGGGTGTTCGCTCTTGGGGATCACATATCCCGGCGGCGGGGTGTGGCCCTGAAAGGCGATGAGACCGTCGTGTATGGCGGTCATGCCGTCCAGGAGCTCGCGCATGGCCGGCGACAGCATCTCGTAGGCCAGATGCATATTGGCGAACAGGGTGTCGCCTCCGCTGCCCGTCTCCGGTACGCGGGTGAGGTAGAGCATCGAGCCCAGCGACGGTTCCGCGTCGGCGGTGCCGTCGGCGTGCCAGCCGTTGCCCGCCACGTTCGCCGCCTCGGCGGTGGTGCTGATCTCCAGGATGTAGGGATCGCCCTCCTCGGGCGGCGGGTTCACCGGGCGGAGCTCGCCGAAGTGACCGGCGAAGCGCTTGTGGTCCTCCTGCGTGAGGAACTGGTCGCGGAAGACCAGGACATGGTGGTCGAGGAACGCGGTCTTGACCTCGCCCAGTTGCTCCTCCGACAGCTCCCGGGAGAGGTCGACGCCCGAGACCTCGGCGCCGATGACGGGGGTGAGGGAGTCGACCTCGATGGTCCGGTAGTCCCTCGGGGGCCGTGAGGTGACACGTTCCAGGGCGTCCAGTTCGTACTGCTCCACAACTTCCTCCTGTGGGGTGGGAAAACGAGTCTCGGCCGGACAGGGCCTAAGGGGTTTGAGGCCTACGGGTTTGGATCCCACGGGTTTGGATCCCAGGCGTTTGGGGTGCAGGCGTTTGGCTCGCAACACGAGAGACGAGGTCCCCGGCCGCGGAGCCGGACGCGGCGCCGAGGGGAAACGTCTCCACACCGACGGGGTCAGCGGTGCTCGGGAGCGTCGTACGAGGCCGCGTTGATCGCCTCGGCCACCGCCCGCACGTACGGCGGCCGGACGACGCCGTAGTGCGTGGTGTCGAGCCGGTGCCAGGCGGTGGGCTCAGGGAGGTACGGCCGCCACAGCGCCCGCTGTTCCTCCGGGGAGCCGAGCGACGGCATGCCCGCCACCGGCCGCTCGGCCAGCCACAGCCGGCTGGGAGTGACGGTGAGCCGTCGCACCCGGTGGTCGGCCATGCTGAGCAGATTGGCCCGGCAGCAGTGGGCGAGCCGCTCGGCATAGGCCCGCGCGTGCTCACCGGCCGACTCGTCCCCGCTGTGGCCGAGTTCGGCCGCGAACACCGCTTCGAGCTGCGTCTCGTCGTACGCCCGGAACAGCGCTCCGGCACCTGGCGGCGGTGGGTCGAGCAGATGGAGCGCCTCCACGGGACGGCCGGCCGCTTCCGCCTCCGCGGCCATCTCGGCGGCCACCCAGGCACCGAAGGACCACCCGGCCAGCCGCAGGCGCCACGTCGCCTCGGGGAAGCGGGCGAGCAGCGCGGCCCGGTACCGCCGGGCCCGTTCGGCCAGGGTCCAGGCAGGCAGTGCGGGCCGCCGCAGCGCGGGGTCGGCGATGAGGCAGACGGTCAGCCGGGGGTCGAGAGCGGACACCAGCGACCGGTACGCCTGGATGTCACCGCCGACGGGGTGCACCAGACAGAGCACCTCGCCTCCGGTGCCCTCCTGCCAGACCTCCAGCGCCACTTCCTCGGCGGCGGCTCCGACAGCTGCCCCCGTGGGAGTCGTCCGGTCGAGTCGCGTCAGGATCTCGTTGAGCGAGACCCGGTGGCTGAGCCACGACAGTTCGAGTTCGACACCGAAGTGCCGTTTGACCTCGCTGATCAGATCCAGCATCGTCAGCGAGTCCGCGCCCAGGTCGTAGAGCGGTACGTCCGGGTCGAGCTGGTCGACGCCCACCCACTCGCACAGCCGCTCGGTGAGGAGACCGGCCGCCGTGTCCGCGCCCCCGTCGCAATCCGCGACAGGTGCCGGAACGGGGTCGGCTGTTGATGCCGTTGGCTCCGCTGATGCCGCTGATGCCGCTGATGCCGCTGATGCCGCTGATGCCGCTGATGCCGCTGATGCCGCGTAGAACACGCGGGACTCGTCCAGAGCGGTCGTGGAGACGAGGAGCTGCGGCAGTTGCAGCCCGACGGCTCGCGCGAACAGCCGCTTTCCCTCGTCCACCGTCAGGCCGACCGACAGATGCGCCTGATGACGGGCGTCGGACAGGGGTGCCCGCAGCGCCATCCCGGTCTCGCGCCACACATCCCAGTTGACGGTGATCCGCGCGGTGGTCTCGGTCTCGTCCGACCGGTGATGGGCGAAGCCGTCGAGGAGCGCGTTGGCGGCGGCGTAGTCGAACTGGCCGACGCCGCCGAGCAGCGCCGACATCGACGAACAGTAGACCGCGAGCGTCGGCAGGTAACGCGCGATCAACCGCTCGGTCAGCAGGGCTCCTTGTACCTTGGCCGCCGTTGCCCGCCGCATCGCGGTGGCGTCCCGCCGTACGAGCAGTCCGCCGGCCGCCGCGCCGGCCGCGTGGACCACACTGTCGAGCCGCGCCGTCCGCCGGCCGATCCGCGACAGGATCTCCTCGGGCGCCGACGTGGCGAGGTTCGCCTCGATCAGCTCGACGTGGTCGGACCAGGGTGTCAGTTCCTCCGGGAGCCGGGGCGTTCTGGCCAGCAGCAGGACCCGGCCGTCGGTCCGCTCAAGGAGCCAGGCGGCGACGGCGGTGCCGATGCCGCCCGTGCCGCCCAGAATCAGATGGACGCTCTCCTCGGTGTGCAGCGCCACAGGGGCGATTCCGGCCGGGGACACCGGAAGCGTGATCTGCTCCCACCAGTAGCCCTGGCGCAGTGCGAGCCGGCGCGGCAGCCGGGCCCCGGGAGCGGTGTCCGCCCCGGTCTCGCTGTCTGTTCCGTCCGCGGCGTCGGCCAGCAACGCGGCCAGTCGCGGAGCCCAGTCGGCCAGGTCGGCGCCGGGGAGATCCAGCCAGTGGCCGTCGACCTGTCCCTCCTGCGGTGCCACCTCGACGGCACCGGCCAGCAGGTTCAGTTCCGGGCGCGGTACGGGGCCGTCGACCGGTCTTGCGCCGTACGACAGCCACCACGGCCGCACCTTCGGAGCCCCGGGCCCGGCGGCCACCGCCCGGACCAGCGCGGCCGGCGCGTCGAGACAGGCCTTGTGGGCGCGCGCCAGCGTGTCGGAACCGACCGGGCCCTCGACGGCCAGCGGCAGCGCGTGCAGCCAGTCGATGCCGTCCCGGCCCGCTTCCGCCAGCGTGTCGAGCAACTGGCGCAGCGACATGGGGTCGGTCGGGTCGACCTCGAAGACGTCGTCGCCCCGCCGGGCGAAGGCGTCGGCCGAGCTGACCCGTACCACACGGGCGTGGACCGCCTCGAAGGCGCGGACCGTTTCGGGCAGCGCCGGACGGTCCGTCAGTACCACCAGCAGACGGGAGGTACGCGACGTGGTTCCCGGGGCTGCCCGGCGCAGCCGTACCCAGTGGGGCTGGTGCAGCCAGTCGGCCTCCGGAAGCCGTCGCGGTCCCTCGCCGCCCGTCGTATCGACCGTATCGACCGGGCTCGCCGACCGCGCGGTACGCGCGAAGTCGTACTCGGCCAGCTCGAAGGCGGGCGGCGGGAAGTCCCACGGCGCCTGCGCGGGACCGGCGGGCCAGTCGATCCGCCGTCCGGCCCGCCAGGCGTCGGCCAGGTCCTCCGCCGACCGGCCCGCCGCCGCGAGCGGTTCCCGGGCCGGTTCTTCGGTGTCGGTGTCGGCGCGGGCGGCCGGGACCGCCGTACGCAGCCACGCCACCGCGGTCGGCGCGTCCGGGCAGACCGCCGCGATCCGCAGGCGCCGCGCCGGCCGGCCGGCCTGCATATGGCGCAGCACCTTCCCGTACGCCTCGGGACGTTCCGTCAGATAGTCGGCGATACGGGCGGCGTCCGTACGCAGAGCGGCCTCGCTGCTGCTCGACAGCATCAGGCACGGTTCCGTCGCGTCTGGCGCGTCCGTCGATTCCGTCGCGAACGAGGCGCTCCGCTCGTCCGCTTCGAGGAGCACATGGGCGTTGGTGCCACCGATCCCGAAGCTGCTGACCGCCGCCACCCGGTCCCGTCCGGCGGGCCAGGGCCGCGCCTCGGTCGGGATATGGAACGGGGTCGGGTCGGGGCCGATCTGGGGATTGAGAGCGTGGAAATCGGCCTGCGGCGGGATGAGGCCGTGATGCACGGCGAGGGTGGCACGCACCAGCCCGACCACGCCGGCGGCGGCGCCGAGATGACCTATCTGGCTCTTGACCGAGGTCAGGGCGCAGCGACCGGATTCCGCCAGGTCGAACGCCTGCCGCAGAGCGCCGACCTCGACCGGGTCGCCCAGTCGGGTGCCCGTGCCATGCGCCTCGACATAGCCCAGGTCGGCCCCGCTCCGGCCGGCGCGGCGCAGGGCGGCGCGGATCACCTCGCGCTGGCCGGAGAGTGAGGGGGCGCTGTAACTGAGCTTGTCGGAACCGTCGTTGTTGAGGGCCGAGCCGGTGATCACCGAGTACACGGTGTCTCCGTCACGTCTGGCCGACCGCAAAGGCTTGAGCACCACCACACCGACACCGCTGGCGCCGATGGTGCCGCTCGCGTCGTCGCTGAAGGCCCGGCAGTGTCCGTCCACGGAGAAGATGTGCTGCGGCCGGTAGCGGTACCCGTCGGTCAGCTCCGTGTCGACGAGCACCCCGCCGGCCAGCATCACGTCGGCGTCGCCCTGGCGCAGCAGCCCGGCGGCGAGGTGGACGGCGACCAGGGAGCTGGCGCACGCCGCCTGGGCGGTGAAGGCGGGTCCCGTCAGGCCCAGGTGGTAGGCGGCCTTCGTCGCGAGGAAGTCCTTCTCGTGGTGCAGGGCCAGCTGGAAGCCGTCGGGCAGCTGCCCGGGGCCGGCCTCGCGCAGTATGGCCTGGAAGTAGGTGTTCTCACCGGCACCGGCGATCAGCCCGACGCGCCGGGCGGAGGGGTCGGCGATTCCAGCGTGCGCCAGCGCGTCGGCGCAGCTCATCAGCAGATGGCGCTGCTGGGGGTCCATCAGCCTGGCCTCCTGCCGGCTGATACCGAAGTGGTCCGGGTCGAAGGCCAGCAGACCGTCCATCTGGCTGCGCGCCCCGACGATGCCGTCGGGGGCGTCGAAGTGCTCGATACCGCTGCCGCCCGCCCGCACCATGTCCCAGAAGGCGGACAGGTCCGGCGCGCCGGGCAGCCGTACCGCCATGCCGATGACGGCGATCGGTTCGTCGGCCGCGGTGGCTGCGGTGTCGGCTGCCGTGGCGGCCACGTGTTCGGCCACGTGTTCGGCCGTGGTGGTGCGGCTCGGATCGCGCTCCGTCGTGGACGCCTGTCCGTCGAGGAAGCGCGCCAGCGAGCGGAGCGTGACGTGCTCGAACAGGTCGGCGACGGTGAAGCGCAGACCCAGTCCGGTGGTGCAGCGCAAGTGGAAGCGCATCAGTCCCAGGCTCGACGCACCGGCGTCGAAGAAGGTCTGGTCCGGTCCGATGGCCGAGCCGGTCACCGCCTCGAACGCCTCGGCGAGCCGGGCCTCTAGGGGCGAGAGCGGGTAGGACGGAACGTCCGCGACGCCGGCCGCCGCGTCGGGACCACGGCGCAGCTCCTCGCCCGGAGCGCGCAGGGCGCCGCCGCGATCCAGCTTGCCGCTGGGGGTACGCGGCAGGGCGGCGAGCAGTCGAAAGCGGCTGATCCGTACGTGGGGCGGCAGAAGGGGTGCCAGATGGGCCGTGAGAGACCGGGCGGTAAGCGCCTGATCCGGCGCCTGATCCGGCGTCCGGCCCGGCGTCCGGCCCGGCGAACGGTCGCGGCGCTGGACGCAGGCCACCAGCTCCTCCCCGTCACGCACCACCACGGCCTGGACGATCTCCGGGTGCCGCAGCAGCGCCGCCTCGACCTCTCCCAGCTCCAGCCGGTGTCCGCTCAGCTTGATCTGATCGTCGTCGTCCCGGCCCCGGTAGTGCAGCAGGCCCTCCCGGTCGAAGCTCGCCCGGTCGCCGCTGCGGTAGAAGAGGCCGAGTCCGGGCAGCTCCACGAATCGCGCGTCGTTGAGCTCCGAGTCGCCCAGATAGCAGCGGGCGGCCATCGTTCCGCCGATCAGTAGGTCACCGGTGCGGCCCGGCGGCACGGGCTCACCCGCCTCGTCCACCACCCGCAGCACCGCGCCCGCCACCGGCCGGCCGATGGCCGGACGGTCCGGCCAGCGCGCCGGATCGCCGTCGAGGCAGAGGGCGCTCACCACATGCGTCTCGGTCGGGCCGTAATGATTGAACAGCCGCGCGCCCGGCATGCCCGCGAACCAGCGGCGGATCGCGTCGGTGCACACCAGTTGCTCGCCCGCCGTCACCACCTCCCGCAGCCGCGAGGGATACCGGCCCAGGTGTACGGCATGCTCGGCGAGGAGCTGGAGCGCCACGTAGGGCATGAAGACGCGCTCTACACCGGCGGATTCCAGCTGATCGAGGAGGGCGGGGGAGTCCTGCCGCCAGCCGCTCCGCACCAGATGCAGACACCCCCCGGTCCACAGGGTGCCGAAGATCTCCTGGAAGGACACGTCGAAGGAGAGCATGGAGAACTGCTGGGTGGCGGCGGGCGCCGCCAGACCGCCCGATTCCGCCTGCCACTGCAACAGATTGCACAGCGTGCGGTCCGACACCCGCACGCCCTTCGGGACGCCCGTGGAGCCCGAGGTGAACAATGTGTAGAGCGGACGGGCACCGTCGTGCGAAGGAGAGACAGACGGAGAAGCCGAGGGCGAGGCCAGGGGAGAGGCCGGCGGAGAGGCCAAGGAAGAGGCCGACGGAGAAGCCGACGGAGAGACCGGCGGTTCGGCCGCGCCGCCGGTGGTCGACAGGGTGACCGGGTGCCGTACGGTGCCGCCCGGATCGACGGCGTCGAACGCCGCGTCACCGCCGGGTGCGAGCAACACGCAGAGCGGCTCCACCTGCTCCAGGATCCGCCGCAGCAGCGCCGGTGGGTACGACGGGTCGAGCGGCACGATGGTCAGGTTGAGCCGGGCCAGCGCCAGAAGCGCCACCACATGCTCGACCGAGGGTTCGAGGAACAGCGCGACATGGCACGGCCCTTCGCCCCCCTCCGGCAGCGGGTGGTCCGCCCGCAGCTCGGCGGCGAGGCCCGCCGCGCAGGCGTCGAGTTCGGCGTAGCTGACGGCGGTGTCGCCGCTCATCAGGGCCGGCGCGCCGGGCGTACGCGCGACCTGCCGCGCGAACCCGTCCGCCACCGTCGTACAGGCCAGGGACACCGGTTCGGTGCGGCCGGGCTCGGGCAGAGCGCGGCGGTACGGGGCCGCCAGTTCGGCCGGGGTCGCGCTCGCCCCGTCGGCGAGCAGATCCAGAGCACGCCCGAACAGGGCGGCCATCGCCTCCACTTCGGCGGCCTCGAAGTGGTCGCCGGCGTACTCCCACAGGCAGTCGAGACCGTCCACGTGCTCCACGACGGAGAGCGTCATCGGGCACTTGGCCTCGGCCGGTGCCCACCACAGGGGCCGGGAGGAGCAGTCCGGCAGCGCCAGCGCGCCGAAGTCGGTGTTCTCCAGAACGAACAGGAAGTCGAACGGTGGCGCCCCACCGGTGCCCGTCTCGCGATCGGCCAGTACGTCGGCCAGCGCCACGTCCTGCCGGTCGAGCACCTCTCTGGCAGCGGCACCCAGGCGCAGCAGTTGGCCGCGCAACTCCTCGCGCGGTGCGACGGACAGTGGCAGCAGGACGGTGTTGGCGAACATGCCGACACTGGCCTCGAACTCCCGCACGGGCCGGTTGGCCACGGGACCGGCGACGCGCGGACGGGTCCCGCCGGTCACCCCGTACAGGCTCCACGTGAAAACCCCGAGCAGCAACTGAAAACGCGTCAGGCCCAGTTCGCCGCAGAGCCGGTCCACGGAGGCGCGGCGTACGGCGTCGAGCGAGGTGTGCAGCAGCCGCGCCCGCGAGGACGGCCGGGCACGGGTCGGCGTCGGCGATTCGTCCCGCTCGCCCGTCTCGTCCAGCCCGGCGTAGTGGGCGCGCAGTCCGGCGCGCTGGGCCAGGTAGGCGGGGCCGGCGAACCACTCGGCCTGCCAGACGGCATAGTCGAGCGGGGTGGGAGCCCCGGAGCCGGAGGGGGGTACGGGGTCCACCGCGCCCGGTGCGTCCTCGCCGCGGAGAGCATCGGCGTACCCCTCCGACAGATCCGCCAGCAGCACATTGAGCGACCAGCCGTCGACCGCGATGTGATGCAGGTGCAGCAACAGCAGCCCGCCACCGTCCCGGGGCAGCCACCTCGCGCGCAGCATCCGGGGCTCCGCCAGATCGAAGGGCCGGCCGAAGAACCGATCGGCGAAGGCCCGCCCGCCCGCGTCCTCGCCGTCCGTTCCTCCCTCACGGAGCGCGTCCGGCTCGGGGCCGGTCCACGCGTCGTCATCGGGGTCGGCCCACGGGTCGTACGGTTCGCCCACGACCTGGCGCAGCCCCTCGGGCGTCGCCTCGAAGGCTGTACGCAGCGCCGGGTGACGCGCCACCAGTCTCCACAGCGACCGTCGCAGCGCGACCGCGTCGACCGTCCCCTCCAGCCGGAAGACCTGACCCACGTGGTAGGCCCGGGACCCCGGCGTCCGCTGTTGCAGGAGCCACAGGCGCTGCTGCTCGCTGGTGGCCGGAGCCGAACGCGCCCCCGTGGGAGCGGGCGGCACCGGGTAGGGCGAGTCACCCGCGTCCCTGGCCCTGTCGATCGCCTCGGCGACCCCGGCGAGGTTCCCGTCGAGGACGGCCGCCTGGGACAGCTCACAGCCCCAGCGCTGCCGTACCTCGAAACGCAGCCGCAGGGCCTTGAGCGAGTCGCCGCCGACGGCGACCCAGCGGTCGTCGAGGCGCGCGTCCGGCACCTTCAGGATCCCGGCGGCCACGGCGAGCACCTCGCGCTGCCAGGCGGTGCCGGCCGGTTCCTCGCCGCGCGGACTCCGCCAGGGGCGGTGGCCGGCGCGCTCCAACGCGGCTTGGTCGACCTTGCCGTTGGCATTGCGGGGGAGCGCGTCCACGACATGGATGTGGTGCGGGCGCATATAGGTCGGCAGCCCGGCCGCGAGATGGCGGTCGAACTCCTCGAAGGACAGCTCCTCACCCAGCACCACATAGGCCAGCAGTTCGTTGGGTCCGTGCTCTCCGTCGCGACGGGTGCACACGTACGCCTGGCGTACGGCGGGGTGCGCGACAATCCGCCGTTCCAGTTCGCCGGGTTCGATACGGAAGCCGCGGACCTTCACCTGCCGGTCGGCGCGGCCGAGATACTCGACGAGGCCGTCCGCGTCGGCGCGTACGAGGTCGCCGGTGCGGTAGTGGAGTGTGCGGGCGCCGTCCTGCCGGGGGAGCGGGACGAAGCGGTGCGCCGTCTCCTCGGGCAGGTTGCGGTAGCCGGCCGCGAGACCTTCGCCGGCCAGCAGGAGCTCGGCCGTCTCACCGGGCGCGGCCGTACGCGTGGTGCCGGGGACCACCAGCAGCACATCGGTCCCCGGCAGCGCCCGGCCGATCGGCACCCGGTCCCCGTCGAAGTCGCGCGGGATGGGGTGGCACAGGGCGAACGTCGTCGACTCCGTCGGCCCGTAGACGTTGTGGAGCCGGGTGGCTCTCGCCGCGTTGTGGCGGTACCAGCGGCGTATCAGCCGGGCGTTGAGCTGCTCGCCGCCCACCAGGACCTGCCCGACCCCGGCGAAGCAGTCGGGCACCGCATCGACCACCGCGTTGAACAGTGCCACCGTGACGAACGCCGTGTCGATGCGTTCGCGCAGCAGAGCGGCCGCCAGCTCGTGCGGTGTCCGGACGGCCTCGTCACCGAGGATCACACAGCAGCCGCCGGTCAGCAGCGGTACCCAGACCTCGAAACTCAGCGCGTCGAACGCCGGATTGGACAGACAGGCGAAGCGCGCGCCCTCCGCCTGCCGGATATATCCGGGCCGGGCCAGGCGCAGGATGCCGGCGTCCCGTACCTCGACGCCCTTGGGACGGCCCGTCGTTCCCGAGGTGTAGAAGAGGAAGGAGACCGGTGCGCCGGTGAACGGCGGCTCGGTCTCGGCCTGTTCGTGCTCCGCCTGTTCGTGGTGGACCGCCGCGAGGAGCCCGGCCACCGGCAGCGGCTGTACGGAGTCCGGCAGCGGCTGTACGGAGTCCGGCAGGGCGTCCGGAGCGGTCGTCCCGTCGTGGATCACCGCCACACTGGCCGAGTCCGTCAGGATATGGCGACGGCGCTCCGGCGGGCTCTGCGTGTCGAGCGGTACGACCCGGGCGCCGAGCCGCAGGATGCCGAGCATGGCGCAGACCAGCTGCCAGGAGCGCGGCAGCGCGATGGCCACCGCCTGGCCGGGACGGACACCGGCGCGGCGCAACGCGTCGGCCACCACCGCGCCGGTGGCGTCGAGTTCGGCGTAGTCGAGCCGCCGGTCGCCGTCGACCAGCGCGACCGCCCCCGGGGTGCGCAGGGCCTGCTCGTGCACCCCCTGCGCCACACCGGTGGCGGGCGAGGCGGCGGGGGGGCCGGTTCCGGATCTCATCATGCCTCCCGCGCGACGGACGGACCGGCCTGCTGCCCCGCACCGCGTTGTCCGTCGCCCGGTGGGGCGGGGGCGGCGGACATCCGGGTCAGTTCGGCAGCGATCAGCTCGGCCACCCGTGGCACCTCGTCGCTCTCCAGCATGTCCCAGTGACCGCACTCCACCGGCTCGGCCAGCAGGCCACCCTCGGCCCGCCGTTGCCAGAACGCGCGCACCTCCGACCCGTCCTCGCCGTCCGCGGTGGCCTGTACGAGGACGAGCCGGGCCGCCGACGCCGGTGTCAGGTAGTCGCGGGCGGTCATCCGGTTGTGGTTGTAGATACGGAAGTACCGGTCGATCTGGTCGTCCTCGATGCCTGGGTACATCCCGTTGAACCTGACGAGCTTCTCCCGGAACTCGGACGCGTCCACCGGCTCGATCGCCGCGCGTTCCGCCGCGTCCTCCGTGCCGTGTGTGTCGAGCAGGACCACGCTCAGCCGGGTGTGTCCCGCCGACGCCAGCCGGCGTCCCATCTCATGGGCGATGAGCCCGCCGTAGGAGAGTCCGCACAGGACCAGCGACTCGTCGGGCCGTGGATCGATGAGCTTCAGATACTCCTCCGCCATGGCCTCGACGGTGGGCAGCGGTATCTCCCCGGCGTTGATGCCGGGGGACTGGATGCCCCGCACACCCACCGACCCGGGCAGCGCGGCGGCCAGCGGCAGGTAGCAGAAGGCGGTCCCGCCGGCCGGGTGGACACAGACCACCCGCTGCTCCCCGTCGCCCGCGCGGAACTCGATCAGGTTGTCGCCAGGCCGCCCGGGTGCCGCTCCCTTCCGCAGCCGCTCGGCCAGCGCCTCGATGGTCGGGTGCAGCATGAGATCGCGGATCGGCAGGGTCTCGCCGAACTCCTCCTGGACGGCGTGGGCCACCTTGATGGCGGAGATCGAGGTGCCGCCCAGATCGAAGAAGTTGTCGGTGACGCCGATGCCGGGATGGAGCAGCAGCCGCGTCCAGATCCGGTGGAGGGCCATCTCGACGTGATCGCGCGGCGCGGCCGTGTTGACCTGGGCGGGCAGCGCGGACCGGGAACTCTCCAGCAGCGCCGTACGGTCCAGCTTGCCGCTCCGGTTCAGCGGCAGGCGCGGGAGTTCGACGAAGACCGACGGGATCAGGTAGTCGGGCAGCCGCTCGGAGAGCGCCGCCCGCCACTCGTACGGGGACCGGAGCGCCGTGTCACCCCGGCCGATGCCCGCCACCAGGCGCGGCCCGCCGGGGGCGTCACGATCGGCGAGTACGGCCGCCTCCCGTACCCCGGGCAGGTCCAGCAGCGCCGCCTCCACCTCGCCCGGTTCGATACGGAAGCCCCGCAGCTTGATCTGGTCGTCGAGACGGCCCACGTACATGGCGTTGCCGTCCGGCAGCCAGCGGGCCAGATCACCCGTGCGGTACATGCGCTCTCCGGGCACGAAGGGGTCGGGGACGAACCGTTCGGCCGTCAGATCCGGACGGCGCACATAGCCACCGGCCAGACTCGCGCCCGCGATGCAGACCTCGCCCGCCACCCCGGGCGGTACCGGCCTCAGCCGCTCGTCCAGCAGATAGAGACGCGTGCCGGGGAGCGGCCGGCCGATCGGGCAGGGCCGGTCCAGCGGCCGCGGGTCGGTGTAGGCGGTGCTGTAGAGCGTGGCCTCGGTCGGCCCGTACCCGTAGCAGATACGCAGGCCGGGCAGGGCCTGCCGGATGCGGTACAGCGCCATCTCGGGAAGGGACTCCACCCCTGTCAGCAGCTGGCGCAGCGCCAGTCCCTTCAGACGGGCCTCCGGGTCCTCGTCGATCCACTTGACGTAGGACGGGGGCAGGAACGCGGTCGCGACGCGGTGTTCGCGCATCCAGCCCATCAGCGCCTCCGGATCGCCGCGCAGCTCGTCGGGGACCAGACGCAGCACGGCGCCGGTGGTGAGCGGCAGGAGGATCTCGTGCACCGACGCGTCGAAGCCGATGCTCGACCAGGCCGACGCGGCCTCGCCGGGTACGTCCCCGAACCGGGCCAGCCACTGGTCGAAGAGATGGGTGACGGAGACATGTGTCACCACCACACCCTTCGGCCGGCCGGTGGAGCCGGAGGTGTAGATGACATACGCGGGATCCGAGGGGCGGACCGTGACCCCGGGGGCGTCGTCGCGCTGCCCCTCGGCCTCGACGGCGGTCAGTGACCGCCAGTCCGCGTGCGGTGCGTCGGGGACGTCGCTCAGTACCAGTACGGGGGCGGCGTCCTCGATCATGGCGGCGAGACGCTCGGCGGGCTGGCCCGGATCGAGCGGCAGATAGGCGGCGCCCGCCGTGAGGATGCCGAGGACACCCACCACCAGCTCCGCCGACCGCCCCGCGTGCAGGCCCACCACCCGGCCCGGTCCGGCGCCACGGCTGATCAGGGCGTGGGCGAGCCGGTTGACGCGCCGCTCCAGCGTGGCGTAGTCGAGCCGTTCGCCCGCGTGGACGAGTGCGGCGGCGTCGGGGCGGGTCCGCACCTGGGTCCCGAAGCGCTCGACCAGACCGCCGGGCCAGGGGGCCGGGCCGCCGGGCCACGGGGCCGTGGACGTCCCGGTCTCCTCGGCGGTGCTCCAGTTCGCCAGCAGGTCGCGGCACTCGCGCGCGTCCATGAGGGCGACGTCCGCGACCTCCCGGCCGTCCTCCTCGGCCAGCCGCGCCAGCACGCGCGGCAGATAGCGCGCGTACCGCTCGACTGTCTCGTGGTCGAACAGGGCGGTGGCGTAGTCCAGATCACCGACGATCCGGCCGTCCTCCTCCGTCAGCGCGAGCACCAGGTCGAACTTGGCCGGCGCGTGCGGGATGCCGAGCGGCTCCACCTCGACGTGCGGCAGGTCGAGCAGGCCCCGCAGCGAGGGAACCCAGGCGAACATGGTCTGGAAGAGCGGGGTGTGGGCGGCGCTGCGCGGCGGATTGATGAGCTCCACCACGCGCTCGAAGGGCAGGTCGGCATGGTCCAGGGCGCCGCGGAGGGCGCCGTGCACCCGCTCCAGCATGTCGGCCCCCGTGGGAGATCCCGACAGATCGACCCGTACCGCGAGGGTGTTGACGAAGAAGCCCATCAGCCCGGCGACATCACCGTGCCTGCGGTTCGCCGTGGGGGCTCCGACAACGATGTCGGACTGCCCGGTCAGACGCGACAGCAGCATGGACCAGCCGGTCAGAAGGGTCGAGTACAGCGTGGTGCCGTGCCGCTGGGCGAGGGCTTCGAGAGCCGCGGTGAGATCTTCGTCGAGTGAGATCCGCACCCGGCCGCCGCGGTAGTCCTGCTCGGCGGGGCGCGGCCGGTCGGTGGGCAGTTCGAGCAGGGGCGGGGAGTCGGCCAGGGTCTCTGCCCAGTACGCGGTCTGCTCGGCGGGCTCGTCGCCGGCCATCCACTGCCGCTGCCGACGGGCATGGTCGGAGTACTGCCAGGTCAGCGTCGGTAGGGCGGGATCCTCACCGCGCAGGAACGCGGTGTAGAACAGGCCCAGTTCACGCAGCATGATGTTTCTGGACCAGCCGTCGAACACGATGTGATGCACCGTGATGAGCAGCACATGGTGGTGCGTGTCCAGCACCAGCAGCCGGCCGCGGGCCAGCGGGCCCCGGATCGGATCGAACGGAGCGGTGGATTCTTCGCGTTGCCGGGCGGCGAGCCGCGCGTCGGCGTCCGGCTGTCCGGTCAGGTCCTCCACCTCGAACGTGAAGCCGGTGTCCGGCGGATCGATCCGCTGGTACGCCTCGCCCGCCGCGGGGACGAAGCGGGTACGCAGCGCCTCGTGCCGGGCGACCAGCGCGTCCAGCGCGCGGACCAGCACCGCTTGGTCCAGCGGACCCCGCAGCGCGAAGGCCACCGGCTCGTTGTACGCCGCGTTGGCGCCGTCCATCTGCGCCAGCGCCCACAGTCGCTCCTGCGGCAGCGACAGCGGCGGAGGCGTCCCCCTCTCCGGGTGCGGGGTGTCGGCGCTCCGCGCCGGTATCGCGGGCTGCCGCGTGGTGGTGGTCGTGGCCGTGGTGGGGGAGGTGCGTATCGCCGACAAGACCAGCCCTTTCCCGTGGGGGAGGCTCATTGCGGAGGTGTGGGATCGCGGTGGGGGCGCCATCGCCCGGGAGGCCGCGGACGTCGTCGTCACGGGGCGCTGTGCTACGAGCCGGTGCGGGTTACGGGTGCCTGTGCCCGTGCCTGTGCCTGTGACTGAGAGGCCGAGTCGAGGCGACGGCGACCGTTCCCCGTACGTGTCGACCCGTACATGCCAGCCCGCACGTATCAACAGGGACGTATCAACAGGGACGGATCAACAGGGACGGATCAACAGGGCCGAGTCAGCCGGGACGAGTCAGCCGGCCGGGTGCGGAACCGGGGCGCCTCATCCGTCCACCCGCGTCCTTGCTCACCAGTTTGATCAGCATGTGCCTTCAATCACTCGCATCGCTCGTGTCACTGGCGCAACTGTCTGGATGATGATTGGACAAGTCATCGATCATGTCAATGGCGGCCGGAGGCGCGGCTGTTGAGCCCGAGTCGGCGCCACCGACAGTTCCTGCGACGCGGGCGGCGCGGATGTCCGGACCACGCGTCGGCGTCCGGTCGCCGAGTTGCCCGGGTACCGCGGTGCCAGCAGGGTGGAGGCGACTGCCCCGACTCCCCGCGGGCCGAAAGAGGGCGACATCGATGGCGAAGCGAGAGGATCTTCCTGCCCCCGCGCAGGGGCTGGTGCTGACACACTTCCTGACCGTGCGGGACGTTCATGTCTCCAGCCGCTTCTACGCGGACATCCTCGGCGGAGAGGTGGTGCTCGCGGAGAACCCGGGCATCGTGAAGGTCGCCAACAGCTGGATCATCATGAACCCCGGTGGCGGGCCGACCCCGGACAAGCCCGAGGTCGTCCTCACCGCGCCCGAGCCCGGCGACCCCGTGTCCTCGTTCCTCAATGTGCGGGTCGCCGATCTGGCCGCGTTCTACGAGCGGGCCACCGCCAAGGGCGCGCACTTCCTGACCGAGCCGCTCGACCGCAAGGCAGAGCTCCGCTGCTATCTGCGCGATCCCGACGGCTATCTGGTGGAGGTGGGGCAGGCGACCGGATTGCTGCGCGGCGTGTTCGCCGATCGGCCGCCCGCCGACGGCGGCCGGCCCCAGGCGTAGGGGGACCACATGTGGGGAGCGCATGGAGCGGAGCCCGGCGGTATAGTGCGATACCAGGACCCCGCGCGTAAACGGCACATTCCGGATGAGGGGAAGGTGCGGTCATCCGTCCCCGCGTCAGTCGGCGGTCAACCGCGACCCGTTCGGGTTCCCGCACAACCTTGGCACGCTCTTCTCCGTTGACCTGGTGATCTGAACCCGTCGAAGGAGGCCGCTCTCGTGAAGTTCCGTTCCAAAGCTTCGGCTTCAGCTGTTCTCGCCGTCACCGCGATGCTCGCGACGCCGCCCACGGTGTCATCGGCGCGTGACGGCCACCCCACGGTGAGGGCGGAGGGCCGATTCCAGCCGCCGTCCCCGTACTTTCCGCCGGACGCGGTGACGTATGACGGGACGAAGGTGCCCGCGGGCGCGCACATCACCGTGGTCGAGCGCACCGGCGCCAGGACCACCGGAGTCGAACTCGCCGTGTCCGGCCTGCTCCCGAACCGCGTGTACGGGGCGCATGTGCACACCAAGCCCTGCGGCCGCGTCCCCGAGGACGCGGGGCCGCACTACCAGCACATCAAGGATCCGCACCAGCCCTCCACCGACCCCGCCTACGCGAACGCGGCCAACGAGGTCTGGCTGGACGTCACCAGCGATGCCCGGGGGCGGGCCGTCGCCGAGTCCGCGCACGACTGGCGCTTCCGGCGGGGCGAGGCGCGTTCCGTGGTGATCCACGACCACGGCACCATGACGGGCCCCGGCGAGGCGGGGACGGCGGGGGCTCGCCTCGCCTGCCTGACCGTGCCGTTCGTCTGAGGAGTGGGCACGAGCGGCATGTCATGAGCGGGCGGAGTGATGTGCCGGTTGGGCCGACAGCCTCGCGGACATGCCGAGGCCGATGACGGTCCGGGGCGGTCATCACCCACGTTTCTCCCGCTCCGTGGCCGTCGTTGGCCGTCGTTGGCCGGATCGACGGAGGGCGGCACCCGGCCCGTACATCTTTCGATGTAGCCGCTGTTCGTCTGCGGTCATGACGTGATCGGCCGGACGCGCCGGGACGATGAACCCATGACCGAGACCTTGCCCTCTTCGGCCGCGATCCCCGGTCGGCCTGCCCGTCTCCCGCTCCTCGATGTGATGAGAGGAGTCGCGATCCTCGGCACGTTGATGACCAACGTCTGGATCTTCACGAGCCCCGGCGCGGAGTGGTCCATCCTCAGCGGCGGACAGAGCGGGATGTCCTTCGCCTCGTTCCCGGCGACGGCCGAGAGCACGATGAGACTGCTGGCCAACGGCAAGTTCCTGGCGCTGCTGACGATCCTGTTCGGCGTGGGCCTGGCCATCCAGTACGGCGCGGCCGAGCGGCGTGGTGCGCCCTGGCCGGGCCGGTACCGATGGCGGGCCCTGTTCCTGTTCGCCGAGGGGACGCTGCACTTCATCCTTGTCTTCGCCTGGGACGTCCTGATGGGCTACGCGGTCACCGCGCTGCTCGTGGCCCGGCTGCTGACCCGTACGCCGAAGGCGCGGCGCCGGGTGATGTGGTGGGCGGCGGGGCTGCATCTGACCCTGATCACGCTGCTGACGGCGGCTCTTCTGGCGGACCGCTCGCAGGGTGGCTCGCAGGGGGGCGAGTCCGTGTCGCGCGAGGTGGTGGATCTGTACGCGCACGGCAGCTACCTCGAACAGGTCAGGTTCCGGCTGGACAACGCGCTGGACTTCCGCATGGAGCCGCTGCTGTCGTTCTGCCTGCTCGTCTTCCTGTTCCTGCTGGGCGTACAGCTCTTCCGCGCGGGCGCGTTCGGCTCCGACGCCACGGGGCGCCGCATCCGCGGACGCCTCCTCGCGTGGGGCCTGGGCCTCGGACTCCCGCTCAGCGTCGCGCTCTCGCTGGGAGGCCCGGACCTTTTCTTCCTGGACCGGTATGTGGCGGGACCGCTGATGGCGCTCGGCTACATCGGACTGACAGGTGTGCTGGTGGAGCGGGTACGGCGTCCGGGCCCCCTGCTGAACGGCCTCACCGGCGTCGGCAGGACCGCACTCTCCGGCTATGTCCTGCAGAACCTGCTGTGCGTGTTCGTCTCGTACGGCATCGGCCTCGGCCTCGCGCACCGGCTCGGCGAGTCCTGGCGGCCGTGGTGGGTGATGGGACTGTGGGCGGTGGTGTGTGCCGTGCTGATGATCGGCTCGACGCTGTGGCTGCGGCGCTTCCGGACGGGTCCGCTGGAGTCGGTCCAGAAGTGGGCCCTACGGCACTGAGTACGGGCGCGATCCGAAGCCCCGGGGCTTCTCCGATACGGCCTGGTGGCCCCGGGGCTTCGTCCCGCGGTGCGGTGACGGACAGGGGCGGTCAGCGCTGAGGTGCGGGGAAGGCCACCGGGCTGCGATGACCGGCCCGGTTCACCGCGCGGACGCCGAAGAAGACATTGTCCTTGGACAGGTCCACGGTGTGACTCGTCGCGTCACCCGCCCGGACCACATGGGTCCACTCCGGCTCGGTCGTCTCGCGCCACACCACCTCGTAACCGGTCAGATCGGGTTCGGTGCCTTGCTCCCACACCAACTCGGTGGAGTTGGTCAGCGAGCTGGTGACGATCTTCGCCCCGCGCGGAGTCGCCGGGGCCTGGGCGAGGGTCCACAGCACCGCGCCGTTGACGCGCGCCACGCGGGCGATATAGCCGAAGTCGCAGAACTCGGGAAGATCGCCGTACTGCTGACCGTCCTCCACCCGGACGTCCTGGTGCTGGTGCGCGAAGTCCTCGGCGGGCTCGGTGAACCGGGCCGCGCTGTAGCCGCTTTCGAGGAAGGGGATGTGGTCACCGCCGCGCAGATAGCGGTCGCGACGGTAGACCACCCGGACGTCCATGCCCGTGGCGTCGTTGCTCGCCACGTCCCGGACGAAGCGGGCGAGCTGGCGGGTCGCCGAGTCGTTCTCGCCGCCGATCGAGCGGCGGGTGTCGGCCTGCTGCGGGGTCTCGGAGGAGGGCACGCCCTCGGCGAAGAGCCGCACGGTGTACGGGTCGCGGGTGCCGTCGTCGGCCCGGGAACTGCCGACGATGTCATTGGTGAACATGGCCTGGACGTCGGCGCCCGCCGCCTTGAACCGCTCCGCCATGTGCGCGGCTCCGTACAGCCCCTGCTCCTCACCGGCCACGGCGGCGAAGACGATGGTCGCGGCGGGCCGGCGTCTCGCCATCACACGTGCCAGCTCCATCGCCACCGCGACACCGGAGGCGTCGTCATCGGCGCCCGGCGCGTCGCTCACCGCGTCCATCACGTCGGTGGCACGCGAGTCGTAGTGGCCGGAGACGACATGGATACGGTCGGGGTCGACCGAACCGCGCAGTGTCGCGATGACGTTGGTGATCCGGGTCGCCACCGGGATCCGTGAGGCGGGCTCCTGCACATACGACTGGAGTTCGACCGTCATCCGGCCGCCCGATGCCTCGGCGTACCGCTTCAGCTCGGCGTAGATCCAGTCGCGGGCGGCACCGATCCCGCGCTCGGGGTCGTCCTGGGTGGACAGTGTGTGCCGCGTCCCGAACGCGGCGAGCCGGCGCACGGTCGCCTCGATCCGGTCACGGTCGATCTCCTTGAGCAGGTCCCTCAACTCCCGGCCGGGGGACTGGGCGGTGGCGGGACGGTCCCCGTCCCCGTGCCCGGTGGACGCGGCCGCGGGGACCGCCGACGCCGTCGACGCCAGCGCCGGTACCCCCACCACGGCGGTCGCGACGGTGGCGGACAGGGCGGTCCTTCGAGGTATCCCGGTGGGGTGCTGCGACATGGCAAGTCCCTTCCACGGCTGGGTCAGTGATCCGGCGCTCCATGGTCATGGACAGGCCAACCGCAGCACAAGGCGGTGTCATGGCCGAAGACAGGACCGAGGGACTGTCTTCAAAGTCCCGCCTGCCCGCCCCTCGGGCGGACGGCGCTGCTTTGAGGACAGGACCTAGGGTTCGGCCAGGGCCGGTCGTCGCAGCCGGGACCGTACTGGTCTTCGTTCCCGCCGCCGGATACCTTCCTGGAATGCCTGACTTCGCCCCCCGGTCGACCGCGTTCCTCGCCGACCCCTACCCCGCCTACGCCGAGCTGCGAGCCCGTGGCCGGGTGCACTACTACGAGCCGAGCGACCAATGGCTCGTCCCGCACCACGCGGATGTGTCGGCGCTGCTCAGGGACCGGCGGCTCGGCCGGTCCTACGGGCACAGGTTCAGCCACGAGGAGTTCGGGAAGACCGCTCCGCCGCCCGGCCGTGAACCGTTCCACGAGCTGAACGACCACGGCATGCTGGAGCTGGAGCCACCGGACCACACCCGCATCCGGCGCCTGGTGTCGAAGGCGTTCACCCCGCGTACGGTCGAGCGGCTCAAGCCGTACGTACGGCGGCTCGCCGGCGAGTTGGTGGAGCGGCTGGTGGAGCGGGGCGGGGGCGACCTGCTGGAGACCGTCGCGGAGCCGCTGCCGGTCGCCGTCATCGCCGAGATGCTGGGGGTTCCGGAGACGGACCGGCCGCTGCTGAGGCCGTGGTCGGCGGCGATCGTCGGCATGTACGAGCTCAACCCGTCGGAGGAGACCGGCCGCCGCGCGGTCGTCGCCTCCCAGGAGTTCTCCGCGTATCTGCGTGAACTCATCTCCGTACGGCGCGAGAAGCCGGGCGAGGACCTGATCTCGGGACTCATCGCCGCCTACGACCACGGCGAGAAGCTGACCGAGGCCGAGATGGTCGCCACCTGCGCGCTGCTGCTGAACGCCGGGCACGAGGCGACCGTCAACGCCACCGTCAACGGGTGGTACGCGCTGTTCCGGCACCCCGGCCAGCTCGCCGCCCTGCGCGCGGACCGGGCGCTGCTGCCCACCGCCGTCGAGGAGCTGATGCGCTACGACACGCCGCTCCAGCTCTTCGAGCGCTGGGTGCTCGACCCGGTCGAGATCGGCGGTACCACCGTGCCGCGCGGAGCCGAGGTCGCCCTGCTCTTCGGCTCCGCCAACCGCGACCCGGCGGTCTTCGCCGATCCGGACGGCTTGGACCTGTCCCGCCGGGACAACCCGCACATATCGTTCAGCGCGGGCATCCACTACTGCATCGGCGCGCCACTGGCCCGTATCGAACTGGCCGCCTCCATGGCCGCGGTGCTGGAGCTGGCCCCCGGACTGCGTCCGGCAGCCGAGCCCGTACGCAAGCCGAACTTCGTGATCCGCGGACTGGATTCGCTGCCGGTCGCGGTCTGAGGCCCCCGGTACGGCGTACGCCGGAGGGCGGGCGGGCCTCAGGACCGGCTTGCCGGGACCGGCTCGTCCATGAGTGTCAGTGGTGGGTGGGACGCTGGCTGTCATGGACGAACTGATACGGCGGCGGGTGTACGGCGCCGACCACGACGATCCGGACCCGGGGCCCCGGCCCGGCCATGTCTACCGGGAGCTGGTCGCCGGCCCGCTGGACGGCCTGCTCCTCGATGTCACCGGCTGGACGGCGGGACAGCTGCGGGAGGGCGCCGCGCTGGCCACCGAGATCGGCGCGTACGGATCTGGGGGGCACGCGCTGTACGGTCCCGGCCCGGCCGACCCGCGGCTGTGGGACTGGCAGGGCGACACCCCCTGACCGCCCCGCCCTCCGCCCCTGCCCGTCCGCCTCTGGCCGCCCCTGTCCGGAACAAGTGTCCAGATCGAGTGTCTAGAACGAGTACGGATCTATCGTCCCGGTGACCGTGCCCGCGAGGAGCCGGCGCAGTGTGGAGGCCGGGGCGGGCTGCTCCTCGCTCGCCGCCCGCTCGTCGGCCGCCGCCCGGCCGGGGTCGGGGATCTCGTAGTCGGCCCTGAGCTCGTATCCGATGGGCAGGGAGCGCAGGCCGCGTACGAACGGTGAGGAACGCCAGGGGAGTTGGTCCGACGGTACGGCCAGTTCCAGCGTCGCGAAGTGTTCGAACAGGCACTCCAGGGCCAGGGTGGTGATGGTGGTCGCGAGCTCACGCGCCGGGCACTGACGCGGTCCCGCGCCCCAGGAGAGATGCGCGCGCGTGCTGGTCGCCCGGTCCGCCGACGTACCGGCCGCCGAGCGCAGGTCCGCGTGCGTGGCGGCGGTGGCGATCCAGACCGGCTCGCCCGCCCGGATGATGTACTCACCCAGCCGCTGGTCCCTGAGCGGGAATCGCGGCATGAAGTTGGCCAACGGAGGCTTCCGGAGGACGACATGGTTGACGGTCTCGCGGATCATCCCCGCCGACAGGCTCGCGCGTGCGCGGCCGTCGCCGGTGATGATCTCGACGACGGCGTTCGCGATGAGGATGCCCGCGTGGTCGGAGATCATCCCCATGAGCATGGTGAGTTCGTGGGCCAGGTCCGAGGACGTCAGTCGGGGCTGCGCGGCCAGCATGTAGGAGGGGAAGTCCTCGCCCGGCCGGCGCCGCTTCTCCTCGGCGAGCGCGACCATGGCGGTGTGTACGCGCCCGGAGGCCACCGCCGCGTCCGGTCCGGCGTCCAGGATCCGCCAGATGTCCATGAGGGTCCGCTCGCTCTGGGGTCCGGAGACGCCCAGCAGTTCGCCGGCCACCATCAGAGGCAGCGGCCGGGAGAACCGCGCGGCCAGATCCGCCGTACCGGACCTGCCCTCCTGGGCGAGGAGCATGACGAGTTCGTTCGCGGTCCGGCGGATGTTGTCCTTGAGTCGACGGGTCTGCGGATGAGCCGGGTCCTGGAAGGGCTTCAGCGCCGCGTCCCACGCGCTCCGGTACCTGGCGTGATCGGCGCCACCGCGCGCCATCGTATTGTCGGCCTCCAGGGCGGGAGCGACCGGCCAGTCGGCCGGGACGCGGCCTTCGTTGCGGGCGCGCCAGTGCTGCAATCCCTTGGGCCACATCGCGTCGTTCTGGAGTACGTGCAGGGCCTCCGCGTAGCCCAGCACCAGCCACACAGGTACCCCCAGCAGGTCCACGGGAGCCACCGCGCCGTGCCGGCGCCGTAAGCGCTCGTGCACGGCCTCCGGGCGGTCCTGATACTCACGCCCGAGCAGGGGCTCCGGCATCAGTGACTCCAGGGAGATGTCCGGGGGATAACCCCCGCTTACTCGTTCCACGCCGGTCTCTTCCACTCTTCCCTCGGTGCGGCTCACCGCACCGGGGTCGACTGGAGGCGCGGCGAACTGCGCAGCTCTCAACGTGCAAGTACGCGAGCCCGGTCCAGTGTGATCGTTCCCGGCCGCCCAGTCGCCTTACACGGTGCTCCGGTAGGGCTCGGCTTGCCAAGCCCGGCAACATCAAAGGCTTGGACAACAAATTGGCCCGGACAACGAATTATCCGCGATGACGTCCGGGCCGGGGCCGGTGGCAGGTCCGACGCGGCCGGTGGCAGGTCCGACGCCGAGATCGGGCCGTTCTGGTTGGTCACCGGTCGCGTTCCGGTTGTCTTCCGGGCGCTCCCCTCCGTACGGCGTCCCCGCACCGCAGAGTGGCGGCATCACCACCCCCGGATACGGGCAACGGCGTTACGGTGAAAAGCCATTGGCGGTATGTCAGCGACGACCGGCAGGGAGGATCGCGATGACGGAGATCCACGGGATGGACCCGGTCGAGCGGGCGCGGCAACTCGCCGACTGGGGGATCGCGTTGGCCGACCGCTTCCTGCGGCTGGGAGACCGTACGGCCGGCACCGATCCTCTCGCGCCCGACCGGGTGCGGGAGAAGGTCGGTCAACTGGCCGTGCGGGAAGCGCGGGACGTTCTGCTGGAGGCCGACCGGGAGCTGCCCCTCGACGATCCCCGTCGACTCCGCGTGGATGTACGGCTCGGCAGCGTGCTGATGATCCTGCACATCCGGTTCGGTGGTGACGACGAGGAACGACAGATCGCGCTGACGGTGTTCCGGCGCGTCCTCAACACCACCCGGCCGGGCACCTGGGACCACGACTACGCCCAGATGTGGCTCGGCTGGCTGCTCTTCTTCCCCGCACTGCCCCGGCAGTTGAGACTCGGCGGGCCCGTCGACTTCGAGACGGTCCGGCGATGGATGCAGGCTCCGCCGAGCGATCCCGCGGTGCGGGCGCGGCTCGTCGCCAATCTCGACGAGTCGATCGGCTATCTCCAGCACAGCAGCACCTGCCCGCGGTGGCCGGAACCCGTCCGTGGCCCGCTGAAGCTCATGCTCGGACTGGCACCGATGCTGCGCGTGCTGCTCGGACAGCCCTTCGACCCACTGTCGCTGATGAGATCGCTGCCCCTGTTCCAGCAGGGAGTGAAGCTGATGCCCATGGGCGCGGAGAACCGGACCGAGTTGCAGACCCTCGCGCAACTGGCCGCCCTGGAGCTGTCCCGCCACACCGACGGCGCGCCCGGTGAGACCGGCCCGGCGCTGGAGGCGGCGATCGACACCCTTCCTCCGGGACACATCCTGCGGGACGCGCTGCTCGGTGAACTGGCGCAGGAGTACCTGGAGCGGGCATCGGACTCGGGCACCGACGAGGATCTGGAGGCCGCGTCCGCCGTCCTGGCCAGGGCGAGGGCGGAGATCACCGCCGACAGCCCGTGGTACGAATCCGTGCTGGATCTGCTCGGCTCGCAGCAGTTCCTGGAGGCGCTGCGGCACCGCTCCCCGGATCTGGTGGACGAGTCGGTCGTGGCCGGGGTGCGCTCGCTGCTGCGCTGGCGCCCCGACGGCGCGCCCGCTCCCCGGACCGTGTCGCCGAACGGGCTGTCCGAAGCGCTGGAGGCCGCGGACGAGATGCTGGAGCGTACGGCCGGGCTCGCCACGGACGACTCCCACCCCGGTATGGCCCATCTCCAGGTGGGCGGTTCGCTGATGCTCCGGGGCGTGATCTCCGGAGAGACGGCGGACAGCCGGCGCGCCCTGGCGCATCTGCGGCGGGCCACCGAACTGATCCCGGCGGAGCACGCCGTCGCTCCGGCCGCTCTGGCGATGCTGGGAGCCACGCTCGACTTCCACTATCTGCGGCACGGCACTCGTCAGGACGCCGAGACGGGAGGGATCTTCCTGGACCACGCCACCGGCGCCGCGTTCGCGCACCGGCCCTGGAAGCGACCCACCGGCTACCAGAAGTTCGGTGAGACCTTCCGGGCCCTCGCCCTGGGGCGGCGCGCCAACGAGATGGGCGACGGCGCGGCGGAGGCGCTTGCCGAACTCCGGACCATCGCCGGGAACGACGGCGCACACGTGTGGCCCGCGTCCGTGAACGTCGCCAGGGCCTTCGGCGCGTTCGGACAAGCCATGAAGAACCAGAACTGGGACGAACTGCCCGCCGCGCTGGACCTGCTGGAGGAGACGGCGCTCGGTGACGACATCTCCATCCCCTGGCTTCAGCCGATGGCGGCCACGTTCGGCGGGCTGGCCGCCGTGGTGCGAGGGGCGGTGCACGGGGACACCGCCGAGCTGCGGCGCGGGACGTCCCTGCTGGAAGAGCTCATGGCGGACGAGTCGCGGCTTCCCGCGGACGTCCGCCTCATGGGGCACTCCGGCCTCGGCTCGGCCCGGCTGCTGCTGAACCTGCTCAACGACGATCCGGAGGTACTGGCGGAGGCGCTGCTCGGCCTGGAACGCGCCCGGGAACGGATGGGCCCCGATACGCCGCCCATCGCGGCCGTGGCCGTACTGGACGGCCTCGCCGACGGATACCGGCGGCGCGGTGATCCCGCGGCGGGCGATCCCTCCGCCGCGGTCGACGCGGGTCTCGCCGTGATCCGGACCGTGGCCGCGGAGGTGATGCTCCAGCGCGGCGCACACCACGGACTGCTCCCGGCCAGGGGCGCGGCGCGCAGGGCCGTACGCGTCGCGCACTGGAGCCTGGAGGACGGACATCCGCGCACGGCCGTGGAGGCACTCGAACTCGGGCGGGCGCTCGTACTGCGGGCCTCGACCACCGCGACCGACGTACCGGACCGGCTGGTGGCGGCCGGGCGGGCGGACCTAGCCGACCGCTGGCGCGAGCGCGTACTCGACAGCCCGGCGCCGGTGCTGCCCCCGGCGCCCCCCGTGGCGTCCGCGGCTTCTCCCGCGTCTCCGGCTTCTCCCGCGTCTCCGGCTTCCGCGCCCACGTCCATGGCCATGTCCGCGCTCACGTCCGTGCCGGACCGGGACGCCGTCGTGACCGAGAGCCTGCGCAGTACGGTGCGGCTGCTCCTCGAACAGGGCATGCCCGGCGGGGAGATCCCGAGCGAGCTGCGGCGGGAGGCACTGGGCGTGCTCGCCGAACACGACGGTCGGCACAGCCTGCACGAGGCGCTCACCCCCGAGGCGCTCGGGAAGTCCCTCGCCGAGGTGGACGCCGACGCGCTGGTCTATCTCCTGGACGGGCCCGAGCACGGCGACGGCCCCGGTGCCGCGCTGCTGGTGGACACCGACGGCCGTGTCGTGCACGTACCTCTGCCCGGACTGGCACAGCGGGCCTGCGCCCCGCTCCGCTCGTACATCTCCGCCCGCGCGGCGTTCTCCCGGGCCCGCGGCGCCGCGCGCGACAGCGCCGGAACCGACTGGCGGGCGGAGTTGGAACGCCTCTGCGACTGGGCGTATCCGGCGGCCATGGGACCGGTGCTCGACGAGATCGCGACCTGGGACCGGAAGCGGAAGCGGGAGCGGGAGCGGGAGCGGGAGCGGGACGGTGACCGGACGCCGCATCTGGTGCTCGTGCCCTGCTCCACCCTCGGCGTGGTCACCTGGCACGCTGCCCGTACCCGAGCCTCCGGCACCGGCGACGCGACGGGGCACCGGTATGTGATCCAGGACGCCGTGGTGTCCTACGCGGCCAGCGGCAGGCAGTTCGCGGAGGCGGCCGGACGCGACCAACTGCCGCCCGCCGACGACCCCGTCATCGTTCTCGACCCCAGCGGCGACCTCCTGTGGCCGGTTCTGGAGGCGGAGGGCATCCGGGACGCGTACTACCCGCGGGCCCGCGTCCTGGGGGCCGAGACGGAGACGGCGGAGGAACACGCCCGACTGCCCGAGCGCGTACTCGCCTGTCTGCCCGGCCGGGGAGAGCCGGGGGCCTCCCTCCTCCATCTCGGCTGCCACGCCGACACGCGAGAGGTCCCGCTCGATTCGGCCCTGCTCTTCGGCGAATCCAGGGAGAGCGAGCGTGCCGCGCGGACCGAGCTGACACTCCCGATCTCCCGGGTGCTCGAACGGGCGGTGGGCCGCCGCCCCGGCAGCCCCGGCGGTCTGGTCGTGCTCAACGCCTGTCTCAGCGATCTGAGCGAACGCGACCATGACGAGGCGCTCACTCTCGCCACGGCCTTCCTCACCGCCGGAGCGACCGGTGTCGTCGGCTCGCGCTGGAATGTTCCGGACCGGCCCAGCGGCCTGCTCATGACCGTGCTCCATCACCATCTCTCCCAGGGCGTCACCCCCGCACGCGCCCTGCGCGCCGCGCAGTTGTGGATGCTCGACCCGGAACGCGCGCCCGTCCCGGGAATGAGCCGGCTGATGGCCGCGCAGGTGTCCGACCCCGAACATCTCCACACCTACGCCTGGGCCGCGTACACCCACCAGGGACGCTGACCCGCTACCGTCCAGCCGGAGTTGACGCCGATGAGCATGGAAGACCTGAACAGGATCGTGGCGGACCACCTGGCCGAGCTGGTAGCGCGGCTCGACGCCGACGGCCGGGCCGAAGTCGCCTCGATCCAGGCCCGGATGCGGGCCGCCAGTGACCCGAAGCCGTACGCGAGGCGGCTGCTGCTCGCCCTCGCCGAGGCGCTTCCGTCCGACCATCCGGTGGCGCTGGCGATCCTGCGGCAGTCCAACTGGCGGGCTCCGGACGTGCTGGACCGCGAGGCCATCGACGCCGAGGCGGCCGCGATCCTGTCCCTCGCGGGTCTCTCCTTCGAGCCCGAGGACGCCGGTACGACGGACACGGGTACGACGGACACGGGTACGACGGACGCCGGTGTGACGGACACGGGTACGACGGACGCCGGTACGACGGACGGCGATACGACGGACGCCGGTACCACTGCCCCCGGACCCGCCGCGCTCATGGACCTCGTGCGGCGGCGCGTACTCGCGGCCACCCCCGTACTCAGCGACGACGAGGCACGCGCCCTGGCGCGGAACGGGGCGGCGCGCGAGCTCATCCGGCTGGAGCGTCCCGGAGGGGCGGCGGCCTTCCCCCGCTTCCAGTTCGAGCCCTCGGGCCTGCCTCGGGAGGTGGTGGTACGGGTCAACAGGCTGCTCGGTGCCGATCGCGACCCGTGGGGCGTGACCGCCTGGTGGCTGGCCACGAACGTCTGGCTGGGGGACCCGCCCGCGGATCTGCTGGGCGCGGACCGCGACGACGACCTGGTGGCCTGCGCCGGCGCGACCCTGGGGGAGGACTGACATGACCGCGCAGGCCCTGCCGGACGTACCGGTCTTCCCCCACGCGCACACCGTCCCCGCCGGAACCGTGCTGTGGCGGGTCCACAAATCCTCCCGCGCGGTGAGGGAGTTCAACCCCCGTCCCGCCGACGCCTACTTCGGCGGCTCCCGCTTCGACGGCGTCACCGAGAGCCCCTACCCGTTCCTGTACGCCGCGCCCGACCCGGCGACGGCGCTCGCCGAAGTACTGCTGCGCGACCGGGACTTCGACCTGAGGCTCGGGGTACGCGTCATCCTCGGCCATGAGGTCGCCGAGCGGACCCTGTCCGCGCTGGAGGTCACCGAGGATCTGCGGGTGGTGTCGCTGTGCTCGGCGGTGGAACTGGCCGCGGTGTGCCAGGACGGCTGGCTCGTCGAGGCCGACGGCCCGCAGTACGCCTTCACCCGCCGCTGGGCCCGGTACTTGCGCGACCGCGCGCCCTGGAGCCAGGGCCTGCGCTGGCAGGCGCGCCGCAACCGCCCCCTGGAGTCGCTGATGTTCTTCGGTGACCGCCGCGCCCCCGACGCGCTGAAACCCTCGGCGACACCGCCGCTCTCACTGGGAACGCCCGAGGGGATCGAGCGCGTCAACGAACTGCTGGCGCCCCTGCGGGCGGTGATCTTCCCGCCGGTCCCGCTTCCCGTCGTCGGCTCGCCGGACGGCGCCTACGCCGTCGGGTAGTCGGGCACGGGGACGGCCGAGACGACGCTGTCGATCGTCCGGTCCCGTAACTCGACCACCAGCCCGTTGGCGGCGCGCAGCGATCCGACGAGGTCCACGCGCGAGCACCGCGGCCGGGTGCCGTCCAGGCTCTCGTCGAGATCGTCCATGATGCGCAGCGCGGTCTCCGCCAGCTCCGCGAGCTCGGCCCGCAGGCGCGGGCCGGGGCCTCCGCACCGCTCGTCGGCGGGGAGTGAGGCGACGAGCCGCTCAAGCGTCCGCGTCGACGCTATGAGCGTGCCGACCGCCGTCACGACGTCCTCGGATACTTCGTTCACAGCCCGGACAACGAGTACCGGCGCCGCTCCGTCACGGGCCGCCGCCCGCGCCGACGTGTGCGCGGGCGTGTGCGCGGGCGGCGGGGCCGTCGTCGTCAGCCTCTTTGGCCCGCTCCGCGTCCACCTCCTGTTGTTCGCTTCCTTTTGTTCAGGTCCCGCGCGCGGATTCCGAACAATCTTCGTCTGGTACGGATGAACCCTCCGGACCGATTTGTCGAGTCGCCGGCCCACGCTGTGACGTGGGCCGGCGCCCCGTCCGCCACGGGGGTGCGGACGGGTGCGACGGGGCCGGGCATCATGAAAACGGGGAGCGCTCGTGGGGTGTCAGTCGGTGCTGCGGTTGGGGCGAGTGGACGATCTGAAGGTTTCGGTGGGCTATCAGCCGTTGCCCACCTTGATGTCGCTGGTGACCGATGCCCTGGGGGTGGCGGGCCAGGGGGTGCCGGTCGCGGTGCGGTCGACCGTACGTGCGGCGTGCCCGGCCGCCGCCGCGCAGGCGCTGCGGCCGGCGTGCGAGGGAGGCAGTCTGTGGCTGCCGGACTGCCTGTCGCCACTGCCCCTCGACCGGGCGGGGGTACGGGCGCAGCTGGACCGGATGGAGGCGCTCGCGCCGGAGCGGCTGGCCGGTGATCTGGCGGCGGGCTTTCCCGAGGGGGTTCCGGTCGGATGGCGGCGGGTGGCGGACAGGCCGCAGCCGTTCGTCCGCGCGTACGTCCAGGTGATGCTGGGCGTCTGGGCCGTGTTCGCGCCCGTCTGGCGGCGTTCGCGGGAACTGCTCGACCTGGAGGCGGAGCGGATCGGGATCGCGTCCGTCACGGGCACGCTGGCCGGTGTCTTCGGCGACCTCAGCCCCCGTGTCGGCTACGCGCCCGGCCTGCTGCGGCTGCCGGACCGTTCGCCGGGGGAGTGCGAGCTGCGCGAACGGCGGCTGCTGCTGGTGCCGCTGGCGTCGGGCAGCTCCGCCTCCGTGGTCGGACTCGGCCAGGAGGCGTGCGCCTGGGTCGGCTACCCCCTGCCCGGCCTGCGGGAGCTGTGGGCCGGGCGCGCGTCCGCGAAGCCGGTACGTACGGATCCGCTGGAGGCCGTACTGGGGTGCATGCGGGCCCGGTTGCTGCGGCAGGCCCATCGCGGGCCCACGATGGGCGAGGTCAGCGCCCTGCTCGGGTGCGCGCCCGGAGCGGTGACGCATCACTGCAAGCAGCTGGAGGCGGCCGGCCTCATCCGGCGCAAGCGCCAGGGCCAGCAGGTACGGGTCAGGCTGACACGCCGGGGGCAGCGGCTGCTCGGCGCGCTGGCCGGCTGACGCCGCTGGTGGTCCGGTTCCGGTCCCCGTCCTGGTACGCCTCCGCCTGGAGGTGGAACAGCCGGGCGTATGTGCCGCCCGCCGCCTCCAGTTCGTCGTGGCCGCCTTCCTCGATGATCCGGCCCGCGTCCATGACGTAGATCCGGTCCGCGCCGCGGACATTGGAGAAACGGTGCGAGATCACCAGCACCGTACGGTCCGCGAAGAGCGTGCGGATCCGTGCGAACAGATCGGCCTCGGCCTGCGGATCGAGCGAGGCCGTCGGTTCGTCGAGGATCACGAACGGTGAGTCCCGGTAGAAGGCACGGGCCAGCGCCAGCCGCTGCCACTGGCCCAGCGAGAGATCGGCGCCGGTGGTGAACTCCTTGCTCATTACGGTGTCGTAGCCGAGCGGCAGTTCACCGATCACGTCCGCCGCGCCGGAGCTCTTCGCGGCGCGGGCCACCGCCGACGGATCCGGGACGTCGTGCGGGCGGCCGAATGCGATGTTGTCGGCGGCCGAGAGCTTGTAGCGGACGAAGTCCTGGAAGACCATCGCGGTCGTGGCGCGCAGCCGCGCGGGGTCGGGTACCGGCAGGCCGTCACGGAGGAGTGCGCCGTCGTCGGGCTGGTAGAGGCCGGCCAGGATCTTGGCCAAGGTGGTCTTTCCCGATCCGTTGGCACCCACCAGGGCGACGATCTCGCCCGCCCGCAACTCGACCGAGACATCGTGGAGGGCGGGGCGGGGAGAGCCGGGGTAGGTGAAGGCGAGGTTCTCGGTGCGCAGCGACGCGAAGGGCGCGAGGGCGGCCTTCTCCTTTCCCTTCTCCGTCTCCGTCTCCGTCTCCGTCGCCTTCTCCTGCTCCGTCTCTGTCTCTGTCTCTGTCGCCTTCACTGTCTCGGCGTCGGCGTCGGCGTCGGTGAAGACGCGGATGTCCCTCACATAGAGTGCCGCCGCCCCGATGTTGTTGAAGAGATAGCCGAGCATCTGCATCCGCGTGGCCAGCAACAGCAGCGCCCCCAGCGCGGCCAGCACGGTCGGCAGCGCGACTCCGCCGCTGCGCACCATTCCCCACATGGCGCAGATGACCGCGATGAAGACGAGATCACCGAGCACCCGGGCCACGACCTTGCGACGGGTGTGCCGGCGCTGTATGGCGGCCGTACTGGAGATCTCCTCCACGTAGTGGCTGTCCCAACGGTCCTGGAGCGTCCCGCCCAGATCCAGGGAGCGGATCTCCTTGGCCTCGTCGCGCCCGACGAGGAGATGCTCCAGATACTCGCGGACGCGCCGCCCCTCGGCCAGTTGACCGTGCAACCGGTAGTCCGCATCGCGTTCGTCGCGGGCCGCTTTGAGTACGGGCAGGACCGACAGGGCGGTGAACGGCAGCAGCCACCAGGTCATGACGGCGAACGCCGCCCCGACGGCCACCATGCTCAGCACCGCCTGTACCGCCCCGATCAGCGCGGTCACCACCATCACCGGCTGAGAACGGGACGCGAACACCGCGCGCTGCAGCCGGTCGTGGAAGGCCGGATCCTCGAACCGGGCCAGCTCCGCGCGCGCCGAGCCGGCCAGCACCCTCGCCATGATGTGCCGGTCGATCTTCACCGTCAGCAGTCGCTGCCAGCCACTGCTGACGATACGCAGGATGCTGCCCACCGAGGCGAGCAGGACGAGCGCGGACAAGGCGGGGATCAGCCGGTCGTTCGCCCGGGACCCCTCGCCGTTCAGCGAGAACGCCTGCCCCAGCGTGCCGCGCAGCACCAGGATCAGAACGGCGAGTCCAGTGGCGGTGAAGAGTTGGACCAGGAAGACGCCGGTCAGCCGCAGCCGGTCCGCCTGCCAGGCGATGCGCACGATGTACGCGCAGGACCGCATCAGATCGGTCGTGCGCATCCGGTCCGGCTGCTCTGCCATCGGTCAGGTCCTTTCCGAGATGTCCGTCGTACGGCCGGCGGTACTGGTACGGATACGGGGGGCTTGGGTCCCGGGACGCGTACGCGAGGGAAGCGTGGACCGGGCGAGCAGCCAGGCCCGGTGTTCCCGGGCGACGGTGTCGAGGCTCTCCCGGTGGCGGAAGGTGTGCCCTTCGTACGGCAGCAACAAGAGCCGTGCGTGGCCGCCCGTGGCGACGACGGCGCGGTACAGGGCCACAGCCTGGTCGGGCGGGGTGGCCGGATTCGTGTCCTCGCAGCCGTGCACGAGCAGCACCGGCCGGTCCAGGCGCTCGGCGAAGTCCAGGGCGCTGAAGGCCCGGTAGACACCCGGCGCCTGCCAGTAGGTGCGCCGCTCGTACTGGAAACCGTCCGGCGTGAGCGTCCGGTTGTAACTCCCGCTGTGGGCGATGGCACCGGTCAACTCTGGGCGGTGCGCGAGCGCGTAGAGGGCGAGGGTGGCGGCGAAGCTGTGGCCGCCCACGACGACGGGCCCCGTACGCCCCAGCTCCGCGCGCAGCGCGTGCGTGGCGGCGTCGACCGCGCCGGTGATCTGCTGGTGAAGGTCCGCCGGGCGGGCGTCGGCCGGCCAGCGCAGCGGCAGGTCGAGTACGGCCGTGGGCGCGTCGGTCCCCGTCAGGGACGGGTGCGAGTACGCCGACGTCGGCGAACTCCCGTATCTGCGGGCGTGGATCCACAGCAGTTGCGGCCCCTCGACACCGGGCGTGATGGGCAGCAGACGGGGGCCGTCGGCCTCGGACGCCGGGAAGAGGGCGGTACCAGGAGAGGCCGCGGGCCGTACGCGGCGTACGTGCCTCGCGGGGAGAGGCCGCGGGCCGCCGACAGGTTCGAGACGGTCCCCGCACAGCGCGTACCGGCGGAGACCGAGGCGGCCGCCGTGCTGGACGGTGAGCCGCGGCAGACCGTCCTGGACGGCGGCCCAGCCGCGTACGGGCGAGCCGTCGTCGCCGTCGTCCGCCCGCACCGGGGGAACGGGCACCACGCGCGCCGTTCGCCGTTCGCGGTCGATGACGAGCAGGCCCGCACGCCCGTCGCCCGCGTACTCCAGGACGATCGCGTCGGCGCCGTCGTACACGGCGGCCCACGGGCCCAGGCGCGTCCGGCCGCCGGGACGGAGGATCTCCGGTGGCAGGGATACGAGGCGTGTGGTGTGCCGGGTGGTCAGCCGGAGGCCGTGCCGGTGGCGGCTGATGACCAGGGGCTCGTCGGCCGAGGCGAGACACCGCCACCACAGCGGTGCGTCCCCCGGATCGTGAGAGATCGTCAGCCGGGCGGGCGGGCGGTCCGTCGGCGCCGTCGTCGGCTCGGGCGTGCGCAGATCGATGACCGTCCCGCCCCGGGCCGGCACGGCGGCAGCGACAGCGGCAGCGGCAGAGGCGGCGGCAGGGACAGGGACAGGGACAGGGACAGGGACAGGGACAGCGATCGTGTCGTCGCCGTCGCCGGACCAACGCGCTGTCCGAGGCACCTCCGACCACCCGTCGGAGATCGCGGGGTCCGTCGGTATGACGGCCCGTGACCAGCGCAGGGCGTCGTCCGTCTGCCGGACGGAATCGTCCGTGCCGACGGCATGGTCGACGAGCAGGCGCCGACCGGTCGCTGACGGCTCCAGCCCGCCGACGAGCAGGCGCGCGGGCGCGGCCAGGACGCGGAGCGCGCCGGTGGCCGGGTGCAGCACGGACACCGTGGCGGCGGCGAGACCCGCCAGCTCGGCGAGGCCGGGCAGGAAGACGACATGGCCGGGCCCCGACGCCTCGCACACCACCGGCCTCCGGAGCTCCGCCGGACCGGGCGAAGGTGCCGGGGGCGGCTGTGAGGGGGGCGTCAGCAGCGCCAACTCGTCGTCACCGCACCACGCGAGGCAGCGGCGACCGCCCCCGTGCGGCGTCAGTGACAGCGCGGCGCGTACCCGCTCGTGGACCGTGACACTCCGGGTCGCGTAGTCGGCGGTCCACGGGTGCACCCGACGGCCCCGCTGAACGAGGCCCGCGACCAGCGGGAGCCTCGGGTGCCAGGCGAGTCCCGCCGCCGGCAGTGTCCGCAGGGGCAGCGACCACAGACCCGGACCGCCGTCGCGTCCCAGCGCGATCCCGGCGTGCCGGGAGCGGCTCGGTGCGAGACCGGTGAGGTCGGGGTCCACCGACAGATTCCGCCAGTGGACCGTCGCGGGGTTGTAGTCGGACACGGAGGGCCGGGCCGGGGCGCTGAGTACCGCGTACGCGGTCAGATCGGGCCGCATCTCCACGGTGTCGACATCGCCGTCGCCCGTGGTGCCGGGGACGGTCGTGGTACGCGGCCGAGGCCGTACGTCCACGGCCCGTGGCCCCGCGTCCGCGGCGGAACGCGGCTCAGGCGGCATGTGCCGGTTCCGGACCGCTGATCGTGATGGTGTCGATGAGCGCCTTCACCGCACCGATGCCGGACACCGGGGCCCGTACCGGCCGCCCCGCCGCGTCGACCGCCGCGGCGCAGGGCACGGACATGTCGGCCATCTCCGGGGGAAGCTCGCTGCCGCTGCTCACCACCGTCGTCTCGACCCGGGCCCGGCGCACCGGTTCCATCGTGCCCAGCAGCTGCTTCAGCGCCCGGCAGGCGGGACAGTTGTCCGAGACGTACAGCTGTACGCCGCCGACCGGCTCGGTGGAGTCCTCCACCGCCCGCGCCGCGGTCGCCTCGGCCGCGGCCCTGCGCCGGTCGGCGACGAGTACGGCGGTGGCGGTCACGGCCGCCGCGGCCACGGCGGCGACACCGCGCAGCCGTGGCCGGGCGGGCAGGTCAGCGGTCATCAGGACCGCCGCGGCCGTGGCCGCGAGCGCGTTGGCGCCGACGTGCGAGCGGCCGACCGTGGCCAGCCGGGCCGCGCCGAAACAGGCGCAGCGCTGCCCGCGCAGCGACTGGGCCACGGCGGCCAGCGCGCCGTACGTCAGCAGCGCGGTGGCGGGCGCCGCCCGGCCCGGGAGCAGCACCAGGGCGGCCGCCGCGCCCAGTTCGGCGCCGCCGGCCAGACGCGGGCCGTGCGGGGCGCGCAGTGCGGCGGAGCGGTAGGGCCAGGCCAGCCGGTCGGCGGGCGTGAGGACCTTCGCGGCGCCGCCGGCCAGCAGGGGACCGGCCAGCGCGGCGAGAGCGGCCTGCGGAAGTCGGGAGGGCATGGAACCTCACTTCACATCGTCGTTCGGTCGCACGGTCATGCGGCCGCGTCGTCCGTGACGACGAGCCATTGGGTCTCCAGGAGATGGCGCGCCAGACGCGGCACGTCGGTGTCGCCCGCGTCGAACCGGCCCTTCGCCAGCAGGCGTTGGAGGCGCCCGGCGTCGTGTTCGGCGCACTCGGCGAGTGCGAGGGTGCGCTCGTTGATGAGCACGGCGCCGCCGAAGGGCAGCCCGGTCAGCCGGACGCCCGGCGCGAGAGCGACGGAGAGGGAGGGAGGAACGGAGAGAGCGGGAGGAGGCGTCTTGGCCACGGTCGTCAGCCCTTCGGTCACGGCTCTTCGGTCACGGCTCTTCAGCCACGGTTCTTCGGTCACGGTTCTCCGGTCATGGCCCTTCAGCCATGGGCCGAATTCAGCAGCCATCGGTCGATCCACAGCAGCCTCAGCAGCGGCAGTGCGTGATCGGCCCGGCCGGGCCCCTCGCGGAGCAGGCCGGTCACGACGGCCACATCGATCAGCCCGAGATCGGCCAGCGCGCACGTGCGCTCCAGCTCGGCGATGATCTTGTCGCTCTCGCGGTGCAGATAGGCGGCCGCGGCGAGGCGCAGATCGAAGGAGGACGAGGCGCGCCGCAGTCCGCGTACCCGGTGCCCGGCCACGGCCCGGACGAGCGGCTGGTGGTTACGGAAGACGCCGCCGGCAATGCGGCCGAGGCGGTCCGTCGGCAGTGTCTCGACCGCTCCGAGGACCCCCGGGTGGAGCGCGGGGAGTACGAGCCCGTCGTGGTCGGCGGGTACGCGCTCGGTCATCCCCGCGTCGGCCCGTCCCAGCAGCGTCCCCAGGAAGTCCAGATGGTCCTTCCACACCGACAACGACGCCTGCTGGACGGTCTGGAGCGCCACCCGTCCCTTGGGCGTCATGCCGGGCAGATCCCGTCGGCCCAGTGGGGGCGGGGGCGGCGGTCCGTCGACGGGCTGGGCGTCCTGGGTATCCTGCCCGGCCCCGGCCCCGGCCCCGGCCCCGGCCCCGGCCCCGGCCCCGGCCCCGGCCCCGGCCCCGGCCCCGGCCCCGGCCCCGGCCCCGCTACCCGCGCCGTCGGCCGCGCTGTGGACGACGCCCTGCTCCAGCAGGGCGGCGGCCTCGCTCAACGACGGGAGCGTACCCACCAGATGGAAGGGTTCGCAGGTCAGCAGGCGCCAGTCGCGGGGGCCCCGGTCGGCCTCCGGCAGCTTGGCCGAGACCAGGTCCTCCAGGAGCGTGCCCGCGACGAGCGGTCCGCCGCCCGCGGCGCGGGCCAGCCGGGCGGTGAGCCGGCGCGGGAACTCCAGGTCCGGCAGCGGTGGCATCAGACCGCCGGTGGGAACGCTGTGGTGATCCAGCAGTTCGAACACGTCCACAGGAATATGACGGGTCGTCAAGTCGCCGACAGGCGAAGGACCGTGGCGTCGACCCGGCAGACCGAGGTCCGCGTGCAGCAGCGGCGGACGGTGCCCCGCCGAGAGAGCGGCCACCGCGAGAAAGGCCGATGACAGGCCGCCGCTGTAGGCGATCGCGTACCCCTCGGGCAGCGTGCGCAGTACCTCGGCGACCGCCCAGGTGAGATCGGTGGTCCCCGCGGGCAGTCCTGGCCGCTGCCGGCTGACGGTGACGCCCCCGGCATCGACGCGTACCCGCGTCCCCAGCGCCAGCCGGCGTACCCCGGGCAGCGGGGTGGCGTCCGGCGGCGGGGCCAGACCGTGCACCAGCGCCAGCAGGGTGCCCGGTTCGGGTACGGGCCGCTCCTGGCCGGTCAGGAAGTCGGCCGGGTCGTGGCTCCACTCCAGACCGCCGTGGCCGACGCGGTAGTAGACGGCGGGCCCGCCGGGCTCGTCCCGGCTCAGCAGGAATCCGTCGCCGTCGGTCACAGCCGCTGTGTTCAACATGCCGTTTCCTCCTCGGCGGTGCGGAGCACCTCGGTGTACTCCTCCCGTACCGGCAGCGAGGTCGTCAGGACCGCGCCGCCGCACTGCGCCCACGCGTAGAATCCGCCGGGAGCCACCACCGGCGCCGTCTCCCTGCCCAGATGGAACGAGGCCGGGTAACCGAGACCGCGCAGACCCGCGGTGATGAACAGCGCGTCCTCCACCGGGTCGAGAAAACCGACGGAAAGCCGCTCGGCCACCCGCAGACGAGCCACCGCGCGCGCCGCTCCTCTCGGAGAATTCCTGGCCCGGCCGTACACCGGAGGCCAGTCGAGCGTGTACGTCCCGCCCTCGCGCCGGGACGACTCCAGGAATTCCCGTGCCGCCCGAGCGGATTTCCAGAGTTTCCACATGATTTCAGTCGCCCCCGGTTCGCCGGTCGAAGGAATTGAGGGAACGCGCCCTGCCGCCCCCGCCGGAGCCGTACGCGACACCTCTCGGTGCGCGCCGGCCCGGCGGAGGCACCGCTTTACCCGCGGCCGGGCATCAGCCCTGCAGGTAGCAGTGGAACCACTCGCAGATCAGGCCGTGGCAGCACTGCGAGTCCCAGGCACAGGACTCGTAGCGCGGAATGCAGGCCTCTTCGACGGCGGTCGTCTCGGTGTGCAAGTGCTGCTGCAAGCCGTTTCCGGAAAGCCGTTCGGAAAGTGACGTCACAGACATGACCTCTCCCAACTTCGGTTTCTTGGATGACTGGTTGGCCAACCTCGAAAACGACGGAACCATACTCGTCCGGCGAGTTCAAGAAGCTTTTTGCATTCCGCATCCACCGCACAGGAAGAAGTATTTCGCAAACATTTCAAGGGAGTTGAAAGGAATCCGGCGATCCGGCGGCGGCGCACCGGGCGGGCGGCCTCGCGGAATCCACCATGTCACCTTCGCGGGTGAGGCGCCTCCGGACACGTCACCAGTCCGGAGCCTAGTGTGGAAAGGGGATCACCTGACGGTGATGACGGGGAGGGGTTGGCAGTGGCGCGCGGTGAACGTCCATTGGACGAGGGGGACGGTCCCCTGCTGGGGTTTGCGGCGGACCTGCGCGGGCTGCGACAGAAGGCCGGCGGCCCGACGTACCGGGTGCTCTCGCAGCGTACGCACTACTCGATCGCGACCCTGTCCAGCGCCGCCGCGGGGCGGAGTCTGCCGACGCTCGCGGTCACCCTCGCCTACGTACGGGCCTGCGACGGCGACGTGGCCGAGTGGGAGCGGACCTGGCACACCGTGGCGGCGCGCCTCGCCGCCGCGGACGACGCGGGTCCTGACCGGGACGCCGAGCGGTCCGACGCGGGCGGTGACGCGAACCCGCCGTACGCGGGGCTCGCGGCGTTCCAGCCCGAGGACGCCGACCGGTTCTTCGGGCGGGAGCGGCTGACCGAGGAAATGTTCGACCGGCTGTCGCGGCAGCGGTTCGTGGCGGTCTTCGGTGCCTCCGGATCCGGCAAGTCCTCGCTCCTGCGGGCGGGGCTGCTGCCACGACTGCGCGCCGACGGGGTACGGCGGGACGGCGCACAGCGGGAACGGACACGGAATGACGGCACATGGCAGGACACCGCACAGCGTGACGCCACACAGCAGGACGGCACATGGCGTGACGGCACACAGCAGGAGCCCGGCGAGCGGGACGTCGTCCTGCTCACCCCCGGGCCGCATCCGCTGGAGGAGTGCGCGATCCGGCTGTCTGCCCTGGCGCGCACCGTTTCCGGACAGGTGCACGCCGACCTCGTGGCCGATCCGCGCAATCTGCACCGGCTCGTACGGCAGATCCTGACCGGCCGGCCTGAGGGCGCCGAAATCGTGCTGATCATCGATCAGTTCGAGGAGACCTTCACGCTCTGCCGGAGCCCCGAGGAGCGGACCGCATTCATCGCCGCGCTCATCGCCGCCGTCCGGGCACCGAACAGCCGGTGCCGGGTCGTGCTGGGCACCCGCGCCGACTTCTACGCGCACTGCGCCCGGCACGCGGATCTCGTCGAGGCCCTGACCGACGCGCAGATCATGATCGGGCCCATGACCGGGGAGGAGCTGCGCAGGGCCGTGGTCCGGCCCGCCGTGAGCGCCGGGAGCACCGTGGAAGGCGCACTGGTGGCCACGCTTGTCGCCCAGGCCCATGACCGCCCCGGTGTGCTGCCGCTGCTCTCCCACGCGCTGCTGGAGACCTGGCGCCGGCGTCGCGGCAACGCCCTGACACTGGCCGGGTTCCAGGCGACGGGTGGCATCGAGGGCGCGCTCGCACGGACCGCGGAGACCTTCCACGCCTCACTCACCCCCGGGCAGCAACGGATCGCCCGGCAGATCTTCCTCCGGCTGACGGCCCTCGGCGAAGGGACCCAGGACACCAAACGCCGGCTGCCGCGCGGCGAACTCGACCAGCGGGTCTCCGAGGTCGACCTCATCCTCGAACGCGCCGCGAGCGTACGGCTGCTGACCCTCGACCGCGACCAGGTGGAGATAGCCCACGAAGCGCTCATCCGCTGCTGGCCGCGGCTGCACGGGTGGCTGGCCGAGGACCGCGAGGGGCTGCGGACACAGCGCCGGCTCACCGAGGCCGCCGAGGTCTGGGAGTCCCTCGGCCGCGACCCGGGAGCCCTGTACCGGGGCGTCAGCCTGGCCACGGCCCGGGATCTGACCGACCCGGGCCGCCATCCCCACGGCGCCGTACTCACCGCGCGGGAACGGGAGTTCCTCGACGCGGGCCTCGCCGCCGAGCGCGCCGAGACCCTCCGGGACCGGTCCCGTACCCGCCGCCTGCGCCGCCTTGTCGCGCTGCTCGCGGTGCTGACCGTCGCGGCGACCTTCGCCGCCGGGTTCGCCCTCCGTGCCCAGCAGCAGATCACCCGGCAGCGGGACGCCATCCTGTCCCGGAATGTCACCGCCGAAGCGCTGATCCTGCGGCAGGCGCGGCCAGAGCTGGCGACCCAACTCCTCCTGGCGGCCTATCGGCTCGCCCCCACGCCCGAGGCGCGCGACGGGCTGCTGAGCACGGTCAGCACTTCGCTGGCCGGCCACACGGACATCGTCACGTCGGTGTCGTACAGCCGTGACGGGCGGTTGCTGGCCGTCGGCGCCGCCAATGGCACCGTACGGTTGTGGAACATGTCCGACCCCCGGCGGCCGGTCGGGTTCCCGGCCTTCGACCGTTCGGACTGGGTGGCGTCGGTGTCCTTCAGCCCCGACGGGCGCACGCTCGCCACCGGCGGCTATGACCGCAGGGCGCGGCTGTGGGACGTCTCCGATCCCGCCCGGCCGGCGCTGAGGGCCACACTGAGCGGCCATACGGACGCGATCTTCTCGGTGGCGTTCGGCCCCGACGGGCGGACACTGGCCACGGGCAGCTACGACCACACGGTCCGGCTGTGGAACGTCGCCGCCGGCACCACTCCCACCTCCCTCGCCACACTCACCGGCCACACGCTCAACGTGAAGTCCGTGGCGTTCAGCGGCGACGGGAAGCTGCTGGCCTCCGGCGGCGACGACCGCACCGTACGGCTCTGGGACATACGCCGGCCGCGGCACCCCGTCGCGCTGTCCGTCCTCAGGGGCCACCACAACTACGTCACGTCCGTCGCGTTCAGCCCCGACGGCCGGACTCTGGTGTCGGGCAGTGACGACCGCACCGTACGACTGTGGAACATCACTCTGCCCCGCCGCCCGGCCGCCCTCTCGGTGCTCTCCGGCCACAGCGATGTGGTGATCTCCGTGGCGTTCAGCGGCGACGGGCGGCTGGTGGCTTCCGGCAGTTACGACCGCAGCGCCCGCCTGTGGGACACCGGCGACATACGCCACCCGGCTCTGCGTGCGGTGCTCACCGGCCACAGCGGCGCCATCAACGCCGTGACGTTCGCGCCCGGCGGACGGGCTGTCGTCACGGGCGGCGACGACCGCACCGCCCGGGTATGGCAGACCGACCCCCGCCGGGCCGTCACCGAGGCCTGCGCGGCCTCCGCGCCCGCCATCCGCCGCTCCCAGTGGTCCCGTTACTTCCCCGGCCTGGACTACCGGCCGCCGTGTCAGGCGCCCTGAGAGACGCCGCGGCGCGTTGCCGTCGCGTTCAGTTCGGCCAGGATGCGCCCGCGGTTCTCGTCCAGGGCCGGTACGCGGCCCATCCTGGGCTCCCGGCCCGCGACGGTGACGGGCGGCAGGAGCGCGTCGAGCGGGCCCACGGGCGAGTCCACGGTGCGCCAGCGGTCCCGGGCGGCGAGCTGCGGGTGCTCCGCGAACTCCGCCACGTCCCGCAGCCGGGCATGGGCGATGCGGGCCGATTCGAGGCGTCGCTCGGCCTCGTCCGCGCTGAGGGCGGCGAAGCGCTCCTCGACCCGGCTCCGCAGCGCGTCGCGGTTCTCCACACGCAGGGAGTTCCGCGCGAACCGCGGGTCGGTGGCGAGGCGGGGAGCGTCCAGGACCCGCGTGCAGAAGTCCTCCCACTCGCGCTCGTTCTGGACGCCGAGGAAGACGCGTACCCCGTCGCGGGTCGTGTACGGACCGTAGGGGGCGATGACGGCGTGCTCGGCGCCGGTACGCGGCGGCTGGGCGCCGCCGTAGCGGGTGAAGTAGCCGGGATACCCCATCCACTCGCCGAGCGCCTCCAGCATCGACACCTCGAAGACGCTGCCCCGGCCGGTGCGTTCGCGTTCGTAGAGCGCCGTGAGGATGCCGCTGTACGCGTACATCGCGGCGGCGATGTCGGCGACCGGGATACCGATCTTCGCCGGCACCTCCGCCGTACCCGTCAGTGACATCGCCCCGGACTCGCACTGCACCAGCAGGTCGTACGCCTTCCGGTCCGTGTAGGGGCCGCCGGTCCCGTAGCCGGAGATGGCGCACATGACGAGCCGGGGGTTGGCGCCGACGAGCGTCTCGGCGTCCAGGCCCAGACGGCCGGCCGCGCCCGGGGCGAGGTTCTGTACGAACACATCGGCCCGGTCGACGAGCCGCCGGAGCACCGCGGCGTCCTCGGTCCGCTTCAGATCGAGGGCGATGGATTCCTTGCCGCGGTTGAGCCAGACGAAGTGGCTGGACATGCCCCGGACCGTCTCGTCGTAGCCACGGGCGAAGTCGCCGGTTCCCGGCCGCTCCACCTTGATGACGCGGGCGCCCAGATCGGCGAGCTGACGGGTGGCGAACGGGGCGGCGACCGCCTGCTCGACAGAGATCACGGTGATGCCGTCCAGTGGGAGCACGGGAGGTCCTTTCGAACGAGGCCGGGCGGGGTTCGCCCGGCCGGGCCCGCCCCGGAGGCGGGGGAAACCATACGATCGTCCTCCCTGTGACCGTACCCCGCTACGACGATCCCCCGGCGGTCGTGGCCTTCACACCGGCCTGTCGGGATCCGGCAGCTCCTTCGCAGCCGCGGGCACAGGCGAGCCGCGGGCGCGGGCAAGCCTCAGGCGCAGGACCCCGGTGCGGGATCGGCCGCGGGCTCCCGGGAGATCCGGTCCCGCAGCTCCGGATGGCGTCGCAGCCAGCGGCGCAGATCGCCCGCCGCCCCGCCCGTGTCCTCGCCGGGGCCGCTCACGCCCAGCGTCACCCGGACAGGGCCCGGTCACCGGGCCGTGGCGCCGGGGCCGCAGGAGAATGGCGAGGTGACTGTGGACCCGGCGCCCCCGAACCTCTCCGGCCAGACCAAGCGCGGCGACGAGATGCGCACCCCGTTGCGTGACTTCCTGCGTACGGAGACGGGCAGCGCGGCCGTCCTGCTCGTCGCGACCCTCGTCGCGCTCGTCTGGGCCAACGCGGGCCCGGGTACGTACGAGGAGTTCTGGCGGACGGCGCTCTCGGTCCGTATCGGCTCCGCCGGGATCTCGCTGGAGCTGCGCGAGTGGGTGAACAGCGGACTCATGACGCTGTTCTTCCTGGTCGTCGGCCTGGAGGCCCGCCGTGAGTACGACATGGGGGAACTGCGCGAACGGAAACGGGTCGCGCTCCCGATGCTCGCCGGCGTCAGCGGCATGCTCGTACCGGTCGCCATCTTCCTCGCCTTCAACGCCGGACACGCCTCGGTGCACGGCTGGGGCGTCGCCATGTCCACGGACACGGCGTTCGCGCTGGGCATGCTCGCCGTCTTCGGCACCCGGCTGCCGCGTGGGCTGCGGGTCTTCATCCTGACCGTCGCCGTCGTGGACGACTTCGTGGCGCTCGGTGTGATCGCGTTCGCCTACAGCGGGCGCCTCCATATGGTCGCGCTGATCGTGGCCGTGGTGATCTTCGGGCTCGTCCTGCTGCTGCGGACATGGGGAGTGCGCCGGGGCGCGGTGTACGGCGTGCTGGCGGTGGCCGTCTGGGTGGCGATGCTGGAGTCCGGGGTGGACCCGGTCGTCACCGGTCTGGCGATGGGGCTGGTGACCTTCGCCTACCCCGCCTCGCGCAGCGATCTGGAGCGGGCGAGCGGACTGTTCCGGCTCTTCCGCGAGCAGCCGACACCGGAGCTCGAACGAACGGCGCGGCTCGGGATCGCCTCGGCGATCTCCCCGAACGAGCGGCTCCAGCGGATGTACCACCCCTGGACGAGTTATGCGATCGTGCCCGTGTTCGCGCTCGCCAACGCCGGCATCACCATCAGCGGAAGCCAGCTGGCGCGGGCCTTCGAGTCGCCGATCACCCTCGGCATCCTGTGCGGCTATGTGCTGGGCAAGCCCCTCGGCATCCTCGGTGCCGCGCTGCTGACGACCCGGCTGAGCCACGGGCGGCTGCGTCCGCCGGTCGGCTGGGGCGCCGCGGCGGCCGGCGGCACCATCGCCGGTGTCGGCTTCACGGTCTCGCTGCTGATCGCCACCCTCGCCTTCGACAGCGAACAGCTGGAGCAGGCCAAGATCGGCATTCTCGCGGCGGTGATCTGCTCGTTCGCCGCGACCTGGCTCGTGGCCCGCGTCGTCGGGGCGCTGCCACGGCCCCGGCGGATCAAGGCCCTGCTGGGCAGCGCGGAGATGATCGTCGATCTCTCCGAACCGGTGGATCCGGACCGCGACCGGGTACGCGGGCCGCGGGAGGCGCCGGTGACCGTCGTCGAGTACGGCGACTTCGAGTGTCCGTACTGCGGGCTGGCCGAGCCCGTGATCCGCGAACTGCTCGCCGACTTCGGGGACGTCCGTTACGTCTGGCGCCATCTGCCCCTCAACGACGTCCACCCGAACGCCCAGCTCGCGGCGGAGGCCGTGGAGGCCGCGGCCGCACAGGGCGCCTTCTGGGAGATGCACGATCTCCTGCTCGCCCGCCAGGACGCTCTGCGGGCCGCCGATCTGCTCGGCTACGCCGAGGAACTGGGGTTGGACCGCGAACGGTTCCACCGGGATATGCGGGCGCACAAGGGGGCCGGGCGGGTCGCCGAGGATGTCGAGACCGCCGATACCAGCGGTGTGTCGGGCACTCCCACCTTCTTCGTCAACGGACGGCGTCACCACGGCGCGTACGACATCGACGCCCTCACGGCGGCCGTACGCACCGCGAAGGCACGGTCCGTCCTGGACGGGCCTTCCTGACCCGGCGTGTACGGCCGCCACCGGGCGAAAGCGCCCCCGGCCGCCACCGGGCGAAAGCGCCCCCGGCCGCCACCGGGCGAAAGCGCCCCCGGCCGCCACCGGGCGAAAGCGCCCCCGGCCGCCACCGGGGCGAAAGCCCCCGGTCACTTCGCGGCACGTCTCAGACAGGCCCGTAGCCCGGCGGTGGCCGGCGTCCGGTCAGGATGAGGCGTACGTCATCGGCCTCCGCGAGACGTCTGATGATCAGCAGCGCGGCCAGCCCCGTGGGGTCGCCGGTCATGGCGGGACCGCAGTGCAGCTCCAGCCGGCTCACGCCCCGGTGGGTGCGCAGCAACTGCCGTACGGTGTCCACCACTTCGTACGAGGTCTCGTCGTCCATCTCGCCGTCGAGCCTGATCTCGACCGTGTCGGACCGGGGGGTGGTGACGACGATGGTCAGCGGATCAGGAGGAGAAGAGGTCATAGGAGCATACCGGGCGTCCTGGCGAGGCGATTCTCGATACTGCGGACCAGTACCGTGGTCGTACCCAACGGTCCTCCTCCGGAGCGCGGGGCGCAATCCCCTCCAGGTGGATTCACCCGCGAGTGAACCGGGTCTGACCTGGCCTTTGTTCACGGTGCGGCGCGCCGCCGAAGCACGCCGGCCGCCCGGCGTCCCGGACGTACATGACGCCCTTCCCGGACGTACGCGACACCGTTTACGGACGTACGTGACGCCCTTTACGGACGTACGTGACGCCCTTTACGGACGTACGTGACGCCCTTTACGGACGTACGTGACGCCCTTTACGGACGTACGTGACGCCTTTTACCGACGTACGTGACGCCCTTCACGAAACCGGTGGGCATACCGACGGCGTGTAAGGGCATAAGGGGATCCGAGAAGGGGGTCCCCCGATCGCCCTCACCGGTGCGCGGGGCAGGAGCTATGAACGAACGGTCCATTGTCGGTACCGCCCTGGCGGCCCTCGCGGATTCCGTGCGGCCACTGCGCAAGGCCGCCGAATTCAGCGGGGCGCCCGGCTGCATAGCCGAGGCCAGGCAGCTCGCTGTCCGGTTTCTGCAGCAGCTGGAGGCGGAGTGGTTCGCCGCGCTCGGCGACCGCACGACCGGTGATCTGCTGCTGGTCGTCAGCGAGCTGGTCACCAACGCCGAGCGGCACAGCCATGGACCGTATCTGCTGGAGCTGGAGGGCACGGACCGGCAGGTGCTCGTGACGGTGTACGACAGCAGCTCGACCCTCCCGCACCGCTACGACCGGGATCCCGGCCGGCTGGGCGGTCACGGTCTGGAGATCGTTCACGCGCTGTCCGACCGCCTCGGCGCCGAGCGGGTCCCGGTCGGCAAGCGTGTCCAGGCCGTATTCGACCTGGAGCGCCGCCGGGTCTCGACCTGACGCGGAGGCCCGGAGCGGTGCTCCAAAGGGCCGGCGGCCCGTGCGCCCAGCTCGATCCGACCCGTTGACATCGTTGTACGCGCACCCTACGTTCCTCGTAGAAAGCGCTTGCTGTCCGAGGGGGGCGAAGGATCCGGTGACGCAAAAGACATACCGTGAGCGGCCGTCATGGTGAGCCCGGCGACGGGGTTCGCCGGACTCCCCGGTGCGGTCGCGGTCTCGCATCTGAGTGTGTATGAGTGGGAGTCCCCCGACGGAGTGCGCGGTGGCACCCCGCATCTGCATCTCACCTGTTCCGAGGCGTATGTGGTGACCGAGGGCCGGGGCGCCGTACAGACACTCGGCCCCGCGGGCCCCGACACCACACCACTGGCGCCAGGGGCGCTGGTGTGGTTCACGCCCGGCACCATCCACCGGCTCGTCAACGAGGACGGGCTGCGGATCGTCGTCCTGATGCAGAACAACGGTCTGCCCGAGGCCGGGGACGCCGTACTGACGCTGCCGCCCCGGTACCTCACCGACCCGGACACCTACGCGCGCGCCGTGCGCATCCCGGACGCGGCGGAGCCCGAGCAGGCCGCCGCCGCGCGCCGCCGGCGTGATCTCGCGATCGAGGGATTCATGGCGCTGCGCACGGCGTGGGAGGCGGGCGATCAGCGGCCCCTGCACGACTTCCAGCGCTCGGCGGCCGCGCTCGTACGGCCCCGGGTGGCGCAGTGGCGGGCACGCTGGGAGGCGGGCGCGGCCGAGGCGGCCCGGCAGACCGGAGCCCAGCTCGACCGGCTGGCCGCCGGTGACGCCTCGTATCTGGCCGAGGCGGGTCTGCACACCCGACTCCCGGCGGCCCACGGCAGGTTCGGCATGTGCGGGCGGCTGAATACGTACGACATCCACGGCCCGGACGGAGGCGGTCGGGGCGGCGCCTCCTGACGCGAGCCGTACGCGAGAACGCCCGGCCGGGATCTCCCGGCCGGGCGTTCTCACGTGTTGTTCGCGGCTCAGTTGTACAGCTGCTCAGCTGGTGTACGCCTCCAGTTCGGAGAGCTGCGCGGCCGGCCAGCCGGTGTTGCCCGTGACCGTCACCCGCAGATAGCGGGTCGGGGTCCCGTCCAGAGTGACCGTCGCGGTGTTACCGCCGGCCGGGTTGAAGGTGTAGCCCGCCGACGCCTTGAGCGTGCTGTACGAGGAGTTGTTGGTGCTCCCCGACACACTGAGCGTCTGGGTGCGGGTCGCCCAGGCCGACGCCGGAGGCAGCTTCAGCACCACCCGCTTGACCGCCTTCGACGCGCCGAGGTCCACGGTGATCGTCTGTGGGAAGGCGTTGTTGGTGCTCTCCCAGTACGTGTTGGGGTTGCCGTCGACCGCGTTGGCCGCGCCGTACACATCGGCGTGCCCGGACTCGGTGACCGGACGGCCCTGCGCGAGATTGCCCGGGTCCGTCGGCGGGTCCGTCGGCGGATCGGTGGGCGGATCGGTCGGCGGGTCGGTGGGCGGGTTGGTGGGACCGCCCGGCACACCGCCGTTGGTCCACACCGGGTCGGGCCAGGTGCCGGTGCACGCGGGCGGGTTGGCGTACCAGCCCGAGTTGCCGGTGCCCTGGGTGATCTGGAATCCGCTGCCCACACAGTTGTGGATCGGGTTGGACTGCGCGATATGGGTGGCGGTCACATTGGTGAAGGAAGCGGTGCCCGGCGCCTGGATCTGGAGCGCGTACGTACCGGCGCCGTCGATCCGGATATTGTTGAAGTGCAGCCCGTTCGTCGCGCCCTCGATCAGATGGATGGCGGCGTAGGAGCTGTCCAGGACCTCGCTGTCGGTGACGTTGATGGTGGCGTTGATCGGTTCGTTGAGACCGCTGAACCAGATCGCGCCGACGCCGAAGCGCCAGTTGTAGTCATTGTTTCCGGCCCGGATCAGGGTGTTGCGCGCGGCGGTGGTGGTTCCGGAGACCGCTGTGCCCTGACCGGAGTTGACGCCGGGGTAGCGGTTGGCGATATGCAGCCCGCCGCCGTTGGTGATGGTGTCCGACATGACGTTGTCGGAGATGGTGATGTCCCTGCCGCCGTACGTGACGATGTTGTTGGCCAGGATCGGCAGGATCACGGTGTTGAACGTGAACTTGTTCTTCACGTTCGGGACGTTCTCGGCCCACATGGCCAGCCCGTCGTCACCGGTGTTGCGCACAAAGGTGTTGGTGACCGTCGAGTTGGTGACGCCCATGTGGAAGTTGACGCCGTCCGCGGTCTGGTCGAGGATGCGGCTGTTCTTGATGGTGAAGTTGTCCATCGGGCCGTCCATCCAGGCGCCGCACTTGGTGTGCTGCATCCAGACGTTGTCGACGACCGAGTTGGACATGGCGCCACCGATGGCGTTGACCTGGTCGTTGTCCACGCGCTCACGGATGTCGCCCATGATGGCGAAGTCCCTGAGGGTGACATTGCTGCTGCCGCCCGCGTTGGCGTACTTGCCGTAGACACCGACGGCCTTGCTGCGGTCGGACGGATCACGTCCCGTCAGCACGCTGTACCAGGGACCCGCACCGCGCAGGGTGACCTTGTCGACGATGATGTGGTCGCGCACCTGGAAGGTGCCCTGCGGTATGTAGACCTCCTTGCCCTGGGTACGGCCCGCGTCGACCGCCGCCTGGATCTTGGCCGTCGAGTCGGCGGCGCCGCTCGGGTCCGCGCCGAAGTCGCTCACCACGTCGAGGGCGCCCGCGGGCTTACCGATCGGCGCGGCCACCTGCTCGAAGTCGGCGAGGTCGATGGTGAACGTGGGCGACGCGGCGGTCGAGGAGACCTGGAGCCGGACCTTCGTACCGGCCGCCAGCGTCGACCCGAACATGGTGCGGGTCTCGTCGTAGAAGTGGTGCGGGTTCGTGTCACCCGGGTTGTTGTTGAACGGGTAACCGCCGTAGTACCAGCCGTACTTGGAGGTCACGGGCACACTCTTGAGGGACGTGCCGTTGACCCGTAGATCGATGGTCGCGTCCCGGCCGGTGCCCGCCGCGTTGTCCGGCAGCGAGTAGCGGAACGACATCGCGTTCGCCGGGGCGGTGAGGGTGAACTCCACATACTCACCCACCGCGTCGAGCGTCACGGCCTGCCGGCCCGAGGCTTCCGAGGGCAGCGTGCCGTAGAGGCGGTTGGGGCCGATCAGGGAGCCGTTGGTGGCGGCGTACTCGGCTTCCTGTTCCTTGAACGGCACCGTGGCGCCGCGGCCGGGGACATTGATGGGGGAGGGGGCGGGGACCGCCGCCGCCTGGGCGGCGGGTGCGGTGGAGAGCACCACCGCCGCGGCCGTCCCGGCCACGGCGAGTGCGAGGGATACCGATGCGGAGATGCCGCGCCGGAGCAGGCGGCTTCGTGGGGGTCCGGTGGGGAGTGTCACAGACATACGTCCTTGCGGCTCGTCGGGACTCTGCGGACGCGAAAAGGCTAGAAGTTGGCTTACAAGAAGTCTATGAATTCGCGCAAATTTTGGAGACCAACGCAAAAATCCTCGACCCGACAGCGGAGTCGGGGTCCGGGCGCGGAGTGGTGCGGGGCTCCCTCGCGGCTCGCCCTCACCAGGGGCCCCGCGCACACCTCTTGTAGCGCGGACGCGGTCGGCCCTACGATGCCCGCACGACATGAAACGTTTCAATCCAAGGGGAGCCGCGATGGGCATGGGCTGGACACGCCGAGGTCTTCTGCACACCTCCGTGGCGGGCGCGGGGGTGGGGATCGCGGGACTCGCCGCCGCCTCCCCCGCCGCGGGCGCGCCGTCCGGCGGCTCTTCGGGAACGGGCGGGCGGCGAGGCGGGCTCCGTGTCGCCACCGCCACGGTCGAGTACACCGAGCGGCTCCTCGGCACCGATGTCGCGGCCCCTCTGCTGTCCTGGGAGCTGAGCGGCGAATCGGGCGCCAGGGGCGCCCGCCAGAGTGCCTATCAGATCCGGGCCGCGACCGATCCGCGCGCTCTCGCGGCCGGCCGTGAACTCCTCTGGGACACCGGCCGTGTGGCCTCCGACCGCGGCGTCGCCGTGCCCTACGCGGGCCCCGGACTGCCGCCCCGTACCCGCTGCCACTGGCAGGTCCGCGTCTGGGACGGCGACGGACATGTCTCACCGTGGAGCACGGCCGGCTGGTGGGAGACCGCGCTCGGCGGCGAGCCGTGGCAGGCGCGCTGGATAGGCGCCGACCAGGCACCGGAACCACCCGGCTTCGACGGCGCGTCCTGGATCTGCACCGAGGGAGCGACCACCGGCAACGCCCCCGTGGGCGCCCGGTGGTTCCGCGGCGGACTCGAACTGCCGCCCGGCGCACGGGGCGAGGACGTCGCGCGGGCGACCGTCCTCGCCACGGCCGATGACGATTTCACCCTCCATCTCAACGGCCGGCAGGTGCTGCACGCGCCCGAGCGGGTGGACGGCTGGCGCACCGGACAGGTGGGCGATGTCACCGAGGCCGTGCGGTCCGCCACCGGCGGCCGGATCGTCCTCGCCGCCCTCGCGGCCAACCGCGGCGCGGTCTCCGTCAACCCGGCGGGACTGCTCGTACGGCTGCTCGTCGAAACCGCCCGGGGCACCCGGCACGAGCTGGTCACCGGAGCCGGCTGGCGCGCCGCCGGAACCGAGCAACAGGGCTGGGAGCAGCCGGGCTTCGACGACAGCGGCTGGACCGCGGCGGCCGTACTCGCCCCCTACGGCCAGGGCCCCTGGGGAAGCGGTGTCTCGATCGCGGCGCCCGAGGCGCCCGCGCCCCTGCTGCGCCGCGAGTTCACCGTGGCCGAGCCGGTCAGCCGGGCCCGGCTCTACATCAGCGGACTCGCCTACTACACAGCCGAGTTGAACGGGAAGCGGGTCGGCAGTCAGGTGCTCGACCCGGCCTTCACCGACTACGACGAGACCGTGATGTACGCCGTCCATGACGTGACCTCGCTGCTGCGGCGCGGCGACAACGCCATCGGTGTGACCCTGGGCCGCGGCTTCTACGGCATGACCACCCCCAATGTGTGGAGCTGGCACCAGCCGCCGTGGCACGGCGAACCCCGGCTGCTGTGCCGGCTGGAGGCCGAGCACCCCGACGGCTCCCGCACCACCGTCGTCTCCGACACCGACTGGCGCATCACCGAAGGCCCCACACTCACCAACTCGCTCTACGCGGGCGAGACATACGACGCCCGGCTGGCCCCCAAGGGCTGGACCGTGCCCGGTTTCGACGACAGTTCCTGGCGCGCCCCGAACCCCCAGACGGCGCCCAAGGGCACCCTGCGCGCGCAGCCGCACGACCCCATCGAGATCATCGAGACCCTCACCCCCACCGCGATCACCGAGCTGCGACCCGGGGTGTATGTCGTCGACATGGGCCGCACGACGGCGGGTTGGACCCGGCTGACCGTACGGGCCCCGGCCGGCACCGTCGTCCAGCTCGTCCACGGCGAGAAGCTCACGGCGGACGGGAGCGTCCACGCCGAGACCGGGCATGTTCCGGGACGGTTCCAGCGCGACGAGTACATCTGCGCGGGCGGCGCAGGGAGCGACGGCAGTGGGTCCGGCGGGGGAGAGGCCGAGGTCTGGGAGCCGTCGTTCTCGTACAAGGGCTTCCGCTATGTCCAGGTCAGCGGATTGCCGAGCCGCCCCCGCCCCGCCGATGTGCTGGGCCGGGTCGTCCATACGAAAGTGGCCGAGGTCAGCTCCTTCGACTGCTCGGAGCCCTTCTACGGTCAGCTCGACCGGGCGATGCGCCGCACCCTGCTGAACAATCTGCACGGCATACCGACCGACACCCCCATGTACGAGAAGAACGGCTGGACGGGCGACGCGCAGCTCGGCGCGCCCATCATGGCGTACGCCTTCGGAGTCCACCGCTTCCTGGCGAAGTGGCTCGGCGACCTGATGGACAGTCAGAATCCCGACGGCCAGCTGCCGGTGATCGTACCCAGCGGCGGCTGGGGCTACGGCGACCTCGGCCCCTCCCCGGAGTGGACGACCGTATACCCGTTCCTGGTGCGGGAGATGTACCGGATCTACGGCGACGACCGGGTGGCGCGCGAGCACTGGCCCACCCTGACCGCCTATCTGGACTGGGAGTTGGACCGGCTGGAGGACGGCCTCGCCATCACGGCACTCGGCGACTACCTGCCGCCGGGGTACGGGGGCAACCCGCCCGAGGACACCCGGCTCACGGCGACGGCGTATCTGCACCGCGCGCTGACCCAGACGGCCGAGCTGGGCGAACTGCTGGGACACGGCGAGGTCGTGGACCGATACCGTACGGCAGCCGCCGGACTGAAGGACGCCCTCAACGCCGCGTTCCTGGACCGCGCGTCCGGCCACTACCGGACCGCGAAGGACCCCGGCTACCGGCAGACCTCCAACGCCCTGCCGCTCGCCTTCGGTTTGGTCCCGAGCGGCGCCCGCGCGTCGGTGCTCGACAGTCTCGTCGCCGACATCGCCGCCCGCGGCGACCACCTCAACACCGGCGCGCTGGGCACGAGCGTGCTGCTGCGCGTCCTGTGCGAACACGGCCGCCCCGAGGTCGCGCACGCCATCGCCACCCAGCGTACGTACCCGAGCTGGGGCTACTGGTTCGACAACGGCGCCGACACGATGTGGGAGATGTGGCCGGTCGACTCGCGCTCACGCGATCACTACTTCCAGGGCACGGTCGTCCAGTGGCTGTACGAGAACGTGGCGGGACTGCGCCCCGGGGACGCGGGATACCGGACCTTCACCGTACGGCCCGACGGCCGGACCGGAGTCACCTGGGCGCGCACCGAGATCCGTACGGTACGTGGCACGGCCTCGGTGGCCTGGTCGGCGATAGGGCGTGATCTGCGGCTCTCGGTGCGGGTGCCGGTCGGCGCGACGGCGGAGATCCATGTACCGGCCGAGCGCCCCGAACTGGTGAAGGCGCCGGGCGGGGCGGAGTATCTCCGCACGGAGCCGGGCTTCGTGGTGTACCGGGCCGGGCAGGGCGCCTGGGACTTCGTGGGGCGGAGCTGACCGAGAAGTGCCTTCGAACGTCTTGTGCGTCTTGAACGTTTTGAACGTTTCACCACGGCCGGGCGTGGCGGTCCGGCCGTGGTGGTCCTCAGGGCCTGTCCCGCGGAGACCCGCCGGACAGGTCCGGGTCCCGGCGCAGCAGATACGTGTCCATGATCCAGCCCTTGCGTGCGCGCGCCTCGGACCGCAGCTCCCCGATCCTGTCCGCCACTTCGGAGAGCCGTCCGGAGACCAGGATCTCGTCTTCCGTGCCCACGTAGGCGCCCCAGTGGATGACCGGATCGGCCGCCAGATGGTGCCGGAAGGACTGGTGGGCGTCCAGCATCACCACGACATCGTCCACGCCGTCCGGCCAGCCCTCGGCGAGCCGGCGACCGGTGGTGATCTGTACGGGGCGGCCCACGCCGTTCAGTCCGACCCGGTGCCCGGCGGCCAGCGCGGAGACGCTGCTGATGCCGGGGATGACCTCGTACTCGAACCCAACCGAGCCGCGCGCCAGGATCTCCTCCAGGATGGAGAGCGTCGAGTCGTACAGGGAGGGATCGCCCCAGACGAGGAACGCCCCGGTCCTGTCCCGGCCGGGCCCGTCGTTCCTGTCAGGGCCCTCGTTCCCGTCAGGCCCCTCGTTCGCGTCGGGGCCCTCGCCGTCGCTCAGCTCATGGGTGATCGCGCGCTCGTAGAGGGCGGCGCGCCGGCTCCGCCAGTCGTCGACCGTCCCGGGGTAGCCGGCGCCGTCGGCCGGGCGCTCCCGCTCCGGGTCGCGGAGCTCGACCGTCCGATAGCCCCGGGCGTCCGCGGGCGCGTCGCGGGACCGGTCGGCGGACCTGTCGCCGGCCTCGTCGTCGGACCGGACGGCGGGCTCGCCGACATGGCGGCGAAGGATCTCGTGTCGGAGCCCGATCAGATCGGACTTCCGGGCGCCCTTGTCGAGCAGAAAGAAGACATCCACGCGCCGGAGCGCCTTGACCGCCTGGACGGTCAGCTGGTCGGGGTCACCCACGCCGATACCGATGACATAGATCTTTCTCACCCCGCCGAGTCTGCCCCATGCGCCGCGGCCACCGCCTCACGTCCCTCGGTCGCCTTGTCGCCGTACCGAGAATGGTCATATCCATCGGATGTCTGATGAGCCGTCACCCTCTGCGAGGGTCTTCCGCGCACCCGCGCGCCCGACATATGCTCCGCCCATGCGCGCCGCCCTTTTCGTCACCTGCGTCAATGACGCCGTCTACCCGGCCACCGGTATCGCGACCGTACGGCTCCTCGAACGTCTGGGCGTCGAAGTCGACTTTCCCGAGGCGCAGACATGCTGTGGCCAGCCCCAGTTCAACACCGGCTACCGGCGGGAGACCGAGCCGCTGGTACGGCGGATGACCCGGGCCTTCGAGGGTTACGACTATGTGGTGACCCCGTCCGGATCCTGCGCGGCCATGGTCCGCCACCACTACCCCAAGATCGGCGACAAGGCCGCGGCCGCGCTCGCCGCACGGACATACGAGCTGACCGAGTTCCTGGTCGACGTGGTCGGCGTGACGGATGTGGGGGCGCACTTCCCGCACACCGTCACCTACCACCCCTCCTGTCACGGCCTGCGGCTGCTCGGCCTGGGAGAGCGGCCGCGAAAGCTGCTGGAGTCGGTACGGGGGCTGGAGCTGCGGGAGCTGCCGGGCGCGGACGAGTGCTGTGGCTTCGGCGGCACCTTCGCCGTGAAGAACTCCGATGTTTCGGCCGCGATGGGTCAGGACAAGGTGAGCAACGCGGTCTCCACGGGGGCCGAGGTGCTCTGCGGCGCGGACAATTCCTGTCTGATGCATCTCGGCGGGATCGTGAGCCGCGAGGGCGCCCCGCTGCGCCCCGTACATCTCGCGGAGATTCTGGCGTCGACGGAAGAGGAGCCCTGGTCATGAGCGGTACGTATCTGGGGATGCCGGCGTTTCCGGTCGCGGCGAAGGAGGCCCTCGGCAATGAGACGCTGCGCGGCAACCTCCGGCACGCCACCCACACCATCCGCGACAAGCGCGCCAAGGCCGTGGCGGAGCTGGACGACTGGGCGCTGCTGCGGGAGGCGGGCAAGCGGATCAAGGACCACACGCTGCGCCATCTGGACCGCTATCTGCTGCGGCTGGAGGAGTCGGTCACGGCGGCGGGCGGTGTGGTGCACTGGGCGGCCGACGCCGACGAGGCGAACCGGATCGTGGCGGAGCTGGTGAAGGCCACCGGCGAGACCGAGGTCGTCAAGGTCAAGTCGATGGCGACCCAGGAGATCGGGCTCAACGAGGCGCTGGAGGCCGAGGGCATCTCCGCGTACGAGACCGACCTGGCCGAGCTGATCGTCCAGCTCGGCGACGACCGGCCCTCCCATATCCTCGTCCCCGCGATCCACCGCAACCGGGGCGAGATCCGCGACATCTTCCGCGACCGGATGGGCGCCTGGGGCCGACCGGCGCCCGACGGCCTCTCCGACACCCCCGGCGAACTCGCCGAGGCCGCACGGCTGCATCTGCGGGAGAAGTTCCTGCGCGCCAAGGTCGGCATCTCGGGGGCGAACTTCATGGTCGCCGAGACCGGCACGCTCGTGGTCTTCGAATCGGAGGGCAACGGACGGATGTGTCTGACGCTCCCCGAGACGCTGATCTCCGTGGTGGGCATCGAGAAGGTGGTGCCGAGCTGGCGGGATCTGGAGGTCTTCCTCCAGACGCTGCCGCGCTCCTCGACGGCGGAACGGATGAATCCGTACACCAGCATGTGGACCGGTACGCATGACGCGGACGGCCCGAGCACCTTCCACCTGGTGCTGCTGGACAACGGCCGTACGGACACGCTGGCCGACGAGGTCGGCCGGCAGGCGCTTCGCTGTATCCGCTGCTCGGCCTGTCTGAACGTCTGCCCGGTGTACGAACGGGCGGGCGGGCACGCGTACGGCTCGGTCTACCCGGGCCCGATCGGGGCGATCCTCAGCCCTCAGCTGCGGGGCACCGGGAGCAAGATCGACGCGTCGCTGCCGTACGCCTCGTCGCTCTGCGGGGCCTGCTATGACGTGTGTCCCGTCGCCATCGACATCCCCGAGGTACTGGTCCATCTCCGCGAGCGGGTCGCGGACCGGGGCGGCAAGGGGCACCGGCTGGAGAAGGCCGCCATGAAGGCGGCAGGCTGGGTCTTCGACCATCCGCGCGTGATGGCGGCGGGGGAGCGGGCCGCGTCGAAGACGCGCCGGCTGCATCCCTCGAAACTCCCGGGGGCGGGGGCGTGGACCAACTCGCGCGATCTGCCGGAGCTGCCACCGGAGTCGTTCCGCGACTGGTGGAAGAAGCACCACAACAACCGTAAGGACACAGGGACATGAGCACCGGCGCAGGCGCGGCTTCGGGCATCGGTACGGGGGCGGCTTCGGCCGCTGGTACGGGGGCGGCTTCGGACACCGGTACGGGCGGCGGCGGATCCCGGGAGCGGATCCTCGCCAGGATCCGTGCCGCCGTCGCGGCCGCCCCCGACGCCCCCGAAGCCGCGCGCGACTACCTGGAGACGCACACCCCCGGCGAGCGCGTCATCGACCTGCTCGCCGAGAACCTCGCCGACTACCGCGCGCTCGTCCACCGGACGGACAACGAGGGGCTCCCCGCGCTCATCGCGCGCCTCCTGGCGGAACGCGGCTCCCGAACCGTCCTCGTACCCCCGCTGCTCCCGGCGTTCTGGCTCTCCGCGCTCTCCTCGGTGGGCACCGATCTGATCAGGGTCGAGGACGATCCCACCGCCACGGCCCGGGAACTCGACGTCGTGGACAGTGTGATCACCGGCTGCGCCCTGGCCATCGCGGAGACCGGCACACTGGTCCTGGACGCGGCCCCCGACCAGGGGCGGCGCCGCATCACACTCGTCCCCGACCACCACATCTGTGTCGTACGCACCGCGGACCAGGTGGTCGGCTCCGTACCGCAGGCCATGCCCCGGCTCGACCCCACCCGTCCGCTGACCTGGATCTCCGGACCGTCCGCGACCAGCGACATCGAACTCGACCGGGTGGAGGGCGTACACGGTCCGCGCACGCTCGAAGTCATCCTGCTCAGTGAGTGATTGGCGTCAGCCGAGGAGCCTCGCGGGCCGCGTCCACCTCTTCCCCGCCCGCCACCCGCCCCGCCAACTCCCGGGCCCAGGCGGTCAGTCCGGGCACATCGATACCGTACGGGTCCCGGAACCCGGCGATCGCCTCCGCGCCACGCAACAGCAGCCGCGCCCCACCGGTCGCGTTCCCCCGGGCGGCGTGCGTCAGCCCGACCGCCAGCTGGGCCATCCCCTTCCACAGCGCCCGCTCCGCCTCGGGCCCCGACTTCCACGCGTCCTCGAACACCTCGTGCGCATGGAACGGCTTCCCCGCGTCAAGCAGCCGCTGCGCCTCCGAAAGCGTTTCCCCGGGCGTACGGACCACGCCCTCGGGCTGCCGCTCCACCCCCGGAGCCCCATACGCCAACGGCCGCCCCAGCCCATCCCGCGGCCGCGCACTCCGCGCCCGCCCCTCGTCGTCACGATCCCGCCGGTTCTCCTTCATACGCCGATTGTCGCGCGGACGGCCCGCGTCTTCGCGTCGTCCGGAGTGGGGTAATGTTCTCTTGCGTGGCCGACGAGGGATCTCCCTCCACTGAGGCCACACATCGGGACGTGGCGCAGCTTGGTAGCGCACTTGACTGGGGGTCAAGGGGTCGCAGGTTCAAATCCTGTCGTCCCGACCAGCGTATTCGCAGGTCGCAGGCGGTATCGGAGAAATCCGGTACCGCCTTTCCGTGTTTCTTGGGGACCAGTTGGGGACCAGCCGGTCTAGCGGCGGTGTCCGGGGGCGGGCTGGACGGCGAGGCTGACGGGGGTGCGGACGGGGTTGAGGTGTGCGGTGAGGGCGGCCCCGGCGTTGGTTATCTGTGTCATGTTGGGATGGAGGTAGCGCTGGGTGGTGAGGAGGGAGCCGTGTCCGGCGATTTTGCGGAGGACGTGGGCGGGGACGCCTGCGTCGGCGAACCAGGTGAGTCCGGTGTGGCGGAGATCGTGGCGGCGCAGGTGTTCGTGGCCGAGTGAGGTGACCACCTCGTCCCAGTGGGTGGCGTCGCGGAGGACTGCGGTGGAGATGCGTCCGCCGCGGGGTCCGGTGAACAGCCGGGCGTTGGGGTTGGGTCCGGCGGCCAGGAGCCGTTGGGCGAGGAGGGGGCGGATTTCTTCGATGAGGGGGACTTGGCGGGCGCGTTTGCCTTTGGTGTTCTTGTCGGTGAGTCCGCCGGGTGCGGGGGTGGTCTGGCGGCGGATGGTCCAGATCCAGGTGTGGGTGTCGATGTCACTGACGCGTACGCCGGAGACTTCGCCGATGCGGGCCGCAGTCGCTGCCGCGAAGAGGACGACTTCGCCCCATCCTTGGTAGTGGCCGTGGGAGCGGCCGACGAGGGCCTCGGCGAGGCGGAGCAGTGTGGGCCAGTCGCGTAGGGCGAGGGCGCGGGGGTTGTCGAGTTCGTCTTCTGCTTGTTTGTACTCGCGTTGCCAGCCGGTGACCCGGGCGGGGTTGACGGTGATCAGGCCGTCGCGGACGGCTTGTTCCATGACGCGTACGAGGACGGCGAGGCTGTTCTTGACGGTGGAGCGGCTGTGCTCGTCGGCGATCCAGCCGTGGACCGTGCGGTCGACGGCTCCGTTGGTGATCATACGGACGGGGAAGTGCCCGAGGGCGGGGACGACGCGTCGGCGCCAGCCGGCGAGGTAGGGGGCGAGGGTTTTGAGTTCCAGGCCGCGCAGGGCGAGGTCCATGTTGGCGGTGCCGTACTCGGCGAGGGACATGGTGGCCACGTTCGGGGCGATCCCGGCCTGGGCGGCCTTGAGGATGTCGGTGACCCATTCCTCGGCCTGGTCGTGCGTGTCCTTGCCGGCGGAGAGGGACTTGCGGCGTTTGCTGACGGGGTCGAACCAGCGGACGCGGGCGCGGTAGGGGGAGGGGCGGTCGGGGCGGTGCTCGATGTCGCTGGAGACGCGCACGCCGAGGGGGACGGACTCGGTGTGGGGCATCAGGCGGCCGGCCCGGGGGAGATGCGGCGCTGGGCGATCCAGTGTTCGACATCGCGGGCGCTGTAGAGGATGACGCGCTTGCTCACGCGGACGTACGGGGGGCCTTGGCGGGGGTGTGCGGTGCGCCAGCGGCGGAGGGTGGAGGGATCGACGCGGAGGATGCTGGCGAGTTCCTCGGTCGAATACCAGGGGCCGGGCAGCAGAGTGGCTGACTCGGCGGTGGTGGTTGCTTCGGGCGGGGTGGAGGGGGTGGTCATGGAGTCCTGGGAAGGTGGCGGGACGGGCAGCGGCGGTGTGCGGGTGGCGGAGGGGGTGCGTGGGGGTAAGTCACCCTTCAAGTCTCCGAAGATTCCCCGGTTACCGAAACCGGCGATCACGTGCTATAAAGCCCCCCGCCGGACACCGGCACAGCACGTGCCATCCAGGCGAAGACGCAGCCGCGGCCGCCACCGCAGGACGCGAATGCCTTGTCCAGCGAGGAGGTGAGGGGCCGGAGAGATCCTTCTTTTGCTGGGACTCGGCCGCCCGATTCAGGTGACGGGGATGCTGGCCCTGCTCTCTTCGGTCAGCCGTAACTCGTACGGCTGCTCGCTCTCGCTGACTCCCTCTACGAGCTATGGACTGACCACGAGGCGGACCTGCGGCGCCACCTCGGCGACGACCAGGCCCAGAGCATGCTCACCGAAGCCCGCACAAGATCACGGACCATCGGGGACCGACGCTCGGTCACCGTTACGCTGAGGCGGCCCGGCGGCGAGGAAAGGTGCTCGCACGCCACGGCCCGACAGCGCCGTGCCGGGGGCACAGAACGAAAGGCAGGTAGGTAGGCCGATGCCGACTCGTGTGGCCTTCTACGGAGCTGGATCCTGGGGCACAGCGGTCTCCATGATCCTGGCTGACGCAGGATGCGACGTGATGCTGTGGGGCCGCCGCCCCGGCCTGGTCGACGCCATCAACACCACCCGCGCCAACCCCGGCTACCTCCCGCACGTGCCCCTGCCGGAAAAGATCACCGCGACCACTGATGCGGCCGAGGCCGCCAAGGACGCCGACGTCGCGGTCCTTGCTGTCACTGCCCAGACCCTGCGATCCAACCTCATGCTCTGGGCCCCGCTCATCGCGGACGACACCGTGCTCGTCTCACTGATGAAGGGCGTCGAACTCGGCACGGCCAAACTGATGAGCGAGGTCATCGCGGACATCACAGGCGCGGAGCCCGAGCGGATCGCGGTCCTCTCCGGCCCCAACCTCGCCGGCGAGATCGTCCGCCGGCAGCCCGCCGCGAGCGTCATCGCCTGCGCGGACCCCCAGGTCGTCCTGCGGCTCCAAGCCGCCTGCCACACCCCGTACTTCCGCCCCTACACCAGCACCGACGTCATCGGCTGCGAACTCGGCGGAGCGGTCAAGAACGTCATCGCCCTGGCCGTAGGCATCGCCGACGGCCACGGCCTCGGCGACAACACCAAGGCCGCGCTCATCACCCGCGGCCTGGCCGAGACCACCCGCCTCGCCCAGGCCATGGGCGCCGACCCGCAGACCCTCGCCGGACTCGCCGGCATGGGCGACCTCGTCGCCACCTGCTCCAGCACCGTAGGAAACCGCTAGTTGATACAGCTAGCCTCGCCGTTTCGGTTGGGTCGGCGTCGATTGGTGGCTGGTAACGCGAAAGTGCCTTCTGAACTGGGACGATGAACCTTGTCGAGGGGTTCT
>NZ_JBIWLW010000031.1:35773-118173 GCF_044766385.1 Streptomyces sp. NPDC102274 | reverse complement strand
TGCTGGTCGAGTGAGAGGCGGACTCCTGCGCGGACCATGGGGTCGGTTTGCAGGCGGTAGGCGTGGAGGAGGACGGTGTCGACGAACTGCTGGATTTTGCAGGGGCGGTCGGGGACGGGGAGCCATTGGTCCTGTTCGTGGAGGACGCCTTGGGCGAGGTGTTCTTTGGAGGGGAAGTGGAAGTAGAGGGCTCCTTTGGTCACTCCGGCTTCGGTGAGGATTTCGCTGATGGTGGCCGCCTGGTAGCCGCGTGCTTCGAAGATCTTGGCCGCTGCTGTCAGGACGATCTGGCGTGTGCGGATCGCCCGGTCCTGCTTCGCCACGTGTGTCTCCTCTGACTTGTGGGCCCGGAGCCCAAAAAAACCGTGCCCAAAAAAAACCGTCCAGTTTGAATCTTACTGGGTGGCGGCTTCTTTGTGCGTGTGGGTTCCGCATTCATCCGCGACCGGCATGGTGACGGGGGTGGAGTACGGTCGCAGCCTCCCGCGGTAGGGGCGGGGCGGTTGGGGTGGTTTGGGAGTGTGACTCTCGGGTGGTCCGGGTGGGGTTCCCGGGTGGGGCGTACTGGTGTGGTGTCTCGTTTTGGTGTGTCGGCCGGGTGTTTGCAGGCACTTCTTTTGGCTCCGCCGCACGGAATGGAAGTGGCCTCAGTGTGTGGGAAGTTGTTCTGGTTCCACTCTGTGTTCACGGCGATGTGCGGATCTCGGGCGTTGGCCAGGGTCTAGCGAGAGGTGCGGGGGATGAGTTTCCGGTTGGCGGCGTACGCGGTGTGCGTCGAGGACGGGTGTGTGCTGCTCGCTCGTTATGTGCCACCGAAGGGCGAGAGCAGCTGGACTCTTCCGGGGGGTCGGGTCGAGCACGGGGAGGATCCGTTCGATGCGGTGATCCGGGAGGTTGCCGAGGAGACGGGCTGCGACGCGGTGGTTGAACGGCTGTTGGGCGTGGACTCGAGGGTGGTCCCCGCGGCCGCCGCGCGTTTGGGAGTCGAGCACCAGAATGTCGGCATCTTCTACCGGGTCCGTGTCACCGGGGGCCGGCTGCGGCCTGAGCCGAACGGCGAAATCGCCGAGTCCGTCTGGACTCCGATCCCCGATGTCGCTTGCCTGCGCCGATCATCGCTGGTTGACGTCGGCCTCGACCTGGTACAGACCGTTCCGGCGACCGGCCACGTCGCTCCCGTCGAGGTCGGCGGCCTGATCCAGCACTGAGGCACCACTGTTCGTGAGCGGACCGGAGGGCAGGTCTGTGACGTGCCGTCTTTGGGAGTGGATGCACTGGTCCGTCCGCTGCGTGGCCGCAGGGTTGGTGAGCCGATCCCGATCACGGTCATGTCGGGAGGTCGGGGTGGGTTGGCCAGGAGTTCCTCATCCTTGGGCTGTAGCAGCATCAGGGAGTACGGGTAGGGAGTGTCCAGCCCGCTGAAGTCCATCCGCTGATCGAGGAACCCGAAATGACCGCTGGGGACCTGGCTGCCGTGCTGGACAAGGCCCAGGTAGCTCCGCTACCAGGACTTCCGGCCGCCTTGCGGTCACACGCACTGGACGCCGCTCCTGGACGGGCAAACATTGCCGGTCACGGCACTACCTGCAGCATGTTTTTACCGACCCCTGCGACCGTTACCGCTCCGACGCGAAATGGCCGCACAGACGGACCGAGGGATCCGACTGTGCGGCGCGGCATGTGTCCACCCTTGCAGAACCTGTCTATGGGTCGGCTTTCTGAAGGGTATTCAGAAATTCTTCTGTCGTGAAGATCGCGTGGGCGTACGCGGGTGCATTGATGTCGAACGTCGCCCTCATCTCGTCCCAGGAGAAGGAGGCGATGGCATCGCGTATGAGCGTCACGTGGTATCCCAACTCCTGTCCGAAGCGAGCAGTGGTGTCGACGCACGTGTTGGCCTTCATGCCGATGATCACGATCTTCTGAACCCGGTGCTGTTTCAGCAACATGTCCAGGTCCGTGTTCGCGAAGCCACTCGATGCCCAGTGCTGCCGCATGACCAGCTCGTTCTCCCGCGGCACGAAATCCGGGTGCCATTCAGCCCCCCAGCTGCCGGCCGCGAAGGTCTGCCGCTCGACGGCATGCTGCTGAGTCGGGGACAGATGGTCCCAGGTCTTGTAATCTCCCGGCGCCGTCTGGTGGTGAGGCACGATGAAGACGTGGAATCCCTGTTCGCGGGCGGCAGACAGCACTGCCCGCATGTGGTCGAGGAGTCCATTCTCTCCCGCGACCTCTTTGACCCGCGACCACAGCTTTCCGCCCTCCGACAGGAAGTCGTTGTACGGATCTATGATCAGAAGGGCGGTGTCTTCGGGGGTGTATGTCACTTCCTGGGCGTTCATCGCACCTCAGTTCCTCCACTTGCGAACTTCGGAATGGCGGGAACCCCTCTCGTTGGCGCACCCGCAGCTTTTTGGCGATGGGCCGCCGGACCTGCACTATCAGGAGAGCGGCGCTCCAACGCCTCCGCGTCACTCGCCGTCAGCCGTCGCCTCTCCAGCTCGCTCCGTAGCCTGGCCGCTGGAGGGACAGGACTGCTCCTACCATCACCGCCACGTTCTCACGCTCCCGATGCGGGTGCATCTTGGCTGCAACTGCCCCGTCGCGTACCGAGGCCGGGACGGTGTGACGCGGAACGTCACTCGGCACGGACCGACCTCTCGCAGCGCACCGAAGCATGGCTCTCACGCCCGCCTGGCAGTCTCACGACCACGGGCAGGCACGAGCCCCCGGCAGCGACTACCGTGCGGCGTCACACGACGCGTTTGGAGTCGCCCGGCCTGCTGTGTTCCCCGAAGGAACTCTTCATCAGCGGACGCCACACCCGCGCGGACGAGGAGTTCCCGTGCACCAGGACAAAAGCCCGTGACGGCGGCGCTCGCCCCGAAGGGGATGAGCTCGCATGAACCGAGCACCGTACGTCCGGCCGATGTGTGTCTGGTGCCGAGGCTGCGTTCACCCGGTCCCCAGGGGATCGGTCACTGCGACGCGGCCAGGGTGACGGCCGCCGCCACCGCAACGAGGACGAACAGAATCGGGATCACGGCACTGTCGCGAGAAGCGCTGTCCCTGTAGTCACCGCCACTTCACGTGGTAACCGATCGCTGCGAGGAGCATGACGGCCATCCCGATGGCGGCGGCAATGCCCAGCGGCTGCCACCAGATACCCGCCACGAGGCCCGCCGCAGCAGCCACCTCGGCGACGCCGATGAGGCGGACCAGCGCGGAGCTGAGCCCCTTCGCGACGAGGCCCTCCGCGAGAAGGCACTTTCACGTTCCCGCTCATGTTCCGGACACAGGACAAATGAAACGCACAGGCTCTAACCTTGATATTTTATGACAGGTCATCAGCTCTGGGGTGACCCGTTCCCTCTTGTCATGGGAGGTGCGGGCAGGCTGGTGGCCCGGCTGTCGCGTCGGGTGGGCGCCGGGTTCCACGGCTCCGGTGGGGTGGTGCTGCTCGCAGGGATGGGAAGGTGCTGGTCAGCCGGGGTTCGGGAGAGCGTGGAGCCTGTCCAGGGCATTTTTGATCACGCCGGTCCATGGCCAGTGCCCCGCGAGGCGGAGGACGTGGCGGCGGCCGGTGGTGACGAGCTTGCCGGCCGCGGAGAGCAGGCGGAACCGCAGGCGGTCCCAGAGCCGGGTCTGGCCGGTCAGGGCGAGCATGGGCATCCAGGCCAGCAGGTCGAGAGCGATCTGGACGAGCTCCAGCCAGATGCCGTTCTGCGCGGTGTCGTGCAGGGGAAGGTTGCGCAGGCCGGTCGAACGCGCGGCCCGGATGCGGTCCTCCGCGCGGGCCCGCGGCCGGTGCCGGAGCTCGAGTTCGGCGATCGGCCGGTCGGGGGTGTTGGTGGCGAAGCAGGTGATCCGCGTGCCGTCCGCGTCCGTGATTCCAACTGGGCCCCGGGATGCGGCCGTTCTTTGCGGACGATCAATCGCATGCCCTTCGGCCATCCGTCGAGCAGGTCGCTGGTGAGTTCGGCGACCCAGGCCCCGTCACGGACCTCGCCGCCACTCTCGACGGCCGGCGTCCAGGCCGATGCGGGGATCTTCAGGACGTGCTGGTGGATGGACTCAGCCGTGGCCGGGACAGGTGGTCACACCCCTGTCCCGGCCACGGCTGCCAGGCGGCCCACACCGCCCCCGTCCACTCAGGAGGCGTAGGCCTCCAGCTCCACGATCCGCGAGTACGTCAGCCCCTCGTTGCTGGCCTGCGTCTCCACGCGCATGGCGGTCGCCGTCTGCGCCGGGAAGGCCGAGCTGACCTTGCCCGCCACATTGCCCCGTACCTCGGCGACGGTCTGCCAGACGCCCCCGACCTGGAGCTGTACGTCCCAGTCCCGCAGGCCGTACCGGCTCGCCGGGTACTTGACGGAGTCGAGTGTGTAGAGGTCCACCCGGCCGACGTTCTCCGGCTTGTCGAACGTCACCTGGATCCAGTCGGGGAAGGAACCCTTGGTCGAGTCGTTCCAGCCGGTGGCCGTCCCCCAGTCGGCCGAGTTCGTGTCACCGTCGATCGCGCCGCAGGCCGGGTAGCTGGGCAGGTTCTCCGAGGAGGCAGCGACCGTCATGTACCTGGCCAGGTTGCCGGTGTCGTTCACCGGCGCCGGCTCGACCCGTACCGGCAGCGACATCCGCGTGCTGCCGGAGCGGACCGTGATGGTGTACGTGCCGGGCTTGGTGTCACGCGGCGCACTGACCGCGATCTGCACCTTGAGCGTGTAGCCGGCGGGGAGGTAGCTGGAGACCAGCGGCCGGGAGAGCTTCAGCGGCGCCGGCGCTTCGATGAAGGCGTCGGCGTAGACGTCCGAGCGGCCCGGGTTGCCGAACTGGAGCTGGAACCCCTGCGTGGCGCAGGGGATCGGGTTCACCGTCACCTGGTCCACGTCGGCGGCGAGCGTCAGCCGCGATGACGCCGAACTGCCGGCCATGGCGGGCGCCGTACCGCCGAGCGTCACCAGCATGACGGTGGCCGCCACGACGGCGAAGACGCGGTGGCGGGACATCCCCGCCACCCTGCTTCTGAGTGTTTTCAGCATGGAATCCCCCTCATACCGGGTTCAGGCCGGGGTTGCCGGCCTCGACGGTGAACGACTTGACGGTGGAGATCGGCGCCCCCGGCCGGTCGATGTAGGGCACCGCCCGGTAGTCCGCGTGCAGTTCGCGCTGGGTGAGCGTGACGACCAGGTAGCCGCGCCGCTCGTTGACGAGCTTCAGGTGCGGGTTGTGGTCGAGGAAGTTCTGGCCGTTGACGGAGACGTCGCCGCCGTTGCCGCCGCTGCTGATGGAGGTGCCGACCAGCTCGACCCCGAAGGTCTCCGAGTCCGGGTCGCTGAAGTCGCGCTTCATGTCCATCGCGTACGCGGCGTGCACATCGCCGGTGACGACGACGGGGTTACGCGTCCGCAGCGCGGCCAGGCCGTCGTGCATCCGCTTCTGTTCGGCGGCGTACCCGTCCCAGGCGTCCATGTTGTAGGTGTCCCCGAGATTCGGGTTCACCAGGTCCATCTGACTCATCACGACCTGGTTGGCGAGCAGATTCCACGTCGAGTGCGAGCGCTTCATGCCGTCGAAGAGCCAGCGCTGCTGCTGGTCCCCGGCGAAGGCGCGTGCCGGGTCGAGGCTCTCCGGGGAGTCGGGGTGCCATCCGTCGCCCGACGCCTGGTCGGCGCGGTACTGGCGGGTGTCCAGCACATTGATCTCGGCCAGTCGGCCGAAGGTGAAGCGGCGGTAGAGCATGTAGTTGGGGCCCTGCGGCGCGGGCGAGCGCAGCGGCATGTGCTCCCAGTAGGCCCGGTAGGCGCTCGCGCGCCGGACCGTGAAGTCCTCGACAGGTGCGTTGGTCCTGGAGGTCAGGTTCGCGTAGTTGTCCTGGACCTCGTGGTCGTCCCAGGTGGGGATCCACGGCGCGTTCTGGTGCGCGGCACGCAGGTCCGGGTCCGACTTGTAGAGGGCGTACTGCAGGCGGTACCGGTCGAGCGTGTCGGCCTCGGTGCGGAACTGGTCGGGCACCGGGTCGCTCACGTTGCGCAGCCCGCCGGCTGTGGAGATGCCGTACTCGTATATGTAGTCGCCGACGAACAGCACGGCGTCGACGTTCTCATCGGCGAGGTGCGAGTGAGCGGTGTAGTAACCGTCGGGCCAGGACTGGCAGGAGGCGACGGCGAAGGTGAGGTGGTCGACGCGCTGGCCAGGGGCCGGGGCGGTCTTCGTACGGCCCACGGGGCTGAGGTGCTTGTCGGCCTTGAAGCGGTACCAGTAGTGCCGGTCGGGCCGCAGTCCGCGTACGTCGACGTGCACGCTGTAGCTGTACTCGGGGCGGGCGCTGGTCTTTCCTGAGCGCACCACGTGCCGGAAGCGGTCGTCGGTGGCCACCTGCCATTCGACGGTCATCGCTTTGTACGGCATGCCGCCCAGCGGTTCGTACGGCTTGGGGGCCAGCCGGGTCCAGATGACCACGGCGTCGGACAGCGGGTCACCGGAGGCGACGCCGAGGGTGAACGGGTCACCGGGCAGGCGGCTCGCCGCACTTGCCTCGATCCCACCGGGCAGGTTGCTCGCGAAGGCCAGCGCTGTCGCCGCGCCGATGACGGTGAGGAAACGGCGCCGGGCCAGCCGCGCGGCCGGTCTGGGAAACTCTTCTTCTGTTTCTGTCATGTGCAAGGCTCCTTCAAGGGCCCTCGGATCAACCGGCGGCCGCTGCTCATTAATGGGGGGGCCAGGTGGACACCGAACGACCTTGCACGGAGCAGGACATGGACGTAACCCGTCGGAACGCCACATGTGGCATGCGGCATCATGGCGGTATCAACCGAACGGGCCGTAATGGGTTCCTGGTCCGGCACGGCTGAACGCCGGCTCGCGGCCGGGAAGGCGAGCCTGACCGCAACGAGCGGGACCGATGTCCGTCTCCACGGGAACCGCCTCGCCTCTGCCGGGCAAAGCGGGTCCGACCGGTCGGCCCGCGCGGTAACTTCCTTCGCTCCGCGTGCAGTTGGAAAGCATGCCACGAGTTCGGGGCGGTCGGGAACGTATTCGGCGTGAACAGGTGGCGGCGGCTCCGGTCGCGGCGCGCGGTCCCCCGGCGGGTAGTGGGCCGCGGGTCCTGTGCGGGGGCAGGACCCGCGGTCGGTCCCCGGCCGAAGGGCGGCCAGCAGCTGCTCTTCGGCCAGTCGAGGATCGAAAGTGGATGAGAACATGGCACTTACTCCAAGGTGGTGTGAGAACGTCGGGCACGGTGCCGGGACGACAGGCGATGATCGAGCGCCGAAGACCGCTCGGCACTCTCCGAGGGGTGAGAGGGATCCTCACCACGCCTACCAAGACCTGAATCCGGGCTTCACTACATGGCGAAGTACGGATATGCAATCGAAGGTCCGGATATGGCCTGGGCAAGGCCGGTTTCGACCAACAGGACCGAACCGGCCTGCGAGACCACGGCCCGGCCGTCACCCTGGACGCGGACATGGGGGTAGGAGCCGGTAGGCTTTTTCACTTTTTGCACACCTGACCGCTGTCGGACAGCCCGCTTCCCAACCGAGTAGGCAGCCACCCCGAACTCCGTGCTGCGATCGACCTGCTGGCCGGTGAGCTGGACGAGAGGCAGCCTGGCTCGTGCGTCGCGCTCCCGAACCTGCTCGACCTCCTCCTCGTCTACATGATCCGCTCCTGGATGAACGAGACCACCAGCGGAGCCTGGCCCGGCGCGCTGGGTGACCCGGTGACGGCCGCCGCCCTGCGGGCGATGCACTCCGACCCGGCCGCGGCGTGGAGCAATGACCGCCTGGCGGCAGAGGCGGGCGTCTCCCGTCCCACCCTGGCGCGCCGGTTCACCACTCTGGTCGGCCGCCCTCCGATGACGTACCTCACCTGGTGGCGCGTGATCCTCGCCGCCACCCTGCTCCGAGACACCCCGGACACCCTGGCCACCATCGCCGGCCGCGTCGGCTACGGCAGCCCGTACGCGCTCTCACACGCCTTCGAGAGGGAGTTCGGCACTACACCGGGGCGGTATCGGACGGAGGCCGCGGGTCGATCCGCTCCCACCGCAAGCCCTCAACCGACATCAAAACAAACTGACATCGGAAACACGGTCGGGCGATAACTCCCGCAGTCATCATGAGACGGCGTCCGCAGTCGTGTGCACAGCCACTCGTTCCCATTCTGAGCTGGGTAAGCGCTCAACGGAGCTGTACAAACGGGCGCTGATGCCCACCCGGTCGCGGCCGGGGCAGGCGGTCCGGCCGAAGCCGGCGGCGGCCACGTCCTGCTCGCGCCGCGGAGCGTAGCCGACGTCGAGCGGAGGCAGCGCGGCAGCTGCACGGTGTGGATCACGCGGCCGACCTCGCGGAACGCGCTGTAGATGGCGTTCTTCCGCGACCCGAACCCGCGTCGGTCCGCACATTGAAGCTGATGTCGAATTTCTGCGAGCCGCCTGCGCATGGCAGTGCCATGCTCGGAAGGAGATCATCCGATGTGAAGGAGATAAGCCCGTGGCGCAGGTACGTCCGTTTCGTAGTGAAACCAGCGAGGAGCAGCTCACCGATCTGCGGGAGCGGCTGGCCAGGACCCGATTCGCGCCGGCGCTGTCCGGGCAGGAGTGGACGCACGGCACGCCACCCGGTTACCTTGCCGAGCTGCTGGAGTACTGGCGGACCAAGTTCGACTGGGGCGCGGCTGAGGAGCGACTCAACGCGCTCCCTCAGTTCCTCGCCGAGGTGGACGGCAACACCGTGCACCTCGTGCATGCCAAGGGGGTGGGGCCGCGCCCGTTCCCGCTGCTGTTCTCGCACGGCTGGCCGGGTTCGGTCCTCGAGGTGAGCAAGATCATCGGGCCGCTGACCGACCCGGCAGCACACGGCGGGGATCCGGCCGACGCGTTCGACCTGGTCGCGCCGAGCCTGCCCGGCTTCGGCTTCTCCCCGCATCCCGGCTCGCCCGGGATGAACCCGACGGCCATCGCGACCCTGTTCAACCAGCTCATGACCGAGACGCTCGGCTACGCACGCTACGGCGCGCAGGGTGGCGACTTCGGCGCGCAGGTCACCAGCAGGCTCGGCCGCGACCACGGCGACACCGTGGCCGGAATCCACCTGAACCTGATCGGTGCGACACCGGTGCTGGACGAGAACTCGGCCCCGCTCACGCCCGCCGAAGAGGCGTTCCTGGCCGCGGCCGAGCACTTTTTCTCCGCGGAGGGCGCGTACGCCCAGATTCAGGGCACCCGGCCGTCCACACTCGCTGCGGGACTGTCCGATTCCCCCGCCGGGCTTGCCGCGTGGATCGTGGAGAAATTCCGCGCGTGGAGCGACTGCGGCGGCGACGTCGAGTCGGTATTCACCAAGGACGAGTTGCTCACCGACATCACCCTGTACTGGCTGACCAACTCCATCGCCACCTCCGCCCGCCTGTACTACGAGACCATGCGCACCGAAGGCATGCTTGGCAGGCTGGTGCCCGGTTATGTCGACACGCCGACCGGGTTCGCCTCCTTCGCCAAGGACAACTTCACGCCGCCCGAGGAGTGGGTGCGGCGCTGCTACCGCCTGACGCGGTTCACCGAATTCGACCGGGGCGGCCATTTCGCGGCATGGGAGCGGCCGGAGGAACTGGTCACCGAGATCCGCGAGTTCTTCCGACCGCTACGCGCCTGACCAGCCTAAATGCTGCTGGGGATGTGGCTTCGAGCAGTCTGGCGCTGGCCATATCGCAGGGGCCGCGCAGTACCTGGTCCCCGACATCTTCGGACTGCCACCACTTTCCTGACACACTGTTGTCCCCTTTGGTTTTCGCCTCCAGGTACGTCAGGTTCCCCACAGGCCATCGCCGGGCTCACCCGTCTCGTCACCCCTGGCGACAGCCGACGCTGAGGCACATTCCCTTGGTTCGCGGGATGAGGATGCCCGGCCGTCAATTGACCTCCGGCCCGAACCGACGTTTGTATGCCGACGGGGTGATGCCCGTTTCGCGGCGCATCAGCGTGCGCAGATTGGCAGCGGTGCCAAGCCCGCTGCACCGCGCGACCAGCTCGAAGCGGGACTCACCTCGCTCGATCAACCGGCATGCCAAGCCAAGTCGTTCTCCCGTGAGCCACGTCAACGGCGTCGTTCCCAGCTGTGCCCGGAAGCGGCGATGCAGCGTCGCCGGACTGACCGCCGCGCGCGCCGCGAGGTCGGAGACCGTGAGCGGTGAGTCCAGCCGTTCCTGGGCCCAGGCCAGGACAGGCGCCAGGGACTCGTCGGGCAGGTCGGGCATGGGGCGCTCCACGAACTGGCGCTGCCCGCCGTCCCGGTGCGCCGCGAAGACCAGTCGCCGACTCACAGAGTTGGCGATCTCGGCGCCGTAGTCGCGGCGGACCACATGCAGCCCGAGATCGAGCGCGGCCGCGCTCCCGGCGGCGGTGAGGATGTCACCATCGTCCACGAACAGCACGTCTGATTCGAGGCGGACGGAGGGGAAGCGAGCCCGGAAGGAATCCGCCCACTGCCAGTGCGCGGTGGCCCGGCGCCCGTCGAGGACTCCGGCCTCGGCCAGTGTGAAGGCGCCGCTGCAGAAGCCGACCAGGCGCGCGCCGCGCGCGTGGGCCCGTCGGACGGCTTCGAGCACGGCGGGGCGGCGGGGCACCTCGACGTCGGGGCGGTTGGGGACGATCAAGGTGTCCGCCGCCTCGGCCGCTTCCAGATCGGCGACTCCCGTGAGCGTGAAGAATCCGTCCCGCATCAGAGTGCGGGGCTCGGGGGAGCAGAGCCTGAAGTCGTAGAGATCGCGGCCGATCTCCGGTCTGCGCAGACCGAAGACCTCGGTCGCACAGCCGAGCTCGAAGGGGTTCGAGTTCTCGTCCACGATCACGACAACCCGGTGTACTCCCGCCGCGTGAACTGCGTGCGAGGATTCTTTCGCCATATGCAATTCCTAGCACTCACGCCGGCCATGTGAAACAGCTCAGGATGAGCTCATGAGCAACGAACCCATCCCCCTCAGCAAGGCTCTGGCCTCCTTCGATGCCCTGTGGAGCCCCCGCATCGTCACGCGCGTCAACGACTACGACGTCCGCATCGCGAAGGTCGAGGGCGAACATGTCTGGCACGTCCACGACGACACTGACGAGTTCTTCCTGGTACTCGACGGAGAGCTGCACATCTCCTTGCGCGAGTCCGATGGGGAGCGCACGGTCCTGCTCCCGAAGGGGGCGGTCTTCACCGTTCCCCAGGGCACGGAGCACAGGCCGTACGCTCCGTCCGGCGCCGCGATCCTTATGTTCGAGCCTGCCGGGACACTGACCGTGGGCGATCACCACGACGAGATCCCGGACCACGTGGACTCAACGACCGGACACACACTCAATACCTGAACCGACAGGCTTCGGGCGGCCACCTTCCCATGGCGTCAGCCGGTCACCGGGTCGGTTCCGTTCACCGACTGCCCGGCAAGAGCGGCGCGGGACTCAATCCCCGGCAGCGTCCGGATCGCGCGGGGGCGCACCGCGCCGGGCAGGTCGGGGAACTGGACGGTTCCTCGTCCCGAGGCGAAACATTCGGTCGGCCGGCCGTCACACATCCGGCCCGCCCGTCCCCGCCGGCGTACCCTCCCCGGCCTGATCGGCGGAGGAAGCCCGTCGCAGCCACTACGAACGACGAGGTCACGGCCCACCAGAGCGGTGACCTCGTCACCACGAACACCATTGCGGTGACGCCGCGCCCCAGGAGCACGCCCCAGGAGCACGCGTCTGGGCCACGCGTCTGGGCCACGCGTCTGGGGCCGAACAGCCCGTCCGCGTACGGAGGTTGGGGCGTAGACGACTTGAAGTGGAGGGTGATTACTCGTCAGACTGTGACCGCGATGTACAGGGGCTGTGGGGGGAGCGTGGTGATGGCCGGTGCAGCGGTGAGACTCCGTTGGTGCGGGGTGTTCGCGGGAGGGCTGCTTCTGGTGGGCTGCTCGAACGGTGGAGAGCCCTCGGAAGCGAAGACACCGGCGCGGAGTCCGGCCGCAGGCGCGACGGAGTCCGGCACGGGTTCCAACGACGGCCCCGGTCCCAGCCCCTCCGCCACCGGCCTCGGCTTCACCCCGGATCCCGCCCGTGCGCCCGGGAACCGCGCCGAAGCGTTACGGCTGGCCCGTGCCATAGCGGGGTCGCCCGAGCTGTGGGGGCCCGGGTATGTGCCTCGTACCCCCTTCGAGAGCGCCTCCACTTCCTGGCCCGTACTGGACAGAAGCTGCGTCTGGCAGCTTCAGCCGCTCCCCTCCGATGTGCTCGCCAGCGTGACCCGCTCCAGCGAACTCCCGGCCCAGGGCGGCAAGGGCCCCGTCCGGTTCTCCGCCGTCGTCACCGTCCACCGCGACGCGGAAGCGGCCGGCTGGGAGATGGCCGGAATGCTGGAGGAAGCGCTGCGCTGTCCCGACCAGCGGCTCCGCGAGGGAGAAAGGATCAGCGGGCTGATCTCCACGGGCAACGCCTATGGCGATCTGAGCAACTTCGACGCCGAGGACCGGCTCGCCGAATCCGGCGAGTACTACAGCGACGAACTCGGCGGCCCCCACTACTACTTCTGGTCCCAGGCGCGCCTCGGGCAGGTCACCGTGGCCGTCGTGGGCAAGGGGTCGAAGGGGCGGCCGGAGGACGAGGTCGACGGCAGCCTGACTCAGGGGATCAGCGCGATGCTCTCGCGCGCGAGTGACGAATTGCAGGCACCGCGATGACCGGCCCACTGCTTCCTTCCGATCCCTCGTCCATCGGCGGTCACCGGCTGCTCGGCCGTCTGGGCGCCGGCGGTATGGGCGTCGTGTACCTGGGGCGTACCGAGTCCGGCGGCCTGGTCGCCGTCAAGGTCATCCAGGCGGACTTCGCGGCCGATCCCGACTTCCGCGCCCGGTTCCGGCGCGAGGTGCAGGCCGCCCGCCGGGTGTCCAGCCCCTGGGCGGTCGCGGTCACCGGAGCCGATCCGGACGCGGACGAACCATGGCTCGCCACCGCGTTCGTCCCGGGCCCCTCGCTCGCCGAAGCGGTCGGCCGGTGCGGCCCGTTGCCCGTCCGCAGTGTGCGCGTGCTGGGCCGGATGCTGGCGGAGGCACTGCGCGAGGTCCACGCCCAGGGGCTGGTCCACCGCGATGTCAAACCCGGCAATGTCCTGCTCGCCGTCGACGGCCCGCGGCTGATCGACTTCGGGATCTCCCGCTCGGCCGACGACACAGCCATCACCTCGGCGGATGTCATTGTCGGCACCCCGGGGTTCCTCTCCCCGGAGCAGGCCGAAACCGCCGGCGGGCCGCCCGGACCGGCCAGTGATGTCTTCTCTCTCGGCTGTCTTCTCGCGTACGCGGCCACCGGACGGCCGCCGTTCGGTACGGGCACCACGGACGCCCTGCTCTACCGCACCGTTCATGACGAGCCCGACCTGGACGGCGCCGGCCCCGGGCTGCTTGATGTGCTGCGCTCGTGTCTGGCCAAGGACCCGGCGGAGCGTCCGGTACCGGAACGGCTCGCGGCCGAGCTGACCGAGGACGCTCCCAGGGGTTCGGTCGACTGGCTGCCGGAGGAGGTCGTACGGCTGATCGCCGACCGGTCCGCCGAGTTGCTGGCGCTCCCGGACATCGAGCCAACGGTGGCGGAGCCGTCCGACGCCACCGGGCCCACGGACTCCGCGCGGCAGGAGTCGGCGAAGCCCAGCCGCAGACGGCTGCTCGCCCTCACCGGCGGTGCCGTCGTGCTGGCCGCGGGGGCCGGGACCGCCGTCTGGGCCGCTCTGCGCGGCGGGGAGGAGGACCGTACGGCCGGCCCGCGCCCCTGGGCGATCAGTGTGCAGGCGGATCTGACGGGCGGAAACAGGGCGGCCGGACGGGCTCAGGAGCAGGGCGCGCGGCTGGCGGTCGAGCAGTTCAACGGGCGCGCCGGCAGGCCTTTCGAACTCGCTCTGAGGACCGCCGACGACGGCGGGGTCCCCGGGCGCGCGGCGGCGGGCGCCAAGAAGATGGTCGCCGACCGCGATGTCCTGGCCGTCCTCGGCCCGACCACCGACGACACGGCCCTCGCCGTGCTCGGCAGCTACGACGAGGCACTGCTGCCGCTGCTGTGTGTATCGGCGGGTGGTCTCAACCTCACCGCACAGGAGTACCGTTCCTTCCTGCACTGCCGCCCCAGTGACGCGGCCGTCTCGATGCCGCTGGCCGTCCATCTGGCGACGAGCGGGGCATCCGGACCCGTCGGCATACTCCAGGACCGCACCGGGGAGCAGTACGCGTGGGAGTCCGCCCAGATCACCGCCTCCATGCTGCGGCTGTACGAACTTCCGCTCTACCCGAGGGTCATCCCCGCGGGGACCGAGAACGTACGGCCGGTGGTCGCGGACATGCTGCGAGCCGGCGTCGGCTCCTTCGTCTATGCCGGGGATCCGGCGGGGGCCGCCCGGGTCGCGAAGGAGCTGGCGGCGACGGGCTTCGGAAAGCCGCGCCTCGCCCCCCAGGCCGTGCTCGATCCGGTCTTCACCCGGGAGGCGGGGGCCGCGGCGGAGGGCTGGGTGGTGGCCACGTCCTTCACCGACACCGCCGCGCTGCCCGCGGCCAAGGCGTTCACCACGGCCTTCCGTAAGCGGTACGGATCGCCGCCCGGCTACTACGCCGCCGAGGCCTACGACACCACGAACCTCGTCATCGGGGAACTGGTGAAGGCCGCGAAGGCGAAGAAGGACGGCCGGCCCAGCCGCAAGGAACTGGTCGGACTGCTGCGGAGGAGCACGTACCAAGGGGTCACCAAGCGGTTCTCGTTCAAGCCGGAGGACGGATCGTTCACCGGGCAGGGCGTCTTCTTCCATACGGTCGAGAACGGCGCCTTCCGCTTCCTCGGGCCCGCGCCCACGCCCGCCGCGTAGGACCCGCCACCTCATGGGCGCGGTGCAGCCGCTCCGCAGGGACGATCCGCGGTCCGTCGGCGGTTTCCTGCTGCTCGGGCGGCTCGGGGCGGGTGGTATGGGGGTGGTGTATCTGGCCCGTTCCACCGGCGGCACGCTCGTCGCGCTGAAGGTGATCCGCGCGGAGTACACGGACGACACGGACTTCCGCGTACGTTTCCGGCGCGAGGCCGAGGCCGCGGCCCGGCTCACGGGGCCTTGGCTGGTGCCCGTCAGGGAGGCCGCTCCCGAGGCGCCGGAGCCCTGGCTTGCGACGGCTTTCGTGCCGGGCCCCTCGCTGGCCGACGCCGTCCGGGTTCACGGCCCGCTGCCGGTGCACAGCGTACGGGTCCTGGGCACGCGACTGGCCGAGGCGCTGACCGAGGTGCATACCGCCGGGCTGGTGCACCGGGATGTCAAACCCGGCAATGTCCTGCTCGCGCTGGACGGCCCCCGTCTGATCGACTTCGGGATCGCGCGCTCAGCGGGCTCGACCGCGCTGACCGAGAGCGGGGTGGTGATCGGCTCCCCGGGCTTCCTCTCGCCGGAGCAGGCGCAGAGCCGGGCGGACATCGGGCCGCCGAGCGATGTGTTCTCGCTGGGCTGTGTTCTGGTGTACGCGGCGACGGGCGGCCGTCCGTTCGGTACGGGCTCGGCGCCGGCCGTACTGTTCCGTACGGTTCACGAACCACCGGATCTCAGCCAAGTCCCCTCCTCGCTCGTGGAGTTGCTCACCGAGTGCCTCGCGAAGGATCCGGCGAGCAGACCGACGACCACCGAACTGCGCGGGGCGCTGGCTGCGGCGGACGACGGGCCCTGGCTGCCGGCCGAACTGCCGCGGCTGATCGCCGAACACTCCGCGCGGGTGCTGACGCTGCCGGATCCCGAGCCGGAGGCGTCGCACGCGCCGACGCGGCAGACCGCACCGGACCGCTCGCCCCTCTCACGCCGTCGGCTGCTGGCGCTGGGGTCGGCGGCGGGAGTTGTCACCATCGGTGGCGGACTCGCCGCATGGAACGCCGTCCGGAACGACGGCACCCCGGGCTCCGCACCTCCCTCCGGGAAGCGGCCACGCTATGTCATCGGTCTGCACGGGGATCTGTCCGGACGGCGCGGTCCGGATGGTACGGCGCAGGAGCGCGGCGCCCGGCTCGCGGTGGACGAGTTCAACGCGCGTACGGACCGCGGGTTCGACCTCGCACTGAAGGTACGGGACGACGGCGGTGACGCCGGGAGGGCACGCGAAGTGGCGGCCGCCTTCGCCGCGGACCAGGCCGTGTACGCGGTCATCGGCCCGACCGGTGACGCCGAGGCCGAGACGGCCGCGCCGGTGTACGAGGAGGCGCTGCTGCCGGTGGTGGCCCTGTCGCCCGGGACGGATACCTTCACCATCGCGAGCAACCGGGTCCTCTTCCAGCTCCGGCCCAACGACAACATCCTGTGGGCACCGCTGGTGCGCTATCTCACCGAGGTCGGCTCGGTACGCAGAACAGCGGTCGTCGATGACCGGGCGACCCCGATGGGAAGCTGGATGACGACGAAGAACGTCTCGGCCAATCCGCCGTCGCAGGGCTCGGTCAGCACACATGTCATCCCGGCGGACTCGGAGGATTTCGGGCCGGTCGCCGCGGCGGTGCTCGCGCGGCGGGCGGAGGCCGTGGTGTACGGGGGTACGTCGCCACACCGCGCGGCGCTGTGCGCACGGGCCTTGCGCGGGGCGGGTTTCACGGGGATCTGTCTGGCCACCCAGCCGGTGCTTGAGAAGGCGTTTCTCACCGAGGCGGGTGGCGCCGCCGAAAAGTGGGTGATCAGCGCGACGTATGTCGATCCGGCCGAACTGCCGCGTGCGGAAGGCTTCGTGGCGTCGTACCTCAAGCGCTTTGGTGTGCGCCAGGTCGGGCGGTATGCCATGGAGGCGTACGACGCCGTGTTCTTCCTCGTCGAGGGGCTCGGAGGGCACGGGGAGCGGACGGCCGAGCGGGGGGCGCTGGTCCGGGGGCTGCGGTCGGTCACGTACCGGGGGCTCGCCAAGACGGTGGAATTCCCGCCCCCGTCACAGGAGTTCGTACCGGACGAGGGGCTGTTCCTGTACCGCGTGGAGAAGGGCGGCCCGCACTTCCTGGGGCAGTACGCACAGGTGGTCAGGGGGTGAGCCGCCGGGCGAGCCGGTCGCATTCGGTCGTATACGGTCCCGGAGTTGTCCTGTGTGCCCTCTCCTCGACCGCCTCCCGTACACCCGTCCAAGTTTTATTCTCCATCAACTGCCAATAGAAATGAGGGAGTTCGACATGCCACAGGCGATCGCACAGAGGCAGGAGGCGACAGTCTCGCACCGGATCAATTTCTGGGGCCGGCCGTCGGGCGACAGCACCGCTTCCTGGGACTACAAAAGCCAGAAGTGGGTGGTGAAGAGGCCGGACGACGGGAGCCCCGCTCTTCACCGCACGGTCCGGTGCGAAACGTGCAACAAGGAGCTGCATTACACCATTCACAGTGTGGAGGCGACCCACCGACGGCATGCCCGCCGACGGGTCGGCGCGTACGCCGGGCTTGTGATCCTACTGGTCAGCCTGGTCAGTCTCATCACCTTGGAGGACGCCGGTCCTGTGCGGATCGCGCTCACGGTCGCGGGCATCCTGGTGGGCGCCGTCTTCGGCTGGGTCAGCGCGCTGGCCGCCGCACACGACACGGGTGTGACCGGGCATGGCGCGGGCTGGCCGGGAGCCACCAAGCATGCGGTGGGGCTCATCGAGCCCCGTGGGGAGGAGCTGCCGGAGCTGGTGTGCGCGCTGTGCGGCCACCGTGAGGAGTTCCCGTGGGGCAGCCAGTACCGCAAGGGCTTTGTCCAGAAGCAGTATCAGGCTGCGGTCAGCCGACTGGAGAACCACATCTGCCCGGAGGCTTGAGCGGGGGTGGCCGCGGCGCCGGGCCGTAGCGCGTTACGCGGGTCGACAGATCGCGCCGGTCCGGTGCTCCAGCGGCGTCTCACTTCGCGGCGTGGTCAGGGGCGTCGGCTGTAGTGGCCGCAACATGTGGCAGATCATCCGCGAACTCGTCACAGACGGTGTCACGGTCTTCCTCACCACCCAGTACCTGGACGAGGCCGACGAGCTCGCCGACCGCATCGCCGTGCTGAACGACGGGAGGATCGCCGCCGAGGGCAGCGCCGAGGAACTGAAGCGGCTGATCCCTGGCGGGCACATCCGGCTCCGCTTCACCCACCCGGACACCTACCAGGCGGCCGCCTCCGCCCTGCGCGAGGTCGCCCGGGACGACGAGGCGCTGTCGCTGCAGATCCCCAGCGACGGCAGCCAGCGCGAGCTGCGCTCCATCCTCGACCAGCTGGACTCGGTCGGTATCGAGGCCGACGAGCTGACCGTGCACACCCCCGACCTCGGGCCGGGCTGTGAGTTCACCAGTGCGGACCGATTGGTCGAGCATCGTTGAGGGGAGTCGTGAACCAGTACGTGCTGGCCCGCCCCCGGGCATCGCACCGGTAGTGCTGCGCGTCTCCCAGATGGGCTGTGGCCTGGAATGGCAGCATCAGAGTGATCGGCAGCCCGGATCGCGGCTTCGACCTCGACGGCAGCGGGCCGAGGATTTGAGGTTCCTCGCATCAGTGGGGAAACGCTCCTCGGTTACGCGTGTACGAGCGTACGGTGCCGGGGGCTGGGGCGATGACAGAGCCTGTTCATGGACCAGATGGACCCGGAGGAGGGGCGACATCGTTCGGCGTGGAGCGCCGTCCTGCCCGGGTGGTCGCCTTCAGCGACGGCGTCATCGCCATCGCCATCACGCTGCTCGTCCTGGAGATTCGCCCGCCGCACGACACCCGCCACTTGCACGACCTCGCCGGGCTCTGGCCGTCCTACCTGGCCTACGTCCTCACCTTCATGCTGATCGGGCAGGTGTGGGCCAACCATCACATCATGTTCGACCACATCCGCAGCGCCGACCGAGTGGTGCTCTTCCTCAACACCGTGCTGCTGATGGACGTCGCGTTCCTGCCATTCGCCGCCTCGGTGCTGGCTCAGGCGTTCCGGGACGGACACGGGCAGCGCACCGCTGTCGCCCTCCACGGCGCCGCCTTCGAACTCCTGGCCATTCTGTTCAACGTCATCTGGGGGTACGTCCGTCGTGATCACCGGCTGCTCACCGCCACCATCGATTCAGCCGGCGTGGCAGCCATCAGCCGGCGCTTCCGGCTGTCCCTTGTCTGGCTCACCACCGGAAACCTGCTCGGCGCCCTGGTGGTTCCCGTACCCGGCGTGGCCGTGATCGCCGCCTTCGTCCTCTACTACTGGTTTCCCATCGCGGGCGAGATTGCCGAGGTGAAGCGTCGGCGTCACCATGGACATAGGACGTGACCGCCGACGGCCCGCGCCCCGTCGTCTGCTTCCGGGAGGCTCGCGGATCGGTTTGTTCACTGGCACCGAGGCGACTACCGGAGGTGTTGCTCGGCTGTGGCGTCGTGAGTGCGCTGTCCTGCCCTGCCAGTGGCGCCTTGCCTTCATACGGTTGCGGCAGACGACCATCGAACACCAGCGGGCCTTGCGTATCCCCGCCTCACCGAGCGGGGAAGCCGGCGAAGCATGCGCATCGTCCAGGAGCTCTGCGACGACTGGGGAGTCCGGGCCCTCACCAGCGAGGGCAAGGCCGTTGGGACCTGCTTCTGTCGGCCCGACGCTCACCGATCCCCACTGCTTCTGCGCGCCCCGGCCGTCAACAACAACCACCCCACCAGGGTGCGGCCACCCGCACACCCCGCACCCGGAAGGAACCCGCCATGGGACTGTCCTGGCAGCAAGGCCCCCTCTCCACCGGCGCGATCGGACACTTCCTCACCCCCGAACCCCTGCCCGACCGCATTCTGTTCGCCGAGCGGCTTCGGCGCCGCATGCGCGTGAAGTTCAATGACACCTGGATCGCCGACAGCGAGAACGTGATCGCGCTCCACGAACCGGGCCGCTACCCCGTCGCCTACTTCCCCCGCGAAGACGTCGACGAGCCGACCCTGGTACCGAGTGGCAAGGTCACCCAGCACAAGGATCTCGGTGACACCGCCTGGTATGCCGTGCATGCCGGCGACCGCACCACCGAACGCGCCGCCTGGGAATTCACCGCACTTCCCGGGCACGCCGCCGAACTCCTGGGCCGCATCGCCTTCGCTTGGCGCGCGATGGACGCCTTTTACGAGGAGGACGAACGCATCCTGGGACACGCCGCGGACCCGTACCACCGCATCGACATCCGCAACACCTCCCGCACCCTGGAAGTCCGCCTCGGCGACACCGTGATCGCCCGCTCCGAGCACCCCGTCGTGGTCTTCGAGTCCGGATTCGCCCCGCGCTGGTATGTCCCGCGCGCCGACATCGACGAGACCCAGCTGCGTCCCGTCGAAGGCCGGACCTTCTGCCCCTACAAGGGGCTGTGCGACTACTACGACATCGGCGAGGCGCGTCGCGCCGCCTGGTCGTACCGCAACGCCTACCGGGAGGTCGACCGGATCAGCGACCTGGTGTCATTCGAAGCGGACAAGGCCGAGGTCCATCTCGATGGCACGCGCCTGCATCTCGAGCCCGGGCAGAACGTCGTCCCCCACGGCGTCGATCGTGGCCTGGACGTCGACGAGGCCAAGGCCCACTGACCCCGACGAACGCCTGTCCTCATCAACGGAGCAGCTCCTGGAGCCGAAGGCGCCGACGGCCGACCGCGGCTGGTCGGCCTCGGCTTGTCGCTCACCGTGAGTTTGTTCCACAGGAAGACCTCAGCCTCGGTGAAGGCGGTGCCGTCGTCCCCGCCCGCGACCTGATGGAGATCACGGTGACGACGTCGACCGGAGTGGTGTCCCACATCCGAGCCACATCTCAGTGGCTGACCAGCGCCAACGAGCGGCTGGTGAGGCGGCACACCTCAGCGGTGAACACTTCTTTGGCGTCGTCGCAGTTGGTGAGTACCACCGCGGCGGCCCCCAGCGTGTCGTCCGGCATCGGTGACCGAATCGGGGACGGTCAGCCCGCCGTCAGTGTCGTCGAGCGAGCCCGTGCTGGCCACGGATCTCGGGATCAGCTCGCGCGGACGCGCTCCAGGAAGTCGTCGACGCCGTCGGCTCCGGCGGTACTTCTTGAATCCGGGCGCGAGGTCGCGTACGAGGGCGACGCACCGCGGGGCACCGATCTTCTTGGCGCCCTCAGGACTCATTCCTTCAGTCAGTCGATCCCTCAACAGCCTACGGCCGCAAGGAGCCGAGACGAGCGGCTCCGGGGGCGCCAGGAGCCGACGGAGTTCAACACGTGCGTGCGACGCCGGAAGGCACCGCGCATCACGCGGTGCCTTCCGGAGGACTGGATCGGATCAGAGGCTGACCAGGAGCCAGCCCCCGAGGCCGCTGCAGAAGCTCGCGTTGTAGGCGTCGGTGCGGAAGCCGGGAGGCACGGGCACGCCGGGGCAGATGTACTGGCCGGCGCGGGCCACCTGCTGGAACCACAGACCGAGGTTGTTGCAGCCAGTACGTATGTAGCCGGTGAGCACGTAACCGGGAGGGAGCGGCGAGCCCGCACAGACATACTGGCCGTCGCGGGCCAACTGCAGCAACCAGGTGTCGATGCTGGCGTTGCAGCCAATGCCGTGCATGGTGACCGAGTAGCCGGGGGGAATCGGCGAGGTGGCGCAGACCCAGATCCCGTCCTGCACGGGCTGTATGTACCAGGAGCCGGCACCGTTGCACCCGTTCGCATTGCGGAGGGTGATCACGTAACCCGCCGGTATTTCCGTGCCGGGGCAGATCCACCCGGGGGCGGCGTTCGCCTGCGTGGCGGCGACGACCGGCGCCGCCTGGGGCGCCGCACTGGCCGCGCCGGTGGCCGTGCCGGTGAGGGCAGCCACCAGTAGCGTGACCACACCCACCGCAGCGGCGAGTCGGCTCCGGACCGCCACCCCCAATGAATGACCCAGCAGATGGCGATACTTGATCTTCACTTCACACCGGTCCAATCGACGGGTTCGCGAAGCGCCACACGGGCCGTGCGGCGCCGGGCTGTGGAGCTGAAGTGACCCTAGCGGGAACCGATGCGGCTGTTAATCACGGAAGGGATACATCATCAACCTGGCCGAAACCGATATGAGGAACCGTCAGTTGTTGATACCTCTTCCTACGGGCCGTCCCGTAAAAGTTCCCTGAGGGTCGGCGGTTCGCCACCTCATGGCCGCGCGGGCCGCGTCCAGAAACGCCGGCCGGTTGTCCTCCAGGTAGTCCCGCACGCTCTCGCCGTCGGGTAAGCCTTCCCGCACCGTCCGGTTGAGGCCGAGGAAGTTTGGCGATCGGCAGTGAGATGTCCGGCAGTGTGCGCAACGTCTTCGCCGAGCGTTGCCGGATCAACTCGCTCGCGTTTCCGGGCCATTACCCCGTGAAGTGTCCGCTCTGCCTCAAGACCAACACACGGCGCGGCGGCTTCATCGAGGACGTGTACGTCAGAGGATTCACCGGTGGCGCGGTCGAGCGCGACGTCTCTTCATCAACATGAAGTACAACAGCGGGAGCGGCGCTCAGCCCGTCTCCGTCCGGAACATCGCCGTCACGGACACGGAGATCGACGGCGCGGCAGCGGTCCTCAACCTGGTGGGACTGGAGAGCGACCCGATGATAGGCATCCATCTCTCCCGCTGCACCTTCACCGGCATCAAGGGGGCCGACATCGTCGGCCATGCCGAGGACCTGACCTTCGACAGAGTGACCGTCAACGGGAACGTGGTGTCCTGAGCCCGACGAAAGCCACGGTGGAGAGCAACTTCTACAACAGCCACGACCGCCACGACAGCCCGGGCCTGTTTCAGACCGAGCGACGCGCGGAAGCTCTAGACGAGATGCGGAAACCGCTTCCGGACGAGGGGAGGACAGATCAACATCAGCCTGAGCCCGGACCTCTGTGGTTCGGTGTTGCTCCCGGTGGCTCGACGGCCCGGGGCGCCGCCCGTGCGGCGGCGTCCCGGCGCTCAGGCGCGGGCCAGCTCCTTCGGAGCCGCGAGCGGGACTGGCCGCTGCTTCGTTCGGGGGCCGAAGACGGCGAGGATGACCGAGCCGAACAGCCAGGTGCCCGCGATGAAGAAGAAGACGCTCCGGTAACCGGACCCGTTGTACAGACCGGCGATGATCAGCGGGCCGGCGGCGTTGGAGAGCCGCCCGAGGCCGTACGAGACGCCGGTGCCGAGCGAGCGGCTGTGCGTGTCGAACAGCTCCGGCGAGTACGCGTACCCCAGCGCCGTGTAGCCGCGCTCGAAGAGGTTGACGAGGAAGCCGAAGACGACGATCAGGACCGGGTTGAACGTCAGACCGTAGAACAGGCCGCACAGCGCGATGACCGCGCCGAACACCACTAGGCACCACTTGCGCTCGAACCGGTCGGTCACCAGGGCCGCCAGATAGGAGCCCAGGGGTGCGCCGACCGTGCTGAGGGCCACGTAGAAGACGGACTTCTCGACGCTGAATCCCTCCTTGGCGAGCAGCGTCGGCGCCCAGCTCGAATAGCCGAAGAAACCGATGGTCTGGGTGACCCACAACACCACCAGCAGCAGTGTCGGCCAGAGGTATCTCTTCTGGAGCAGGATCCGCAGTGGCGCCTTTTCGCGTATCGGGGCCTCGACGGGCGGCTCCGGTTCGGGAAGGGGGCCCTTCTCGGCGGCGATCTCCTTTTCGATTTCTCCGAGTACGGCGTCGGCCGCGGCGTGGTCGCCCTTGTCCTCGTACCAGCGCGGGGATTCCTTGAGGCGTCGCGCGAGGAACATGTACGCGATGCCGAGGGCGCCCCACAGGTAGACCAGCCGCCACGACCAGTCGTTGAGCGGTACGACGGCACTGGCCACGAAATTCGTGGCGGGCGTGCCGCAGATGCCGATGACGATCGCGTACGCCTGGAACTTGCCGCGCACGGTGGACGGGAACATCTCGCTGACGTAGATGACGGCCACGACGGTCATCGCGGACAGCCCTGCCGAGGTCAGCACCCGGAAGACGCCGAGCGAGACAAGGTTCCAGGAGAACACCGACGTGAGCGAGAAGACGCCGAACCACAGAGTCGTGATGTCGAGCGTTCTCTTGCGGCCCCAGCGGTCCGCCATCCAGGCGGCGACGATGGATCCGAGGAACATGCCGACGAACGACAGCGACGTGACGTATGCCACCTGGTCCACGGTGATACCCCAGAGCTTGATCAGCCGGGGGGCGGTGACCGCGAAGCTGTTGATGTCCGCGAACTCGAAGAAGTAGGCGAAGGAGACGGCCACCAGGGTCATCTTGTGGAATTTGCCGATCGGCAGCCGGTCGAGCCGGTTCTTCGCGTTGGAATTCAGCATGGGCAGGCCCTTTTCGAAAGTGGGTGTGGAAGGGGCTCAGACACCTTCGCCGGGCCAGTAGAGCCGCATCGGGTTGTCCACGAGTAGCTTGTGCCGCAACTGGGAGGTTACGGCGGCACGTGGCACGTAGTCGACCAGCAGCCCGTCGTCCGGCATATGACCGGTGAGATTGGGATGCGGCCAGTCGGTGCCCCACAGCACGGAATCCGGGAACTTTTCCACGACCCGGCGCGCGAACGGAACGACATCGGAATATGCCTCCCGCTCCCCGTCGAGAGCCGGCCGGCCGGTGGCAGTGAGCCGCTCGGGGCAGGTCACCTTCACCCACACGTCGTTCCGGTCCACGAAACGCAGAAAGCGCGTGAATTCGGGGCCGTCGACGGGCTGCGTCACGTCGGGGCGCCCCATGTGATCGACCACGAGCGGGATGGGCAGCGAGGCGAAGAAACCTTCGAGTTCTTCGAGGTCCGTGCTCTCGAAGTAGATGACGACGTGCCATCCGAGCGGTGCGATCCGGGCGGCGATCGCCGCGAGATCCTCTTTCGGCGCGGCGTCGACCAGACGCTTCAGGAAGTTGAACCGGACCCCGCGCACACCGGCCGCGTCCAGCTCGGCGAGCTCGGCGTCGGTGATGCCGGGACGGACCGTGGCGATGCCACGCGCCCGGCCGCCGGACGCGCGCACGGCGTCGACCATGGCACTGTTGTCGGCGCCGTGGCAGGTGGCCTGGACGATGACGTTACGGCTGCTGCCGAGGTGGTCACGGAGCGCGAACAGTTGGTCCTTGCTCGCGTCGCACGGGGTGTACTTCCGCTCCGGGGCGTACGGAAATTCGGCGCCGGGCCCGAAGACGTGGCAGTGGGTGTCGACGGTCCCCGCTGGGAGCGCGAATGTGGGCGTGGACGGGCCCGCGTACCAGTCGAGCCATCCGGGGCTCTTGGTGAAGGGACCGGACGGCCCGGACGGGCCCGGGAGAGTGGACGCCGTGCTCATGAGGTCCGCTCCGTCCGTCCGCCGACGTAGCGGAGCCCGGCGGCCCGCAGCGGCTCGCGCATCCCGTACATGTCGAGCCCCAGCTCACCCGCGGCGAACCGGCGCCGTTTGTCCTCCTCGTTCGCCTCGCGCTTGTGCCCCGCCTCCGCGACCTCGCCCGCGCGCCCGGCCGGTACGACGGCGACGCCGTCCGCGTCGGCGACAACAACATCACCGGGGTGGACCAGGGCGCCCGCACAGACCACGGGGATGTTGACGGACCCGAGTGTCGCCTTCACGGTGCCCTTGGCGTGCACGGCCCGGCTGAAGACGGGGAAGTCCATCTCCTCCAGGGCCGCGACATCGCGGCAGCCACCGTCGATGACGAGCCCTGCGGCGCCGCGTGCGCGCGCCGACGTCGCCAGCAGCTCGCCGAAGAAACCGTCCTCGTTCTCGGTGGTGCAGGCCGCCACGAGGACGTCGCCGGGCTCCAGCTGCTCGACGGCGACGTGCAGCATCCAGTTGTCGCCGGGCTGGAGCAGCACGGTGACGGCGGTCCCGCAGAACGCGGCACCGTGGTAGACGGGCCGGATGTAGGGGCGCATCAGGCCGGTGCGTCCCATCGCCTCGTGGACGGTGCTGACGCCCAACGGAGCCAGCGCCGCCACCTCCGTACCGGAGGCGCGGGAAATGTCCTGATGGACGACTCCCAATTCATACATGGTTCGTTGCTCCCTCTGCGTCAACGCCCCTGCTGCGACAGCAGGGCGTCGAGACGCGGGTAGACGGCGCGGACGTTGTGTTCCTGGATGTCGGCGACCTCGGCGGAGGTCAGCCCTGCGGTCTCGACGTAGCGGCGCGTGTCGTCGAAGTGGTGGCCCGAGCACGGGTCGATGTCGCGGACGGCGCCGATCATCTCCGACGCGAAGAGGACGTTGCGGCGGGGCATGACGTCGAGGAGGAGGTCGATACCCGGCTGGTGGTAGACGCAGGTGTCGAAGAAGACATTGCCGAGGAGGTGCTCCTCCAGCGGCGGCTTCTTCAGCGCCATCGCGAGGCCCCGGAACCGGCCCCAGTGGTACGGGACGGCGCCGCCGCCGTGCGGGATCACGAGGCGCAGCGTGGGGAAGTCGGCGAACAGATCGCCCTGGATGAGCTGCATGAACACCGTGGTGTCGGCGTTGAGGTAGTGCGCGCCTGTGGTGTGGAAGGCGAGGTTGACGCTGGTGCTGACGTGCACCATCGCCGGGATGTCGTACTCCACGAGCTTCTCGTACAGCGGGTACCAGGAGCGGTCGGTGAGCGGCGGCGCCGTCCAGTGGCCGCCCGAGGGGTCCGGGTTCAGGTTCACCGCGACGGCCCCGTACTCCTCCACGCACCTGACGAGCTCCGGCACGCAGGTGGCCGGGTCAGCGCCGGGCGACTGCGGCAGCATCGCGGCGGGCACGAAGCGCTCCGGGTGGAGTGTGGCGACGCGGTGGCAGAGTTCGTTGCAGACCGCCGCCCAGCGGGAGGACGTCGCCAAGTCGCCTATGTGGTGCGCCATGAAGGAGGCGCGGGGCGAGAAGACGGTGACGTCGATGCCCCGCTCGTCCATCATGCGGAGCTGATTTCCCTCGATGCTCTCCCGCAGCTCGTCTTCGCTGATGCGCAGGTCGGCGCGGTCGGGCACCGCCGAGGGGTCCGTGAGCCCGGCGATCTGCCGCTCGCGCCACGCGCCGAGAGCCGGCGGGGCGGTGGTGTAGTGGCCGTGGCAGTCGATGATCATCGCAGTTCTCTCTCGGGCGCGGGCTCGGGCTCGGGTGATAGGGGGCCGCCCGTACGGGGAAGTACGGTGCCCGTACGCGGAACGGAGTGCGGGAGGTGGTTCGGGACCATGGCGGCGCCGGCCATGATCAGGCGTGCGGTGCGCAGCAGCGCCGACCTCGTGACGCGCTGGGACGGGTCCAGGCCGAGCTGGACGCTGAACTCGCCGGCGGGGTGCTCGACGGACACGGTGATGTCGGTGGGCCGGGCGCCGGTGCCGCCTTCCGTGCCAGCGCCGCCGTCGGTCGCGACCTGGTGGGCGACCGTCCCTTCCAGTACGCATGCCGTGGCGACGGTGACGGCGGCCAGGACGCCGATCGACTCGTGGCAGACCCGCGGGATGAAGCTGCGCGTGGTGATCGTGCCTCCGTGGGCCGGGGGCGCGACGAGCGTCATCTTCGGATAGTTCTTCCCGGTCACGTCCCCCAGACCCATCAGCTTCCCGCAGGTCAGGCGCAGGTTCTCGACGCGCTCCTTGAGCTCGTCGTCTGCGTTGAGGTCGGCCACGGACTCGTAACCGCTGCGGCCCAGCGCGGCGGCCTCCACGATCACCAGGGGCTGGCCGTTGTCGATGCATGTCACACCGACCTGGCCGACGCCCGCGATCTCGACGCTGTCCCGGACTCGGCCCGTGGGCAGTAGGGACGCGCATACCGATCCGGCCGTGTCGAGGAAGTTGATCATTATCGGGGCGGCGGTGCCCGGGACGCCGTCGATGCGGGCGTCGCCCTCGTACGCGACAAAGCGGCGGCCGTCCTCGCCGAGCGGGGTGCGCACGGTGATATCGGCGGTCAGCCCGGTGTTCAGCGTCAGAACGCGTGCCGTGGTGGTCTCGCCGCCGGGTGCCAGCAGGCCTGACTCGACGGCGAACGGGACGACGGCGGCGAGCATGTTGCCGCAGTTCGGCGTGGTGTCCACGGTGTCGCTGTCGGGTTGCAGCTGGCAGAACAGGAACTCCAGATCGATGCCGTCCCGGTCGCTGCGGTCCACAACCCCGGCCTTGCTGGTCAGCGGGTGAGCGCCGCCGAGCCCGTCGATCTGGCGTGGGTCGGGCGAGCCCATCACGGCCAGCAGGACGGCGTCCCGGTCACCGGTCACGGTGGGCAGGTCGCCGGCGCGGAAGAACGGGCCGCGCGAGGTGCCGCCGCGCAGGAACCAGCAGGGGACCGCGATCTGCCCGCCCGCTGAGGGCGGTTCGGAGACGTCCGCAGGGCGGACCGTCGTGGGCTGCGTCATTGCTCTCCCGTCGCTGGTGATGGTCGTCAACTTAACCATCAACTAGATCGTTGACAATAACTTCGATGAAATAGTCACCATGGTGGAAGTGGATACACTTCGACGGACGTGAGTGTGACCAACCACGGAAGACCGAGGGGGAGACGCGTGGCGGACAACCGGGTGACCGGTCAGGAGGGTCGCCGCTTGGTGAGTTCGGGGATCCGCCAGGCGCTCTCGGAGGGGGATCTGGTGCCGGGGCAGCGCCTTGTGGAGCAGGAGCTCTCCGAGACCTTCCACGCGACTCGCGGCTGCGTCCGGGAGGCGCTACAGGACCTCGCGGCAGAGGGCCTCGTGGAACTCGTACCGCGCCGAGGCGCGCGCGTCCGAGTCGTCTCAGTCGAAGAGGCCATCCAGATCGCCGAGTGCCGGGCCGTGTTGGAGGGCCTGTGCGCGCGCCGGGCCGCTCAGCGCACCTCCACCGAGCAGCGCGAGAGCCTGCGGGAGATCGGCGACAGCATGCGGGAGGCCGTCACCGGCGGCGATCTCAACGCGTACTCCGCACTCAACCGCCGACTGCACTCGCGCATCGCCGAGATGAGCGGTCAGAAAGTGGCCGACGGGCTGCTGGACCGGCTCAAGGGCCAGATGGTCCGTTACCAGTTCCGGCTGGCCCTGCGCCCCGGCCGCCCCACCAAGTCACTGCCCCAGCACCTGGCGATCATCGAGGCGATCGTGGCGGGCGACGGCCCAGCGGCCGAGGCAGCGGCACGAGCCCATCTCGCCAGCGTCATCGAGGAGCTGCAGGCCACACCGGCCGTTACGAGCTGACCGGCCCGGCCGAGCGTCTGGCCGCCGCCCCCGGTCCGCCCGCACGGCCTGCGCCACGGCGCAGCCACCCTCATGCTCGCCGTCGGCGTCTTCGCATGATCTCTGGCGTGGCGGAGTCCGTAGCGCGACGAATCCGCCCCAGGAGGGCGTGCCCACGAACGCGGCTGCTCCCGGAGCCTTTGGGTGTCTGTCGCCCGCCGATCAGCCGATCAGGATGGCCTCCGCCTGTCGCGCAGGCCGATGTTCCGTTCAGCGTCGTGTACCGCCGGCCGTTCCTGCGAGGCGTCCGCTCCCCAACTGGTCAGCAGGCGCAGCGCCTCCTCCGAGGGGGAGCCGCGCCCGGCGTGGTAGGCCGTCAGCGACTGCTCCTGGTCGCCGGGGGAGCGCGAGAGTCTCGTAGCGCAGCGTCAGTTCCCCCACCAGCGGATGCGACAGGCGCATGCTGCCGTACCCCTTTTTCTTCACGTCGTGGGCGTGTCGCCTTCGGCGGCACGCCCACCCTGCTCATCGCGCTGCTCGCCGTGGTGATCAGCACACAGACGTAGCCGATACTGCGCCCACTCAGCTCCGACCAGGTTCCGCGCGGTCACGACCCGGCTCCCCAGGTGCCGCCCCGAGCAGCGGGGCGCCGCCCTTCGTCCGGTACCAGGCACGGCCACGGGCTGCCGGCCGGCACTGAATGCCCCCGACGTCTCCAGGAGGAGCCACCCGCGCTCCGCCAGACGTCTGGTCTTCGACCGCACCCCCTTGACCCTCGCCGGCGTCGTCCCAAGGCCCAGCTCCACCGTGATCTCCCTGGCTCGAAGCGACCCGTGACCCGCTGACCGCCGCTGTTCCAGCACGCCGAGAATCCGCTGACAGTCCGACGCCAGAGCCGTCACCGGCAGCCCCTCCCGCCAAGGCGGCACCATTGAGCCCGGCACCGGCGCGAGCAGGGGCGCCGCTTCCTTCTCCGCCTCGGACACGGCAGTGGCCTCGGCCGCGGAGACTGCCAGGGCCTCGACCAGTTCCTCCCCTGTGATCACCCGCCGGTCCAGCTCGATCTCCGCGGCCTCCAACACCTCAGCCAGCCGCGCGACTTCCTCCCGCAGGCCCTCCACCCGCACACGGGCAGCCGCCCCCTGCTCCTCCAGCATTCCCAGCACCGACGCCACCACGCACCCCTCGACCACGAAGCGGACACAAGACGGCGCATGCCTCCCTCACCCCAAGCGAAACCATGCCTGACCAGCAGGAATCAAACAATCAAGTTCGGTTGGGATACGGCTTCTGATGCCAGGCCAGATTCTCGACGGCGTTCAGGTAGTCGACGGTGGCCTGCTCAAGAACCAACAGCGCCCCGGCGTACCGCCTTCGTGATGCCCGGGTCCACCCGGTGCGGCGGCGCGACATTCTGGTGCGCGGCGAGCGCGCGGCGGTACCCGTCGCACGCCGTTTCCCGCGTCCTCACCGGGCCTGTGGAGGCGTCGGCCGTGGCCGCCGGGGTGGTGTCGGCGGGTCGGGCGCGGTCACCGAACCGGGCGCCAGGATCCGCACCGCGCGGACGACCGTCCGGCCCGCCGCGGCGTTGACGGCCTCGATGACGCGGGTCTGCTCCAGGCGGGCCTTCGTCGCCCAGGCCGACGACTCCGGGCACACGGTGAGCTGGCCGGAGTGCGCGTCGTACGCCGCGGCGGCGACGTGCCGGGCCAACTCGGGGGCGATGGCCGCCCATCGCTCCCGCAGCGTGGCGCCGACTGCCGGGAGCTCCCGGGCCCGCTCGGCCACCAGCCGGTGGCTGAACAGACGTCTTGCCGAGATCTCGCCGTACTGGTCGATGTGGTCGAACACGACCTGGTGGTCCTTCATCGCCCGCCCCCGCCACTCGCAAACCTCCTCGCGGGTCAGGTCCAGCCGATGAGCACCCGGTACGTGGCGGTGTTCGTCACCTCGGAGTATGCGTTGGACGGTTGCGGCGCTGGTTGTGTGACCGAGGCGATGTAGTTCTCCGTGAACACGGCGGAAACCCCACGATGGGTTCTGGGCGCCGAGACGGATGATCAGTTCGCGTAGTTCTTCCGGCAGGGGTGGGCGTCCTGGGGATGGTGGTTGGGTCCACTTCCGTTTCCCCGGACGTGCAGCGTTCGACAAGGCGCCGGCGGCCTTCGACCGACAGGGGCGCATTGCGGTGGTGCGTGAATGGTCTTTCCGGTCAGAAGCGCCTGATGGCCGTCAGCGGCACCATCGGATGCCCGATCATGCCCGATCGGTTCCGCGGCCCGTGCGCAAGGGAGGAACGGGCCGCTACACAGCAGCCGCACCGTCGGCGGCCACTTCCTTGCGCCCCCTCTCCGACCTCCTGACCTCCAAGGACAGTTGCCTTGTTGGTGGCGCCCGCGTCTGCTGTCCCAGGCCATATGGACGAGAATCACCCGCCGTCCCGATGACGACCAGGTCACCGGCTCAAGCAGATTCTCGCCCCCGCCGAAGCGCGAGCGTGTCGGGCGAGCGGCCCTCGGCTCTCGTCGGGCCGCTCGGATGCGGAACAGCGAGATCAAGGTGCTGTGGGCCACAACCGTGGACACACGGCGGGATCCGCGTAGTCGGGGGTGCCGTCGGGACGGCCCGCGGTCAGGTCGTCGTTGCCGTGCGTGGCGATGGTGCCGTCGGGGTTGTGCGCGGTGACGTGGTGGTTCTCGCCGGGCTGCAGGTGAATGGCGATCGACCGGCGTGGGTCGCCGCTGTGGTTGGGGCCACTGCCGTGGACGGTCCTGCAGTGGTGGAAGCTGATCTGCCCTCGGGTGAGGGTGGCGCTGACGATGCGCAGGTCGTGCTCGGCGGCGTAACGGTCGAACGTGGTCAGATCCTGGTCGAAGAAGCTGAGGTCCGTCTGCTCGTCCGAGCGGTGGCTGCCCGCTGCGAACATCACTGGTCCATGGCTCTCGGTGATGTCGTGGAACGGAACCCACGCGGTCAGCATCGCCTGGCTGGAGCAGCCACGCCAGTACTGCCGGTCCGTGTGCCAGCCCACGTTGCCCTGCCGCGCCGAGCCGCTTGGCTTGTACAGCAGTTGGTCGTGCCACAGCCGGATCTCCTCAATTCCGGCGAGCCGTGCGGCACACCCGGCGATGACGGACTGGCGGACCAGGAGGGCCAGTTCGTCAACCCTCAGCGACGCGTAGTCGTTCTTGCGCAGCACGTCGCCGTCATCAGATCGCCATCCCCAGCGGCCACTGTCTCGGTCACCGGGCAGCTGATGGTCCACATCGCCCGAGTGATGGCGGCGCATGCCCCGCTCGGCGGTGTCGAGTACGTCGTCGGTGAGGATCGGCGGGGAGATCCAGTACCCGTTCTCCCGGTAGAACGCCACGTCCTCGTCGGTCGGCAGGAAGGTGTCAGTCTTGTTCGCCATGCCCAGGACGCTACGAGGAGATCCCCTGCATCTGCGTGCAGGAGCCTTGGGCACTTGTACATAATTCTCGGGTGTCGATCGATCGCCCCACGGGACTCAGTGCCGGATTCCATGCTCATCTGCGGCACGCCGGAGTTCCCGGACTCCTCCACGCCGGCGATCAACACGCCCCGACCAGCTGGGTCATCCGCACGCACACCCACGAGGCGTGGGAGCTGTATCTGCAGTTGGCCGGCCCGCCGACGCAGTGGACCGTGGCAGAGCGGACCTGGCAGGTTCCTGCGCGTGGGCTGCTGGCGGTGCCACCGCACGTGCCGCATGCGATGACAGCCTCCAGCACGGCGCCGTACCACTTCTACTTCGCCGCGCTCGCGCCCGCGGAGATCGTGCCGCCGGACACCCTGCACCCGATCTGGCGGCAACGCCGGCCGCTCGTCATCACAGATGCCGGGTCGATGATCACGCCCTTCGAGCTGTTCCTGCGCGAGGTGACCACACACCAGCCGTTGCGCACGGCTGGACTGACGTACACCGCAGCCCTCCTTGTGACAGAGGCGTCGCGGTTGGCCGAGGGCCGGCCGCCAGGCCGCCATCTGGCCATGCACCCCGCCGTGGCAACGGCCAAAAGACTCATCGAGGACCGCCTTGCCGAGGGCGTCACGGTCGACGCCCTCGCCGATGCGGTACACCTGTCGCCGGCCCACTTCGCCGAACTGTTCCGCACGGAGAGCGGCGAGACACCGGGCCGGTACCGTGCCCGCCTGCGGATGGAGCGCGCCCGGCTGCTGCTGGCCGAGACCGACCTGCCGATCACCATGATCGCGGCCGACCTCGGCTACTCCTCATCGCAGCACTTCGCCACCGCCTTCCGCCGTGACACCCGCACCACACCGTCGCGGTACCGAGGCGCGGCTGCCGGCTCCCCGTCATCAGCCGGGTAGGGGGCCACGTGGTCGGCTCGCTGCCGATGATCCCCGGTGGCCTTCTCTCGCGCCGGCAGACGGTTGGCAAACAGCTCTGATTCGTCCTCTGCTCAACCTTTTTTGTTCGATGCGCTGACGGTGGACCAGTCCAACGATAAGTTCCACAACCAGCGTTGGACTGGTCCAACAGCCAAGTGACAGCGTCTCGTTGGACCAGTCCAACGGAAAGAGAAACGAATGGCAAAGCTGACGATCCGCGATATTGCCCGACTCTCCGGACTGTCGAAGTCCACGGTTTCCCTGGTACTGAACGAAAGCCCCAAGGTGGACCCGGCTACACGACGCCGGGTGCTCGCCGTAATGGAACGGCACAATTACGTGCCGAGCTTCGCCGCCACCGCGCTCGCCAGAGGAAACACCGGTCTGATCGGCATGATCGTGCCCGGTCTGACCTGGCGCTTCATAGCGGACATCAACTACGGCGTCGCGAAGGTGGTCGAGAACACCAAGTACGAGATCCTCCTGTTCACCAGCACCAACGAACGTGACTACGGAGGTGCCATCGACCGGGTCGTGAGCTCCGGCCTGTGCGCCGGGCTGATCGTGGTGGCCCATGACCAGCAACCGATGGACCGCCTGGTCGATCTGCACCACGGAGGGATGGCCATGGTCCTTGTCGACACCCTCGGCGCCGAGAGCGAGCTGCCCGCGGCCGGGGCCGACAACTACAGCGGGGGGCTGCTGGCCGGCCGTCATCTGCTCGGCCTCGGCCACCGCCGGATCGCCAGTATCCTCGGTCCCCTCGACCATCCGTACGTCCAGGAGCGGCGGCGCGGGCTGCGGGACGCCCTGCGCGAAGCCGGCCTGGAACCCGAACCCGAACTGGACGTCGACACCGGCTTCGAGGACGCGGTGATCCGCACCCGTACCCGAGAGTTGCTGCAGTTGCCGCCGGACCGTCGCCCTACGGCACTGTTCGCGTACCACGACTCGGCGGCCTTCACCGTGCTGGACGAGCTCGCGATGGCCGGCGTGCGGGTGCCGGAGGACATGTCGGTGATCGGGTTCAACGACATCGACGCCGCGGCCCATGTGCGTCCGGCCCTCACCACGGTCCGGCAGCCGTTCGCCGAGATGGGGCGGCGTGCCGCCGCCATACTCCTCACCGCGCTGGACGACAACCCATCCGGCGAGTCACAGCGCATTGTTCTGCCCATCGAATTGATCGTCCGGGACAGCACCGCTCCCGCACCGGAAATCCATTAGCCACCTTCCGCAGACTGAAATCCATGTACCGCCTCACACGTCCCACCGGTGGAGCCGCAGCACGATGCAATAGGGCATCGTGCCCACCAAATACCCGGAAGGGTCATCCATGAGGCATTGCATAAATCCCAGGAATGCCCGCCGCAGATCCCTGGTGGGAAAGCCGGTGTATTTTCTCGCCGCGCTGTTTCTGACCGTCTTCTGCCTCCAGTCGGTCCCGGGCGCGGATACCGCCGCCGCCGACCCGGTCGAGATCATGGGCTCGGACCCCTTGACCGGCTTCACCGAGGTGAAGGGAGATCCGGCCCCGCAGCACGAGATCGTTCCCGTCTCCGGCTCGCCCGACTTCGCCCAGGCGCTGCAGATCGCCACCACATCGGCCCCGAAGAGCGCGGGTCTCGACGGCGAGTACGAGATCACGCTGGGCGCGCCAACCGCCGCTGCGGTCAAGGCGGGGGACGCGGCCGTGGCGACGTTCTGGGCTCGCTCGGTCACAACGCCGGCCGGCTCGGATGCCGGCAGCGCCACCTTTGTCTTCGAACGTAACGGAGGTTCGTACAAGAAGTCCGCGAACGCGGCGCTGCGACTGACGTCCGCCTGGCAGAAGTTCACCTTCCCCTTCCGGATCGCCGAGGACTACGCGGCCGGCGAGGCACACGTCAACTTCTGGCTCGGCTACGGCGCTCAGACACTCCAGGTCGCCGGTGTCTCGGTGCGGGACTGGGGCCCGGGCGACCCGGCCGGCTTCCCGAAGGTGACCTACGAGGGCCGCGAGGCCGGTGCCGCGTGGCGCTCGGACGCGGACCGGCGGATCGACGAGTACCGCAAGGGCGATCTGAAGGTGAAGGTCGTCGACGAGAACGGCGACCCCGTGCCCGGCGCAACAGTCAAGGCGGACATGCAGCAGCACGCCTTCAAGTTCGGCACCGCCGTGGACGCCGCCCAGATGATGAGCGGGACCACGGACGGCCAGAAGTACCGCCAGGCCCTCAGCAACGGCGACTTCAACCAGCTCACTCTCGCCAACGACCTCAAGTGGACGCGTTGGGAGAACAGCGTCTACCAGCAGACCGTCACCCAGCCGGCCCTGAAGTGGATACGTCAGCAGGGCTTCGCCTTCCGCGGCCACAACCTCGTCTGGCCCTCATGGGGGTATCTCCCCGCCGATCTGCAGAACCTGCAGGACGACCCGACCGCGCTGCGGGCCCGGGTCGACGGCCACCTCGCGGACGAGACCGGCTCGCTCACCGGGAACGTCGAGAGCTGGGACGTCGTCAACGAGCCGTACTCCGAACACAATCTGCAGGACATCCTCGGCCCCGACGAGATCAACCGCTGGTACGTCCTGGCCAAGCAGGCCGACCCCAAGGCCCGCATGGTCCTCAACGACTACGGCCTGCTGGAGAACAACGGCTGGAGCAAGCGCCACCAGGACTACGTCTACAATCTGGTCAAGCGGATCAAGGACGGCGGCTACCCGGTCGAAGGGATCGGTCTGGAGGGCCACTTCACCGCTCTGCAGCCCACTGCTCCCGCGGACATCTACCAACTGCTGAACCGGTACGCCTCCCTCGGACTGCCCCTGGAAGCCACCGAGTTCGACATCACCACCGCCGACCAGCAGCTGCAGGCGGACTACACCCGTGACTTCCTGACCATCCTCTTCAGTCATCCCGACGTGACCGGGATCAGCACCTTCGGGATCTGGGAGAAGGGCATCTGGGACCCGCTGGCCGCGCTCTACAACGCGGACTGGTCCCTCAAGCCCAACGGCCAGATGTGGCACGACCTGGTGACCAAGGAGTGGTGGACCAACGCTTCCGGTACCACCAACGCCTCGGGTGACTACGACACGCGCGGCTTCGTCGGCGACTACCTGGTGACGGTGACGGCCAACGGTGCCACTGAGAAGGTGCGCGTCCGCATGGGGTCCAACGAGGGCAGGACGATCACCGTGGTCGCCGACGGCAAGCCGTCCGACGACTCCGATCTGCTGGGTAACGGCAACGCCGAGCTGGGCAGCGTCGGTTGGTACGGCTTCAGCCCGAGCACGGTGAAGCCCGACACCAGGAACGTCCACTCCGGCTCCGTCGCGATCCGCTCCACCGGCCGCACCGCCGAGTGGCAGGGACCGGCCGAAGGCGTGCAGGTCACCGACGGCGAGAGCTACACCTCCAGCGCCTGGGTGCGGCTGGCCTCGGGCGCCGACACCACCGCACAGGTCAAGCTGAAGCTGTCGTACACCGACGGCACCTCCGAATCGATCCCGCTCGCCTCCGGTACCGCCTCGACCAGCGGCTGGACGAAGTTGTCCACCTCCTCTGCCGTGTCGCTGGACTTCGACGGCAAGACCCTTTCCAAGGCCGAATGGTGGGTCAGCACCACCTCCGGCACCGGTGATCTCCTCCTCGACGACGCATCGCTCAAGAACGGAGCGTGAGCCCGCATGTCACACTTCTCCAGACGGGGCTTCCTGGCTGCCTCCGCCGCCCTCGGCGGCACCGCACTCACCACCGCCGTCGCGGGCTGCTCGTCGTCGTCCGGCTCCACGGCACCCGGCACCACGACGGTCAACCACTGGGACTGGTACGTCAGTCAGGCACCGTGGTTGGAGCGCGAGATCGAGCTCTTCCAGAAGAAGTACCCGAAGATCAGGATCAAGCGCACGGTCCAGGTCAGCGACAAGTACCCCGACCTGGTCAACCTCGCCTTCCGCGGCGGCAACGCCCCGGACATGCTGATGATCCCCAAGAGCCCGCAGTTCGACGCGCAGGTGAGCAAGGGCTGGCTCCGCTCGCTGGACAGCTACGCCACCACGCAGTGGCGCAGCCGATTTCCCGACGGGAGCTTCTTCAACGGCGTGAACATGGTCGAGGACAAGGTGTACAGCGCGCCGTTCGGCGGCACCTCGGCCTGGCTCCAGTTGTACATCCACAACGGCCTGTTCAAGGAAGCCGGGATCACCAACGCGGACGGCTCCGTGAGGATCCCCAAGACCTGGGACGACGTCACGTCCGCAGCGGATGCGATCACCAAGAAGACCGGTGGTAAAGCGTACGGCCTCGGATTCGGCAACGCGCAGAACGCCATGCTTCCCTGGTGGGTCGAGTTGTTCGTACGCGGCGCCGGCTCACCCGCCGGCTACGGCGTGGACGGCCTCGACTACCGGGTCGGCAAGTGGACGTTCGGCTCCGACCGCAATTACGCCGACTTCGTCGAGTTGCTGCTGGAGTGGAAGAAGAAGGGCTACATCTACCCGTCCTCGATGTCCATAGGCGACGAACAGGCCCGTGCGTTCTTCGAACGCGGCAAGTTCGGCATGATCGTCGGTGGCGTGTGGAACCAGTCGACCTGGACCGAACACAAGTTCACCGACTACAGCCTGACCACGCTGCCGTCGCCGACCGAGACTCCGGAGGCGTTCTTCTACTACCAGCCGGGCGGCCAGGTGTGGGCAATGTCCCAGGACTCGAAGGTCTATGACGGGGCCTGGGAGTGGTTCGACTGGCTGCACAGTCCTGCGGCCGGACAGCGCTGGGTGGAGGCGGAGCAGGGGCTGTCGATCTTCCCGCAGGCGAACCAGAGGGCCAGGATCGATTCCAAGGTCTTCCAGGCATTCGTCGACCTCCGCAAGTACGCGCTGCCGTGGCCCGTCCCCGCGATCCGCAATCCCGAGGTGTCGAAGGTCAGCATCGCCTCTGTCACACCGGACCTGCCCGACGTGCTCACCGGCCTGTACACCGGGCAGCTGAAGAACGTCAGCGACTCTCTCACCGCCCTGGAGGACCGCCGGAACAAGGCCCTCGCCGACGGTGTGCAGGCGGCCCGCGCCAAGGGTGCAAAAGTCAGCCTGGACGACTGGCTGTTCAAGGACTGGGATCCCACCAAGCCGTACGAGCCCAAGCCGGCGTAAACCGGAGGAAGTTGTGCAACTCCTTGACACCGCCGCCCCGAGCTCGCCCACCGGCGGGCCCGAGGCGGCCCTCCCGGCAGCAGCACCGAAGCCCAGCCTGTGGCACCGGCTCCGCGCGGGCGGGTGGAGCTACCTCTACCTCGCCCCCCTGCTGATACTGCTCCTGACCTTCGTCATCTACCCGATCTTCGGCTCACTCGCCTACACCTTCTACCACTGGAACGGCATCGGCTCACCCGGTGACTTCGTCGGCCTCGACAACTTCCGGCAGATCGTGCACGACTCGATCTTCTGGCGAGCCGTCGGTCACACCTTCGTGTACGCCATCGTCGTGGTGCCCGTGCAACTGGTCATCGCACTCGCGCTGGCGCTCGTACTCAACAACAAGAGCCTGCGCTTCTCCGCCTTCTACCGCACGCTGTTCTTCCTGCCGGTGGTAACCTCACCGGCCGTCGTCGGTGTCGTCGTCCAACTGATGCTCTCCAACTTCGGCGACACCCTGAACGGCTGGCTGCTGGACGCCCACCTCGTCGACCGGCCCGTCGACTGGCTCGGCAACCCGAAGATCGCGCTGGGGATCATCGTCGTGGTCGGCATCTGGCAGACCCTCGGCTACAACCTCGTGTACTTCCTCGCCGGGCTGCAGACCATCCCCGAAGAGGTCTACGAGGCGGCGAAGATCGACGGCGCGGGCCGCCTGCGCACCTTCGTGAACATCACGGTGCCGTTGCTGCGCCCGGTCGGACTGATGATCGTCATCCTCGCCTTCATCGGCGCGTTCCAGGTGTTCGACCTGGTGCAGGTGATCACAGGCGGCGGCCCGTACTTCGGCACCGAGGTGGTGAACACGTACATCTACCACCTGGCCTTCGGCGGCAACCAGGCCCAGGCCACCGAGCCGAACGTCGGCCTGGCCTCCGCCGCGTCCTTCTTCTACGGCCTGCTCCTCATCGTCTTCGCCGTACTGCAGGTGCTCATCTTCCGGTCCATCGCCAAGCGCCGCGCCGCCGGGCGCGCCTGAAAGGAGACAACGCAATGGCAGCTCTCGTCTCCTCTGCCCGCCGGGGCCGGACACCCGCGCGCCGCCGCGCGGTCGTCCGCCGCACGGCGGGTCGGTCCCTGACCCATCTCCTGCTCCTCGGTGGCGGTCTTCTCTGGCTCTTCCCGTTCCTGTGGATGCTGGGCAGTTCCCTCAAGAGTGCCGACGGCTTCTTCTCCAAGGGCCTGAACCCGTTCCCGGACGGAATAAATCTCTCCAACTACAGCAGCGCCTGGAAGGGCGCGTCCTTCGGTACCTACTTCTTCAACACGCTTGTCGTCGCGGGCGGTTCGGTCGTCCTGACCCTGTTCGCCACCTCCATGGCGGGCTACGTCCTGGCCCGCACCAAATTCCCCGGCCGCAAGGCCTGTCTCGGGCTGATCTCGGTCACCCTGTTCCTGCCGCACGGCTACACGATCATCCCGATCTTCGACATCGTGCGCGAACTCCACCTGCTCAACACACTGTGGGCCGTCGTCATCGTGCAGTCCTCCAGCGGCCTGGTGTTCGCCACCTTCCTGTTCATGGGCTACTTCTCCACCATGGACCGGGAGATCGAGGATGCGGCGAAGGTGGACGGTGCGAGCTTCCACCAGACCTTCTGGCGTGTGATGCTGCCGCTGTCCGGGCCGATGCTCGCCACCGTGGGGCTGTTCACCTGCATCAGCGCCTGGAACAGCTTCTTCATCCCGCTCGTCTTCACCCTTTCCACGCCCGAACTGCGCACGCTGCCGGTGGGGATGTACTCGTTCCTGGGCGAGAACTCCACGGACTGGACGTTCCTGTGCGCGGGCTCCGTGATCTCGCTCGTGCCGATCGTGGTGGTCTTCGTGCTGCTGCAGCGCTACTTCGTCAACGGCCTGGCCGGCGCTGTCAAAGGTTAAGGGCTGTCCCGTGATCCCTGGCGGGCGCACGGTGTCAGCTACGGCACCTCGCCGGGTTGTCGGAACGCCCGAATACATCCCGTACGCGGACGTCCCTCCGCCGTGCGACGCACCGCATCCGACGCCGTGCACTGATCCACCAGGGATTACGGGACACACCTCAGGAAGGAGCATTCGTGACCCTGCGCCTTGCCATTCTCAGCTTCTGGCATGTGCACGCCCGTGACTACACCCGCCAGGCGCGCGAGCACCCCGACACCGAGATCACCGCCGTCTGGGACGAGGACCCCGCCCGCGGGCGCGGCTGGGCCGACGAACTCGGAGTCCACTTCCACCCCGACCTCGGCGGACTGCTGGCCCGCGACGACGTCGACGCGGCGGTGGTCACCTGCCCGACCACCGCGCACCGTGAGGTCATCACGGCCGCTGCGGCAGCGGGCAAACACATCTTCACCGAGAAGGTCCTCGCCCCGACACCGGCCGAGTGCGCCGAGATCTCCGCCGCGGCGGAGAAGTCCGGCGTGGCGCTGATGCTCGCGCTCCCGCGGCTGTATGAGGGCTACACGGCGGCCGTCCGCCAGGTGCTGGCAGCCGGGGAACTCGGCCGCCTCACCCTGGTGCGGGTGCGCCTCGCCCACGGCGGCGCGGTCGAGGGCTGGCTGCCCGAGCACTTCTACGACCCGGCCGCCACCGGGGGAGGCGCCCTCATCGACCTCGGCTGCCACCCGATGTACCTCGCCCGGCTGTTCCTCGGCCGGATGCCCGAGACAGTGACCGCGACCTTCGGCCATGTGACCGAGCGCGCCGTGGATGACAACGCTGTCGCCGTGCTGCGCTGCGCGGACGGCGCCCTCGCTGTGGTGGAGGCGTCCTTCACCACACCCGTCTCCCCCTTCTCCATCGAGCTGCACGGCACCGAGGGCTCACTGGTGTACGGCACGCCCGAGCCCCGGCTGCTGCTTCGGCGTACCGGCGGCGACTGGCGCGAACTACCCGTACCGCAGGCCACCGGCACGCCTTTCGACCACTTCGTGCGCCACGTCATCGAAGGCACACGGGACGAGGAGAACCTCGCCCTCGGCCTCGACCTGACCCGCCTGATGGCCGCCGCCACCCGCAGCGGCCTTGAGGAAGGAAGCCCCCTATGACTGTTTCCGTCGGCCTCATCGGCTGCGGGAACATCTCCCGCTCCCATCTGCGGGGCTATCTCGCCGTCCCCGGCCAGGCCATCGTCACCGCCGTCACCGACGTCGACCCGGACGCCGCCCGCGAGCGCGCCCGGCAGGCCGGCGGCGCCCAGGCGTTCGACTCGTACGAACGCATGCTGGCCGAGGCCGACATCGACGCCGTCGACATATGTCTGCCCCACCATCTGCACGCCGCCGCCGTCATCGCCGCCGCCGAGGCCGGCAAACACATCTTGTGCGAGAAGCCGCTGTGCCTCACGCTCGACGAGGCCGACCGGATCGCCGACGCGGTGAACTCCGCCGGGGTCACCCTGATGTGCGCGCACAACCAGCTCACCCTGCCCGCGGTCGCACACGCCCGCGACCTCATCGACTCCGGCGCGCTGGGCCGGGTCTACGAACTGCGCACCACCGACAGCTTCTTCAACGACTTCGACCCCTCGACGATGGGCTGGCGCGCCCATGCGGCCACCAGTGGCGGCGGCGAGCTCATCGACACCGGCTACCACCCCACCTACCTGCTGCTGTACCTGGCGTCCGCCCGCCCGGCGGCGGTCACGGCGATGCTCAGCACCCACCGGCTGACGTTCATGGAAGGGGAGGACTCCGCCCGGGTGCTGGTGCGCTTCGCCGACGGCGCGGTCGGCGAGGTGGTGACCAGCTGGGCGTACGAAGCGGCTCCGCACACCGAGAAGTTCTCCGTGGTGGGCGAGAACGGCAGCTTGTGGAGCGACGGGACCACGCTGCACCACAAAGTACGCGGCGGAGCCACCACCATGATCGACTGTGCGGTGATCGACTCCCATGCGGCCGTGTGCACCGACTTCATCCACCGGATACGGGACCGCACCCGGCCGGTCCACACCCACGAAGAGGGCACGGACGTGCTCAAGGTGATTCTCGCGGCCTACCAGTCCGCGCAGCAGAAACAGGAGATCAGCCTGTGACAGGCTATGAGACCCGCGACTTCGACTTCGATCTGCGCCAGGGTGTCGCCGAGACACTGTGGACCGCCAGCGGCTGGTCCACGGCAGCACTCGCCCCGGGCACGGTGTGCGGGGTGGGCGCCTGCTACGCCCCGCCCTATGCCGCCCCTCGGGCGCGACTGGCCGTCGCACTCGAAGCCGACGGCATCCCCGTCAGCGACACGGGTGCCCCGGGCATGCACGGCACCGGACTGCTGCCGGCCGGCGGGACCTGGCGACTGCACGGCATCGAGCGGCGCGGCACCTACCACCGCCGACACGAGGGGCGGCTGGTGTCACTGCTGGTGCGCTCGGAACTGACACCCCTGCACGGCCTCCCCGGCTACGTGCTGCACATCGCCGTGCGCAACCGCTCCGGGCGGACGCTACCCCTGCGTCTGCTGCCCGAACTGACAACAGGGCCGGTCGGTGAGGTGCCGCTGGGGGAGTGGGGCTGGATGCCGCCCGAGCCCGACACGGCGGCGCGGGACCGGGCGACGCTCGCGCACGGGCCGCTGACCACACAGCTCGGCCCGGCCGACGAGGCCCACTTCGACCTGGCCGTACTGCTCGACGGCAGCAGCCCGGACGGCACCCCCGGCCAGTGGGCGGCCGACTCCCGCGCCCTGGTCGAGCAGCGCACCGCCGGCGCCCTGGAAAGGGTGCCCAGGCTGATCACGGACGTGCCGGGACTGGACGCCTACTACCGCCGGTCCCTCGCCAGCGGCCTGGTCTGCCTGTGGGACAACCCGGCCTTCGCCACCGTCCCGTTCCCCGCCACCTCCGGCATCGACGGCGGAGCGCTGTGCGCATACGCCTGGGACACCGGCGGCTACGCCCCGCACACCCTCTCCCTGATGCTCGGCCGCGGCGTCGCGGACATCGTGGAGGCCATGGTCAAGGCCGACCTGACGGACCATTACGCCATCGCCCCCGACGGCAGCGGCACCGGCGTCGCATACGCCTACAGCGGCTGGTCACTGGTGATGCTCGCGCACGCCGCGGCCTGCCACGACGGGATCGCCCCCGACCTGGTGGCGCGCCTGCACGAGACGGAGGAGCGGCTGGCCGACCGCTTCCCGGCCGTCGGCGAGTTGCGCGACTACGGCGCTCAGCAGCACCTGCTGGAGATGCGCTCCGCCGGCTGGGAGCACGTCGTCGCCAGCCCCAACGCCGAGCGGGCCTGGAGCCTCGACCTGCTGGCGGAACTGGCGGAGGTGAGCGACGCGCCGGTTCTGGCGGCCCCGCTGCGGGCCCGGGCACAGCTCATTCGCAAGGCCGTCGCGGAGGAGCTGTGGGACGCCGGGGCGGGCTGGTTCCGCAGCCGCTACCCCGACGGCCACAGCGAGCTCGCCTACTCGATCCAGGGCTTCGACGCGCTGCGGGCCGGCGCATGCACTCCGCCGATGGCCGACGCGCTCTTGGCGCACCTGCGTGAGGGTGCCTTCCTCGCGCCGTACGGGGTGAGCAGTGTCTCCGCCGAGGACCGGCTGCACTACGAGCTGGGCGACGTGGACTGGTCCGGCGGCGGAGCCTACACCGGCGAGACCCCCCAGCTCGCGCTGACCCTGTGGGAACGGGACGAGCCACGGCTGGCTTGGGACGTGCTGCGCCGGGTGCTGTGGATGGGGCAGCACTTCCCCTACTACCCGCAGGACCACTACTGCGACCGACCCGCCGCCCCGCCGAGCGGTCGCCGCTCCAACGTGATCGCCGGCCTGACCGGCGCGGAGGCCGTCCTGCTCGGCCTGGCCGGACTGCGTCCGCAGGCGGACGGCGCGCTCGACCTGAAGCCCCCCGTCTGGCTCCCCGGTGGCCTGGAACTTCACGGACTGCGCTACCGCGGCCACGAGATCGATCTGAAGCTGGCGGCCGACCACTGCGAGGTGGCGGTGGACGGCCATGCCATCCATACCGGGGCACCCGCCCCGCTGCGCATCCTGGGAGAAGTCCGATGAGCGATGCCCTTGACCGCTTCGACCGCGATGGCTACGCCGTCTTCCGTGAGGTCCTCGACCCGGAACTGGTGCGGGAGGCGGCCGGCCACGTCGACTGGCTGCAGCTGCGCCACCCGGACCTGCGGCCCGAACAGCTGGGCCACACCCTGCTGCGCGACGACCCGTTCTGGCTGCGGCTGGTCTCCGACGACCGGCTGCTGGACCTCGCGGAGACCTTCGTCGGCCCGGACATCGCGCTGTTCGCCTCGCACTACATCAGCAAGCCGCCGTATTCCGGACAGCCGGTGCTCTGGCACCAGGACGCGGCATTCTGGCCGCTGGAGCCGATGCGGGTGGTCACACTCTGGCTGGCCGTCGACCACTCCACGCCGGAGAATGGCTGCGTACGGCTGGTCCCCGGCAGTCACCGCGGCGATATCGAGGCGATGCGCGCCAACACGGCGGTGGACAACGTGCTCGGCGAGGAGATCGCAGTCGACGTCGACGAGTCGGCCGCCGTCGACATGGTGCTGGCGCCGGGCGACGTCGAGGTGCACCACCCCAACATCGTGCACGGCAGCAACGCGAACACCTCACCACACCGGCGGTGCGGGCTGACCATCCGCTACATTCCCACGTCGACCCGCATCACGGCGGACGAACAGTCCTATCCCAGCGCGTTCCACCTGCGCGGCGAGCCCGGCGTGAACACATATCAGCCGTGGCCCGAGTTCGATCCGGACCGGCACTACCGCTTCGACGGTGCCCGGCTACCGCAGCCGTCGGTACCGTCGGTGCCCGGCCCGCTGTCATACCACAGCCCGTTCGCCTGCTGGGCCAGGCAGTTGCCGTTGCCGGCCTGCCCCTCGTCGTTGTGGTGGTTCAGGATGACCTTCAGGAGGTGGCTCCTGGCCGAGGCGACGACTGCGTCGAGGCCGGCCAGGTAGGCGGCGGCGTTGCTGTCGTGCAGGCTGGCGTCGCTCCAGGCGAGCGTCACCGTGTTGAAGCCGGCGTCGCGAATGGCCTTCATGTTGGCGTCCAGCCCGGCAAGCGGCTGGTCCTGGTTGACTATCTCGGTCTGGTCCAAACGGGAGTTGCCGTGCAGGGCCGCTGCCGAGATACGCACCCGCTTGCCGGTCGAGTCGACGATCTGGCTGCCCAGCGTGCCCAGATACCCGGCCGGCAGCAGTTGCGCACCGGTGGCATCCTGGGTCGCGTTCGCGTTCGCGTCGGCGTTCGCGTTGACCCCGGAGCCCGCGAGCAGCACAACGGCTGCGATCATTGAAGCCTTCGCTCGGAATCTCACAGGCCGTCCTCCTTCTTCGTGATGGTCGGCCTTTACGGTTGGGTTCATCCGGCTGCCGGAGGATGCTGCCGTTCCGGAAGCCGGATTCGGCGGACCGCGGCGCCCGGGCGGGCTGCCGCGTCGCGCCGGCGGCGCCGGTGGTCAGGGCGAGCACCACGCCGCCGTGGCAGCCCGCTTGACGCGGCCGGGGCAGGAGACCGTCCGGAGGGGACGGCGGAGGAGGATGGCTGGAACGGTCCGATTCAGGCTGGGGCGGCTCATGAGAATTCCGTTCACCCGTGGGGGGCTCCGGACCCCTGAGATGTGGACACCTCGGCGGCAAGGAGGGACTGTCTGTGCGGCTCTCTGGGTGGGGGAGAGAGCGATTGCCGGATTGGGTGGCGGCCCAAGAAACCGGGTGTGGTCGGGGTCGCGGTGCGCCCGGCGTGGAAAGGCTTGAGGTACCGGGGGCGTGACGACGTCTGCTCAGTCGGCGGATGGTGCGTCCGCCAGGGGTTCGAGGACTCGATGCTGGTGTGCAACGCCGTTTTCGGCGAGGGCCGGATGCGGGCTGGTGTCCCTGGTGTGCTAACCCAGGTCCTTGACGCGGTTGCCTGCGCTCACGAGTTCGCGCCGTTCGGCCGCCCGGTCGAGGCGCGGACCACCAGGCTCGTGGGCAGCGCGGCGTGCCGGGGCTCGCCGTCCGGGTCCTTGATCCGCTGGAGCAGCAGGTCCACGCCCCGAGCCCCCATCACGTCGATGGGGATGTGCAGCGCGGTGAGCGCCGGATGGATCGTACGCGCCATGAACGTGTCGTCGACCGTCACCAGGCTGAAGTCCCCGGGCACCGTCCGGCCTTGCCGGGCCAGACCGCCGGCGACGCCGTGCGCCATCATCTCGTTGTGCGCGATGATCGCGGTCGCCCCGCTGGTGGGCACCAGGTCCGCCGCCGCCACCCCGTTGTCGAAGGTCAGGTCGAAGGGGCCCAACTGCTCGACGAGTTCCACCGTGTACTCGTCGCAGGCCTCCTGCACCGGCCGTCGGTGACCGTCCGTGCGGGCGGTGCGCGTTCCGTTGACGTACACGATCCGGGTGTGGCCGAGCGCTGCCAGGTGTCGGACCGTCTGCCGCATACCGGTCGCCAGCTCCGCATACGCGCTGTCGGTCCCGGGCAGCCGGGCGCCGATCGCCGCCACCGGACCGGCCTCGGCCAGCTCACGCACCATCTCGTCGGTCATCCGAGGACCGGCGAGCAGCAGGCCGTCGGTCTGCCGGGCCATGGCCTGCGCCAGCTCGAAACCGTCGGCCGGGTCGTCGCCCGTGTCGGCCAGGAAGAGTGCGTGGTCCTTCGCGCGAGCCCGGTGCTGCACGGTCTTGATGATCTCCGCGTAGTACGGGTTGACCACGTCCGGCACCAGCAGGCCCAGGGTCCCGGTGCGGCCGCGGGCGAGCGAGCTGGCCGCCCGGTTGGGTGTGAAGTCCAGCCGCCGCGCGACGGCGAGCACCCGCTCCCGGGTGTCGGCGCGTACCGCCTCCGGCAGGCTGAAGACACGCGAGACGGTGGAGGCGGACACCTCGGCCTCGCGTGCCACGTCGGCCATGGTGGCGTTCACTTGATGCGGACCACGTCGTCGATGTTCACGGGCCTACCCTGCTCGAACGCGGAGTTCGCGGCAAGTCCCGTGGCCAGTGCGAGCGCGCCGTCCACCGCCGTGGCGGTCGGCGTCGTACCGTCCTCGCTCTTCTCGCCGTCGAACAGCGTACGCAGCATCCGCGCATCGCCGCCGCCGTGCCCGGTGTGGTCGAACTCCGGGATCTCCAACTCACGGTGCGGCTCCCACAGCGGCCGTACGAGGATGCGCGCGCCACCCGCGTTGTCCAGCGCGGTGTCGCCGTGCACGGCGCCCTTGGCGGAGGTGAGCTTCGTGTGGGGGCGCTGCCACTTGCTTTCCTCGACCTCCAACTCCAGTCGGCCACCGGTGCCGTTGAACATCACCCGGTAGCCCTCCCAGGGGGAGTAGGCGGTGAGGTGGTATGACATGGACGCACCCGTGTCGTAGCGCACCAGGACCGCCATGTCGTCCTCGATGGTGATGCCGTCGCCGAAGACGTTCCGGTCGCGGTGGTAGCCGTCCTCCCCCTCGGCGTCCAGGTACAGGGTCCGCAGGCCCTCGTTGTCCTCCAGGTGCAGGGCGAAGGGGTCGTCCGCCGCGGCGGGTGACCCGTGGGCGCGTTCGTAGTCTCGGCGGTAGCCCGTGCGCTCGCCGTTCTCGCGTCCGTAGAAGCCGAGTTGGCCGATCCCGAAGACCTGTTCCGGGCGGGCGCCCAGCCACCAGTTGACGAGGTCGAAGTGATGGCCGGCCTTGTGCACCATCAGGCCGCCGCTCTTGTCCTTCTCACGGTGCCAGCGGCGGAAGTAGTCGGCGCCGTGGCGCACATCCAGCAGCCACTCGAAATGCACGGACAGCACGTCGCCGATCGCGCCGCGGCGCAGCTCCCGGTGCACCAGCTCGTGCACCGGGTTGAAACGGTAGTTGAAGGCAACCGAGAGGTCGCTGCCGGTCTCGGTGACGGCGTCCAGGATACGGCGGCAACGCTCCGCGTCGGTGGTCATGGGCTTCTCGGTCACGACGCGGCAGCCTGCCCGCAGCGCCGGGACGATGTACGCGTCGTGCAGCGCGTCGACGGTGGTGACGACGACGGTGTCGATGCGTTCGGCGTGCAGCAGCTCCGCAAAGCCGTCCGGGGCGTAGGCGCGGGCCCGGGGCCGTCCCGCGGCGGCCAGCAGCTGGTTGTGGTGCGCCATGCGCACCGGGTTGGGGTCGCAGAGGGCGGCGACCTCGATGTGCGCGCGTTCGGCGAATCCTTCGGTGAACTGCTGAGCGCGACTTCCGGTGCCGACGATGGCGACACGTGCGTTGGTGGGCATCGCTCACCTCCTCCTGCCGCAACGCTTGCATGCGCTTGCAGAGCGGTCAAGGGCTGTACCGGAGCAAGGCGTGACGGTATTTCTCCGGGGGAGGGCGGTAGACGGGCAGCTGTTGAGATGCATACAGTGGTTGCGCGTGCAGATCCTTCACCACGCCTGCCACCCCTGGGAGCCCTGCATGGCCCTGTTCGATATGCCGCTGGCCGAACTCCGCACCTATCGTCCTGAACAAGCCGAACCCGAGGACTTCGACGCCTTCTGGAAGAGCACCCTGGACGAGGCCGCGGGCCACGACCTGGCAGCGGAGTTCCGCCCGTACGACGCGGCGCTGACGGAAGTCGAGGTGTACGACGCCTCGTTCACGGGGTGGGGAGGGCACCGCATCTCCGGCTGGCTGATCGTGCCCAAGCACGTGGCGGGTCCAGTGCCCTGCGTCATGCTCTACGTCGGCTACCAGCGCGGTCGCGGCACCCCGCACGACCACCTGCTCTGGCCGGCCTCGGGCCGTGCGGTCTTCGTCGTCGACACCCGAGGGCAGGGCGCGTCGGGCGGCGACCACCCGGGCGCCACCGCGGACCCCTACGGCGGCGCGAACCCCCAGAGCCCGGGCTTCATGACACGTGGCATCCTCGCCCCGGAACGCTACTACTACCGCAGGGTCTTCACCGACGCCGTGCGGGCGGTGGATGCTGCGAAGGCGCACCCCGCCGTGGACCCCGACCGGGTGTGCCTGAGCGGCGCCAGCCAGGGCGGAGGCATCGCCACCGCGGTGGCCGGCCTGCGCGACGACGTGGCCGCGGCCCTGGTGGACGTGCCGTTCCTGACGCACATCCGTCGCGCTCTGGAGATGACGGACAGCGATCCCTACCAGGAGATCGTCCGGTTCCTGAGGACCCAGCGGGGCACGGACGAACAGGTCTTCCGCACCCTGTCCTACGTCGACGGCCGGCACTTCGCGGCCCGGGCCGCATGCCCCGCGCTGTACTCCGTGGCGCTGATGGACCCCGTCTGCCCGCCCTCGACGGTCTTCGCCTCCTACAACCACTGGGCCCACTCGGAGAAGTCCATCGAGGTCTACCCATGGAACGGCCACGAGGGCGGCACCGCCGAACACCGCTTTGCACAGCTGAAGTGGCTGCGGACCGCGGGCGTGTGACGCCGGAACGAGAACCAAGGCCCAGGTCTCCCCGAGGGCCGGCGCCGACCGCCCGTCCACCGAGCAGCACAGGAGACATCGCCATATTCCATCAGATCCTGCACGACGGCTGGCGGCTGTCGTCCACCACAGGCCCGGTTCCCGCACACATCGCGGGCAGGGTTCTGCCGGCGCGGGTGCCCGGCAGCGTCCACCTCGACCTGCTCGCCGCCGGGCTCATCCCCGACCCGTACCTCGACCGGACCGAGGAGGAACTGGCCTGGGCGCACCGCACCGGATGGCACTACACACTCACCTTCGACGCGGCGGCGCCGGCCCCCGGCGAACGCGTCGACCTGGCCTTCGACGGACTGGACACGGTGGCCACCGTCGAACTCAACGGCCGGCCGCTGGGGTCCACCGCGAACATGCACCGCGCGTACCGGTTCGATACGCGCCAGGCACTGCGGTGCGGGACCAACGAACTCGTCGTCGCCTTCCGTCCGGCGCTGGAGTACGCGGAAGAGGCCGAGCGCGAACTCGGACGCCCCCACAACTACCCGCACCCCTTCAACACGATCCGCAAGATGGCCTGCAGCTTCGGCTGGGACTGGGGACCAGACCTGCAGACGGCGGGCATCTGGAAGCCGATACGGCTGGAACGGTGGGCCACCGCGCGCCTCGCGAGCGTTCGCCCGCTGGTCACCGTCGGGGACCACGGCATCGGACGGGTCGAACTGCACGCCGAAGTCGAACGGGCAAAGGCCGATGACGACAGCGACCTGGTGCTGGCGATCCAAGTCGCCGGCCGCCAGGCGCACGTCCAGGTGCCTGCCGGAAACACCTCCGCCACGGTGACCCTGGAGGCCTCTGACGTGGCCTTGTGGTGGCCCCACGGATACGGTGACCAGCCCCTGTACGACCTGGACGTGGAACTACGCGACGCAGCAGGCAGGCAGCTGGACACCACGACTCGCCGCATCGGTTTCCGCACCATCACCGTCGACGTCGCACCGGACGAGACCGGCACGCCGTTCACGGTCGTCGTCAACGGCAGGCCCGTCTTCGTCAAGGGCGCCAACTGGATACCCGACGACCACTTCCTCACCCGCATCACCCGCGAACGCCTGGCCCACAGGGTGGACCAGGCCCTCGGCGCCCACATCAACCTGCTGCGTGTGTGGGGCGGCGGCATCTACGAAACCGAGGACTTCTACGACGTGTGCGACGAGCGCGGCATGCTCGTCTGGCAGGACTTCCCCTTCGCCTGCGCCGCATACCCCGAGGAGGAGCCGCTGCGCTCCGAGATCGAGGCCGAGGCGCGCGAGAACGTCACCCGGCTTGTCTCCCACCCCTCCCTGGCCCTGTGGAACGGCGCCAACGAGAACATGTGGGGCTACCGCGACTGGGGCTGGCGCGCGGAACTCGACGGCCGCACCTGGGGACACGGCTACTACACCGAACTGCTCCTGCGGATCGTCGCCGAACTCGACCCCACCAGGTTCTACGCCGCCAACAGCCCCTACAGTCCCGGCCACCCGGTCGACCAAGTGCACCCCAACGACGCCGACCACGGCACCCGGCACGAATGGCAGGTGTGGAACGAGGTCGACTACACCGCCTACCGCGAACACGTTCCGCGGTTCTGCTCCGAATTCGGCTTCCAGGGTCCGCCTACCTGGGCCACCCTGCAGCGCTGGATCCACGACTGGCCGCTCACCCCCACCTCGCCCGCCTTCCTCCTGCACCAGAGGGCCGAGGACGGCAACGGCAAACTTGAGCGAGGCTTCGCCCCGCACCTGCCCCGGCCCACCACCTTCGCCGACTGGCACTGGACCACCCAGCTCAACCAGGCCCGAGCAGTGGCCTTCGGCATCGAGCACTTCCGCTCCTGGTGGCCGCGCACGGCCGGCGCCATTGTCTGGCAGCTCAATGACTGCTGGCCGGTCACCTCCTGGGCAGCCATCGACGGCGACGGCCGGCCCAAACCGCTCTACTACGCGCTCCGCCATGCCTACGCCCCGCGGCTGCTCACGATCCAGCCACGCGACGGACGTCGCGTACTCGTCGCCGTGAATGACACCGACGCCGGGTGGAGGGGGACGGCGAGGGCTGAGCGGCAGTCTTTTGACGGCCATGGGAAGGACACGGCCGTCATCGAATTCGACGTGGCTCCCCGGTCTGTGACCCACCTGGATCTGCCCGGCTCGCTGCTGGAGCCGGATGCCCCCGAGCGGGAGGTCCTCGTGGTAACGAGCGGCGCGGTCCGCGTCGTTCAGCCCTTCCTGGAGGACCGCGAACTTGCCTACGAGGCAAAGGCATTGACCGCACATGCCACCGCGGTGGAAGGCGGCTACCGGGTGGATGTGCACGCCGCATCCTTCGTCCGGGACATAGCCCTGCTCGCCGACCGGGTCGCCCCCGACGCCGAGGTCGACGACATGCTCGTCACCCTTCTCGCCGGCGAGTCCCACGCCTTCCTCGTACGCAACGCGGCACACCTGGACCCCGCGGAGCTGACCGCGCCACCAGTGCTCCGTACGGCCAACGACCTCTGCCGCCCCTCCTGACCGCACCGAACGATATGTGGTCCCGCCGAGCCGCGGAACCGCCGAGCCGCCGCACCCCCGGGCGGAGGCGCGCGATATAAAATCCCGACGCCGTCGGAAAGCTACTCCACAACTGAGCCGGCCGGGTCAGCCGTTCCCCGTCTGTGGATGCGCGGCCCGGTACTCCGTCGGCCGCAGTCCCTTCAGCTCGCGGAAGCGGCGGTTGAAGTTGGAGAGGTTCCGGTAGCCGCTGCGGGCGGCGACCTCCGTGACCGGCAGGGAGGTCGCGGTCAGCAGTGAGCACGCCGTCTCGACCCGGAGTTGATTGATGTAGTCGGTGAGCGTACGTCCCATGACCCGGCGGAAGAAGCGGCTGAAGGACGTCGGTGACATGTGTGCCAGCGCCGCCACCTCCGCCAGCTCCACCGGCTCGGTGTGGGCCTGCTGAAGGTAGCGGCACACGGCGTCGATGCGATCGCGCACCGCAAGGCCCGGGGCCATGACGTATCCGGGCCCGGTGATCGGCGAGGCCGTGGCGTCCTCGGCGAGGTGGCGCAGCACGTCGAGGAGCGACACGGTCCGGGTTACGGCCTCCAGGTGGGGGAGCCGGGTCACGTGCGCGCGCACCTCGTCCGAGACATGATCGAAGCGCAGCCCGTGGGCCGAGCGCGCCAGCAGGCCGTCGACGACACGGAATGGGGGCAGGGCGAAGAATTCCGGGCCGAGGAAGTCGTACCGGAACTGCGTGACCACCGCTTCGGCGTTCGCCTCGGACTGCTCGGAGGCGAAGGTGTGCGGCAGATCCGGGCCGAGCAGCACCATGGCACCGAGCTGGTAGCGCTCCACGGTGGTACCCACATAACGGGTGCCGATACCGGCGGTGATGAGTGTGAGTTCGTACTCCTGGTGATGGTGCCAGGCGAAGTCGAAGGTGCTCTCGCTGCGGACGAAGCAAGTGAAAGTGGTCCCGTCGGAGATGCCCGGCTGCTCGTAGCGCGGCTTCACACGGGGAATGCTAGCTCCTGGTCGGCCATATGCGTGAGAGACAACTGAGTACCAGAAGTGGGCAACAGCGGCGTGGCGAAGCTCCGTTCACCCTGCGACGGTGGAGTTCGGCAACCGGCCCTTTCCCTCCCTTACGCATGAGGAGCAACGCAACATGACCATGCCTGCGCACGCACCCACATCCGAACTGGACGTCCCGTACGAGGGCCTGGGCCCGTCCGCGACCGCCGACTTCAACCGCGACGGCTTCGTCCGTCTCTCCGGCGTGCTGTCTCCGGAGACGATCGCACAGTACGGGCCGACGATCACCACCGAGGTGATCCGGTTGAACACCCAGCACGTGCCGCTCGCCGAACGGGACACCTACGGCAAGGCATTCTTGCAGGTGTCGAATCTGTGGCGAGAGAACGAGAAGGTCAGGCAGTTGGTGTTCGCACGCCGGCTGGCCGGGATCGCCGCCCGGCTCCTGGGCGTGCACGCCGTACGCCTCTACCACGACCAGGCGCTGTACAAGGAGCCCCGCGGCGGCATCACCCCCTGGCACGCCGACCAGTACTACTGGCCGCTGTCCTCCGACCGCTGCCTGACGATCTGGCTGCCGTTGCAGGAGACTCCGCTCGACATGGGCCCGTTGGCCTTCGCCCGGGGCAGCCACAACTTCTCCTACGGCCGCGACCTCCCGATCTCCGACGAGTCCGAGGCACGGCTCAAGCAGGCTTTGGCCGAGCAGGACTTCGAGGACGTCGTCGAACCTTTCGCTCTCGGTGACGCCAGCTTCCACCGCGGCTGGACCTTCCACCATGCGGGCCCGAACCACGGCACGGTGCCGCGCCGCGTGATGACCGTCATCTACCTGGACGCCGACATCCGGGTCGCCGAGCCCACCAACGAACACCAGGCCCGCGACCTCGGCTGGATGCCCGACACGGAGACCGGCCATGTCCCTGAAACACCGCTGAACCCCGTGCTGTACGACCGCCGGACCGCCTGACGACCGGCGACCGTCTCGCCGGAACCACAGGGAGCCGAGCTGCCCGCGCGCCGTCGTCGTGGCGCAACCATCTGACTGGCGGGGTACTGAGCTGAGGTTCCTCCTAGATGCGGAGGATGCTGACAGAGGGTTCAGATGGTTCTCATGAGAGGAACATCGACCATGGCCGCTCCCAGAAAGTATTCGCTGGAGTTGCGTGAGCGTGCGGTGCGGATGTATCGCACGACCGAGCCGAAGCCGCAGATCAAGAAGCTTGCCATCGACCTCGGTGTACATCCCGAGGCCCTGCGTGGCTGGATCCGCCAGGCCGAGGCGGACGCCGGCGAGCGCGACGACCTGCTGACCACCGACGAACGCGCCGAGCTCGCCGCCCTGCGCAAGGAGAACATCCAGCTCAAGCGGGCGAACGAGGTCCTGCGGACGGCCTCGGCGTTTTTCGCGGCGCAACTCGACCCGACCCGGCCCAGGTGACCGCGCTCGTTGACGAGCACCCCCACCTGGGAGTCGAGTGCGTACTTCGGGAACTGCACATCGCCTCTTCGGCCTTCTACCGGTGGCGCCGACGCGAGAAGGAGCCGTGCGAACGGCAGCGCTGGGACGTTGAGCTGACCGGGCAGCTCAAGAAGATCCACGCCGATTCCGGCGGGATCTACGGCTCGCCGCGCGTGCACGCAGTCCTCAGGCGCGAGGGCACCCGGGTCGGCCGCAAGCGGGTCGAGCGATTGATGCGTGAGGCCGAGCTGGCGGGCGTCAGCCCGCGCCGGAGCGGCTTCACGCGCCGCGACCCGAAGGCCACGCTCGCCCCCGACCTGGTCAACCGCGACTTCACCGCGTCGGCGCCGAACCGGCTGTGGGTCACCGACCTGACAATGATCGCCACCGGCGAGGGCCCGCTGTGGCCGTCGGCGATCCGGGACGCGTTCTCCTGGACGGCGACGCAGAAGCGCACCCCCGCCGTTGGACCGGGCCACCATGCGTCTGCTTCAGACGCAAAAGGGCCGCTGCCAGCTCTGCGGGCAACTGCTCCTGCACGCCAACCGGCCCCCGCAGTCCCCGACCGGGTGGGAGCAATGGCTCCGCACCACCCGGAAGGCGAACAAGGCACGACAGGGGCGGCATGCGCATGGCGTGGCCACACGGTGCACCGTCACCCACGACGGCGTGAAGGTCACTGGTCCGTCCGTTTCAGCGAGCCGGCCGGGACTTGCGACCGTACGAAATCACCAATGCGGGGGAGGGAGGCCGTGCTGACGGCGAAGTCTGTCCACGGGGAGTTCTGGGGAGAGGTGCAGCCAGGTCAGCGGGCATCTGCGCTGAGGCAAGGTGCCGGACCTCGAACTCGTCGCGTACAACCGGGACACCGGTTACCGCTGCCACTACGCCTCGTCCGTCGACACGAATGTCGACAATGTGAACCGCCAGGTCCGCCTGAGCTTCCTGGGCTGATCACAGGAGTGTGTTGGGGCCGGAGCTTCGAGCGATCGGGATGAGTCCTGAGTGCTTGAAGGCGATCACCCCTCTTCGAAGACGAGATCCTCCGGCGGGCGGTTCAGCCGTACTGTGCTGCCGTTGGTGACGTCCACCACCGTGTCGAAACCGGTCGACTGCCCATTGGACAGGATGAGCAACCGGTCGTCCCGCTGCTCCAGATAGCCCGGGAACCCGGCCAGCGAGGGGTCGCCGTCGTTGAGCACGAGGTAGTCCGCCAGCCGCCGGAACAGCTTGGGCAACATCACCGAGGAGTTGGTCAGCGAGGTCAGCCCATTGAGCTTCGCCCCGCTCTCGGTCTCGTCCTTCGGCCACAGGCCCTTATCGGCCGTTCGGGCAGCCTGCGCCGCTTTGGTCATCTCCTCACGCAGGTCGACGTAGAGCTTGCGGTAGAAGGTCGGGTAGGCCAGGCCCTCGGTGAGCTGGTGGTAGTTCGCGGTTCTCTTCAGCGAAGCGACGTCGACGGCGATGCGGCTGCCGCTGGTACCCGGCGCCTCACCGCGGCCGGCGAGAGCCACGCACCGCCCGTACTTGTCAGCGGCGCGGGTCAGGATGTAGCCGGGCACATCGGCCGGGGCCGCGTCCGTGACGATTCCCCGTTCATCACGAGTGATGTCTCTGAAGCCCAGCCACGTGAGCAGCTCGTCCGCCGCTTTCCCGGCGAACGGTGGCGGCTGATGAAGTTCGGGGCCGTGGGGCGGGTGGTAGTGAGTCTCCAGGGTGTCGACGCCATCCAGGCGGAGTTGCGCGCCACCGGCTCGGTTGCGCCGCACCCGTCGGCCTCTGAGCAGGTCCCACTCGTCAGGGTCGTTCGGGTAGAAACGAACTGAGTCTCCGTCGGGGCTGGCCCCGAGCACCTTGTACGTGCCCTCGATCAACAGCATGGGCATGTGTGCTCTCCATTTCGGTTGCGTGCGCTGTTCGGTGGACGGGCACTGAGACCAACAGCCTCCTTACCGACCGCATTAATATGACCGGCAGTCGGCCCGGCCATGCCGTGATGGGCCCCCACGAGCACGGATTCACCCGGACGGTGGCGCCGGGTCCCGGGCTTGTGGCTCCCGCCACGCCCCCGGGTTGCGGAGCGCGGCGCCCAGGGTGACCGTGGAAGGGGGGTTACCGAAGAGGCAATGAACTGCAAACGATGGCACCGCGCCGGTGCACGGCAGAACTGCCCAATGATCCCTGGCATCTGATATCCCGCGACTCGGTGCGTGTCCGCTCGGGGGCGCACAGAAGCGGAGAAGCGAATGGCGAACGGACCAATGGGCAGTCGCCCCTACGGTGAGCAGCCGGAGCGGGCCGACGCGCATATCGTGAAGCAGGCCGCGGAGTACACCGGCCGGTATGTGATCCTGCTCAACCAGCAGGAACCGGAACGCGGCATGGACGCACTGCGCTCCTCCCTCGGCATCGCGTCCGTCGAACGTGTCCGCGGAGCCGAGGCCGCCGGCGCCGCCGAACTCCTCCAGCGCCCGGATGTCTCGGTGCTCTTCGACGAACTCGGAGTGGCCGTCGTGGATGTGCAGCCGGACCAGCGCCATGCGCTGGTGACCATGGCCGAGACAGAGCCCACGATCATCGCGGCAGAACCGGAACGTCTGGTGTACGCCTCGGTGATCACCGAGCCCCAGCGGACGCTGACCGGATTCTTCCCGACCTACCGCAGCGACGAGGGCGAGGTGGACCGCCACACCAGGGCCGAAATGGCTGCCTCGCTGGGCCCGGCCTGGGACGAACAGAACACGACCTGGGGGCTTCAGGCGATCCGGGCCAACTGGTCCACCCTGACCGGGCGCGGCGTGAAGATCGCTGTTCTCGACACCGGCGTGGACTCCGACCACCCGGACCTGGCCGGAAGCATCGACGAGACGGCCTCCTTCGTACCCGGCGAGAGCGCGGAGGACGGCCACGGCCACGGCACGCACTGCATCGGCACCGCCGCCGGTCCGGTCAAACCGGAGCACTCCCCCCGCTACGGCGTGGCGGGCGAGGCCCGGATACTCGCCGGCAAGGTGCTCAACAACCGCGGCAGCGGCTCCGACGGCCAGATCCTGGCAGGCATGGCCTGGGCGGTCTCGCGCGGTGCACGGGTGATCTCCATGTCGCTCGGCGCTCCGGTCCAGCCGGGTGAGCTCTTCCCGCAGACGTACGAGAACGTGGCCCGGCGTGCGCTCCAACGCGGGACAGTGATCGTCGCCGCGGCGGGCAACGAAAGCGAACGGCCCGGGTCCGTCGCGCCCGTCGGCCGGCCCGCCAACTGCCCGTCCATTCTGTCCGTGGCCGCGCTCGGCAAGGACTTGGCGACCGCGTGGTTCTCCTGCGGCGCCCTCAACGGCGCGGGTGGCGAGGTCAACATCGCCGCACCCGGCGTCGACGTGTTCTCCGCCGCCCCGGACGGTACGTACCAGACGATGAGCGGTACCAGCATGGCCACCCCGCACGCCGCCGGTGTCATTGCGCTGCTCGCCCAGGCCCATCCCGACGCCTCCGCGGCCGACCTCAGTGCCCGTCTGCTGGCCGGGGCGTATCCACTGTCGCAGCCCGCCACGGACATCGGCTCGGGTCTGCTCCAGGCCCCGTGAGCCGGATGTCCCGGTCCGGGCCGGTCGGGGTCATCGTCTCCGTCGATCCCGACCGGTTCGCGCAGGCGGTGGAGGCCGCGCGCCGGGCCGGCCTGACCGTCACCAGCGAGCAGCCGGTGCTCGGCACGCTGTCCGGAACCATCGCCGAGGACCGGATCCCGGCCCTGGAAGCCATCGACAGTGTCGAGTCCGTCGACCGGGAGCGCATCATCCGCCTCCCCCCGCCCGACTCGCCGATCCAGTGAGCGGTACCGCACCCCCCACCGCGAGAGCGGGCCACCTTTGAGAAAGAAGCAATGATGAAAGAGGCCGGTCAGTACGAACGCTACGCGGGAGGGACCCCCGAGGCCGAGCGGCTGCTCATCGAAGGGCTCGTCCGCGACCTGACGCGCGTGCAGATGAAGGCAAGGAAGCGGAGCGGAGCAGCCGACATCGCACGGACCTTCCACGCGAAGGCCGTTCTCGGTACCGAGAACGCCCGGCTGACGATCCGCGACGACCTGCCCGACGCCCTGCGGGCGGGTTTCGTGCGGCCCGGCGCCGAGTACCCCGTCACCGTACGGTTGTCCAACGCGAGCGGTGCCCGGCAGCCCGACTTCACACCCGACCTGCGTGGTGCGGCGCTGCGGATCCGGGCGGGATCCGGAGAGGACCATGACCTCCTCATGACGAGTTTTCCGGTCTCTCACGCCCGTAACGCATACGAGTTCGTCGCGTTCGCGAAAGCCATGGCGGGTGCCGACTCGACGCTCCGAAAGGCGTTCGCGCTGTTCGTCAAGCTGCCCCTCGCGCTCGGTTGGCCCACGGCTGCGCGCATGCGGCACAACGTACGCGCCGGAACCCGGCGCGAGGTGCGCAGTCTCGCGCTGGAGACGTACTGGAGCCGCGGTGCTGTCCTGTGGGGCGGTGCGGGACCGGTGCGTTTCCAGCTCCGCCCCGCCGCGGACGCGTCCTCGGCCCCTCCCCCCTCCCGTACCGACCCCGACCACCTGCGACGCGAGCTCGCGCGGCGCCTGGACGCGGCGGACATCGTCTTCGAGCTGTACGTGCAGCGCTATCTGGACAGCAGGCGTACGCCCATCGAGGACGGCGCCGTCGAGTGGAGGGAGGACGACACGCCGGTGGTCCCCGTGGCGACGCTGACCATCCCGCGTCAGGATCTGGACTCCGCCCCGGCGCGTGCCGCCGCCACACGCGTCGAGCAGCTCGCCTTCAACCCGTGGAACACCACCGAGGAGTTCCGTCCCCTGGGCAATCTCAATCGGGCCCGCAAAGCCGCCTATGAGGCCGGCGGCGCCCTGCGTCTGGGGTATCGCTTCGTCACTGAGGAGCCACGCCGCAACGCCGTGCTCGGTGTCCCGCTGCGCGCCGGTTTCCGTGCCCTCAACCGGTTCGTCCCCTGGCATCGGCTGCCGACATCGCTGGGCGTGCTCAACCTCGTGGCCCTCCGGCAGGCGCTGCGCCGGGACAACCTGATCGACACCGAGATCCACGAGGCTCCGCCGACGGCACAGCCGGTGCCCGAGCCCGTCGATGAGCAGTCGCGGATCGCACGCAGCTACGACGGCACCTACAACGACCTGTCCGCACCGAAGATGGGCGCTGTCGGTGCCACGTTCGGCCGCAACCTTCCACCGGTCTACCGCCCCGACCGGTTCAACAGCCCCAATCCGGTCACCGTCAGCAGAAGGCTGCTCCACCGTGACGCGTTCATCCCCGCCCGGTCGCTGAACATCCTCGCCGCGGCGTGGATCCAGTTCCAAGTGCACGATTGGGTCAATCACCAGCGCTACCCGGCCGGCACGCGAAGCGTGGAGGTGCCGCTCCCGCCCGGCATGAGCTGGCGCAACACCCCTGACGGACCGCCCGAGGAGGTGATGCGCTTCGCCGAGAACAAAGGCGTGCACCCGCCCGGCGGCCTTGAGCCGCCCGTACTGTTCTCCGATTCCGCGTCCCACTGGTGGGACGGATCGGAGGTCTACGGCGGCGATCAGCAGGTCGCCATGTCCCTGCGGGAGCCGGACGGTGGCCCCGGGCTGCGCCTGGAGGAGGGGCACTTGCCGCTCACCTCCAACGGCATTCCGCTGACCGGCTTCAACGAGAGCTGGTGGCTCGGCCTCAGCGCCATGCACACCCTCTTCGCGCGCGAGCACAATGCCGTCTGCGAGGCACTGCGGCAGGAATACCCGCACATGGACCGGGACCGGATCTATCACACGGCGCGGCTCGTCGTCTCCGCTCTCATCGCCAAGATCCACACTGTCGAGTGGACCCCCGCGATCCTGGCCACGGAAGCAATCAGGATCGGTTTGACATCCAACTGGCAAGGACCGCCGAAGAGCTGGCTCAACCAGCTCGGACTGTGGTTGTTCGAGGCACACGCGCTCACCGGCATCCCCGGAACCCTGCCGGATCACCACGGCGTTCCGTACTCCCTCACCGAGGACTTCGTCGCCGTCTACCGGATGCATCCGCTGATCCCGGACGACTACGAGATCGTCGACCACCGGTTCGGCCACCGGATCGAAACCCTGGGCTTCAAGGATGTGCAGGGCACCGCCGCTGAGCCCTTCATCCGCAAGACTGGCCTGGCGAACTCGCTGTACTCACTCGGCATCGCCAACCCCGGGGCGATCACACTGAACAACTACCCCCGGGCGCTTCAGGCGTTCGAACGGGACGGCGAGGTGATCGATCTGTCCGTCGTCGATCTGGTGCGCACCCGGCGCCGCGGTGTTCCCCGCTACAACGACTTCCGAAGCGGTCTGCACAAGTCGCGCATCCGGCGGTTCGAGGACCTGTCCTCCGATCCGGAGACCGTCGGACGGCTGAAGGACGTCTATCGCACGGTCGACGAGATCGACACCATGGTCGGACTCTTCGCCGAGAATCCGCCCGAGGGCTTCGGCTTCAGCGATACCGCCTTCCGTGTCTTTATCCTGATGGCCAGTCGGCGGCTGCAGAGCGACCGCTTTCTTACGGTCGATTTCCGGCCCGAGATCTACACACCGCTCGGCCTGGACTGGATCGAACGCAATGGGATGACGAGCGTCCTGCTGCGGCACTGCCCCGAGCTGAGGAACTCCCTGCCACGCTCGGGCAGCGCGTTCGCGCCGTGGCGCCCGGTCCTGCCGACCTGGAACAACTCCGTGGCCGACCGCGGCTGAGTGTCATCCGGCCGAGTGCCAGTGCTGATCGTGCGTCCGGTGGGCCTCGGTCAGCCCGTTGCGGAAGAATCGTTCGTAGTAGTCGTTCTCGACGTGATGGGCCTGCAGCCAGACCCCTGGCACGTGAATCGTGTCGCAATGGGCGGGGAATCGCCCATGTGTCTCGTAGATATAGGTGCAGATGTCGCGCGTGCAGGCGATGACGTCGGCCGAGTAGTCGCTCGCCTGGCGCAGGTACTGGGCGCCGAATTCGCCTCGGTAGATGCGCTCGAAGAGCCCTTTGTCAGCGTAGATGCCCTTCGGTCCGAACTTGTCGGCCACGACGGTGTCGACCGCGTCGCCCATGGTGTCGTAGTTCGGTGGGCACATCGCCTTGATCAGATGCTCCCCGTTGTGACGCAGGCCGACGGCGGTCGCTCGCAGGTTGGAGTAGCGCGGCAGTGGTACATGCCACCGCAGGAGGTCGGCCGGTCTCCACCGGGGGATGGTCCAGTCGAAGTCGAGCATCGGACCGTAGGTGGTGCGGAACTTCGGGTCGCCCAGCATGATCGGCGGGGCCAGCGAGGCATGGATCCACGCCCCCAGCCCCATGGCATCGGCGGTAAGCATGAGGTTCTGCAGCAGCAGGTCGGCCTCGATCTGTGTGCGCATCGCCCAGATGGCGCCGAGCGGGAGTTTGTTGTCCTTGTTCAGGAAGCCTGACTTCACCCACTTCTGCACACCCGCGGAGCGGTAGAAATTCCGGTCGTCGACGATCGCCGGTCGTGCTCCCTCGGGTTGGGTCAGCAGATACATCATGCCGTTGATGTACTGCCGGGACAGGTCCACCACCGGGAACAGGACGGTGGTCCCCGGCAAATTCGAGAGAAATCGGTTGGAGTCGAGGTAGGCCGGGAAGTCCCGGTTTCCGTGCGGTACGTCGATACGGTGGTCGAGCAGCCGCACCTTCGCCTCGGCGGCGCGTGCACACAAGGTCTCCGCGTCGAACGCCGCTGCTGAGCCATCGGTGGGGGGAGGCAGGCCGCGCAGGAAGTACGTGCCGGTGTCGTTGATCAAGAAGAAGTGTGTGCCTTGGGCATTGTCGGGGCTGCCCGCGGTCCGTCCGGCCATGTTGAGATTGGGCTTGGCCATGATCGGCTTGCCGTCACGGGGATCGCTGAACGGGCGGTCCGGCATGGTGAGGCCGGTGCACCCCGTCATGGCGACAAGGATGGCCTCTTCGAGGTCCGTCAGGGGTGCGCGCGGCTCGGTGGAGGCCCAGCTCATCGAGCCGGCCTCGACGGAACTGCCACGGCTGACCCGGTGGGTGCGGCGGCGCCGGATCGACTCGATCAGCGTGCGGTTCAGGAGGGCGTCGAGCCCGGCCCGGCTGTGTGTCTTCATCTGGTCGGTCATGTTTTTTGTCCTTCTCCCTCGTATGAGTACGGGTCAATCGGTTTCCGGCCGGCGCTGGGGCAAGGCGTCGGCTATCGGGCGCGGAACCGCGCTTCTACGGTCTCGACGAGACCGGCGATGACACCGTCGGGTGAGGGGCTGTAGTGAGGAACGGCCCATCGCGTGATCCTGGCGTCGATGATGGTGGGGCGACCGGAGGCCAGTGCCGCATGGAACGCGTGCTCGAACTCGTCGAGCGTCTCGACGAGGTAGCCGTCAGCTCCGCAAGCACGCGCGTACGACACGAAGTCCGGATTCTGGAACTCGACGAGACCGGTCTCCCCGTACGTCGTGAGCTGAAAGAGCTTGATCAACTTGAACTCCTGGTCGTCGAAGATGACCCAGATAACGGGAATCCCATGCTCGACGGCAGTCATCAGCTCAAACCCGGACAGCGAGTAGCAGCCGTCGCCGCAGCCGACGACGACTGTCCGCTCCGGGTGCGCGACCTTCACCCCGATGGCACCGTTGACATGGCCCGCCATCGGTCCGAACGAACCGGCCTTGCGGAAGTTCTGCCCCTCCTCGAGTTCCACGTAGTACCCGAGCCAGGCCAGGTGGGCACCTGCGTCGGCGAGCAGAACACCTTGCGGAGGCAGCATCCGGCCGATCGCCTGCGCGAGCTCTCCCGGGTGGATCTGCCCGCTCAGATGGGTGATGTGCCGGGCCTCGTAGTCCCGGCCGTCGACCTCGACCGCCGGCACCTCGCCGACCTTTCTCTCCAGCACGTCGACGAGGGCCGCCACCGCCGGACGCGCGTCGGACAGGAGCGTGTAGTCGGGCCGGTACGCCTTGCGGAACTCGGTCTCGGAGATGTTCACGTGGATGAGCAGCTTGTTCTTGAACAGATCTTCGCGATAGTTGAATGTGGCGTGCTGGTTGAGGGAGTTTCCGATGCACAGCACGACATCCGCCTCGCGGAAGGCCTTCCACGCACTCGAGTGGCCACTGTCGGCGAAGACGCCCACCGAGAGTCGGTGTCCCTCGGACACGATGCCCTTGCCGTCCAGTGTGGTGAGCAGTGGGATCTGGAACCGCTCGATCAACCGCTTGATCTCCGGTCCCGCTCCACTGCGGACAGCGCCGAAGCCGACGAGCGTCACGATCCGCTGCCGCCGGGTGAGGGCGTCCGCCAGCACCGATGCGATCTCCTCCACGCGCGCCGGGTCGGGCGGCACCGGCGCGACGTCAAGCCGGATCGGTCGGAAATTCGTAACCTCTGCGCCCCGGTGGGTCAGGTCCTCGGGAACGTGGATGTGCACGGGCCCGGGCCTCCCCTCGAATGCGATGTTGACCGCTTCCTCCAGGACGTCGCACGTGTCGGCGATATCGGTGAGCAGGAAGGACTTCTTGGTCGTGGCCGCGAACATGGCCCGTGAGTCGGGTGTGCCGTTCACGCCCGAGGTCTCGTTGAGCGAGCCCCAACCTTGCCATTTCATCGTTGCGTATCCCGAGACGGCGAGGACCGGGTAGGAGTCGGACATCGCCACGGCCAGTCCGGAGAACAGGTTGAACGCGCCGGGTCCGGCCGTCGCGAAGCAGAAGCCCAGCCGGTTGGTGTACATCGCGTAGCCACAGGCCATGAAGGACGCGGCTTGCTCGTGTCGCGTGATCACCGGCCGGATCTGCCGGGAATGCTTGAGCGCCAGCATCAGGCCGGCGGCGTTCTCCCCGGCACCGCCGAAAGCGGCCCGCACCCCGATGCCTTCAAGCCCTTTGACGATGGCTTCATAAACTCTCATCGACCCTCTCTCAGTTGTGCCGCTCGTTTCTCCCGCTGCGCCGTCGTCTCGCATTGTTGTTCACAGCCGTCGGTGCGTCCTGCTCCCGCACGCGGATTGGGCCTCTCGGGCGATCTGCCCGTGACACTCTGTAATTGCCGATGCCGCAAGCTGTTTTCCCTGTTGAGTGGGGGCTTGCCGGCCGACGCGCTCCTGAGGGGGTGAGGCGAAGGGATGCCCGCATGACCTGGTTCTCCGGTTCCCGCCGCATTACCGCCTGGCAGGGCTTCCTGCTCGGGCTGGTGAGCGTGGTACCCGGCATCGCGGCCGGGCTCTGGTTCTCCTCGTGGGCGCCGCATGTCGACGACGTAGGGCTGCAGTTCGCCGGTTCCGGGGCAGCGGCTCAAAAGGTGCTCGGCGGGTACGCCGCAGACTTTCAAACAGCGCTGCATGCGGACTACGCGGTCATCGCCGGTTACTCGGCGACCCTGCTCCTTGTTCTTCTGCTCGGCCGATACGTCTTCGCCGGCCGCCGGGGTCGCCGGATCGGCTGGTGGGCGATGGCAATGACGCTGCTGGGCGCCGCGTGCGACGTGACGGAGAACGTACTGCTCAGCTATGGCCTGCGTCGTGGGGCTGTCGGCAGCGACCGGCTCTTCGCGCTCGCGACCGGGTTCTCAACCGTCAAGTGGCCGCTGCTGGCCGCGGCGGCTGTCATCGCGTCGGCCGTGTACACCACCACGATGGCCCGCGCCGGCAGAGCCGTCCCGGGGGAGCTGGGGCGGAGGCTCGCGCCTCGTGTGCCGCAGGTCCTGCGACGGCTGCTCGCTCGGCTCACCAGCGGAGGAACCCCGCCTGCCCCACGGTGTCCGGACCATCCGGGCGTACAGGGTGTCGCTCCACCGTGGCCGGTGCTGCGCGCCGACGGCGCGCGCTGGCCGACGTACACCACAGGACGGAGCAGCGGCGATTCGCATCGGAAGGATTCCCCGCTGCCATCGACTCAGTGGCGCAACGAGGGCACGCGCGCGCCCGGGCGGAACAACGCCGCACTCGGCTTCTGCGTCTCGGGGGGCGGCATCAGGTCGGCGTGTGTGACGCTCGGTGCTTTGCAGGCCCTGCGCGCTCCACTGCTCAAAGCTGGATACCTGGTGTCGGTGTCCGGCGGTGGGTACACGGTGGGGGCCATGAAGCTCGCCCTGGCCGGCCGGGGCACCACGCCGCCCGGCGCCTCACCTGACAACGTCTTCGAGCCCGGCTCGCCGGAGGAAGCCCACCTGCGCCGGCACTCGAAGTACATCGCCGACGGAACCGGCGAGTGGCTGGTCGCGCTCGGTGTTCTGCTGCGCGGCCTGCTCGCCTCGCTCTTCCTGCTCACCGCCGCCACGGCGACCCTCGGGCTGGCTCTGAGCTGGGCCTACCACGCGGTGCCGGTGACCGACCTGGCCTGCCTCACCGAGCGACGTACCCGGTACGCCGTTCACTGCCCCCACCCCGGCTCGCCGCTCTTTCACGGACCCGCGGTCCGCGCCGTCCTGGCTGTGCTCGGCGCGGCAGCCGTCACCTGGCTGCTGTGGCTCCTGACCTATGCCTCGTGCCGCTCCGACGCGCCGGCTCGGACTCTGGCCAAGGCGTTCCAGGCTTTGGTACTGCTGACCGTCGGCCTGGCCGCGGTGGTGCTGCTCATCCCCCTCGTGGCATGGGGCGCGGTGTTCGTGCAGGCCCGGCTCAGGGTGAGCCGCCCGGACGCGGCCGTGAGCGCCGGGATCACCGTGCTGCTCACTTACATCGCCGCTCTGGTGAGCACGTTGTGGCGGCGCCGCAAGACCGTCCAGCGCGGCCTGTCCAAACTGCTTGCTCTCGCCCAGGGCAGAGCGGAACTCACCCGAGCCGTCCCCAACGGATTCACCCAGTACCTCGTGGTGTGGACCGTGCTCATCTTGCTGGGGGCCGCCTTTCTGCTCATCCTGGGCTGGACCACGGCCACGGGCCGTTCATGGCCGCACTTCCAGCAGATCGCCATTCCCAGCGCACTCGTTGTCATCGGCACCTGCCTCGACCAGACCTGGATGAGCCTGCATCCCTTCTACCGACGCCGGCTCGCCTCGGCCTTCGCGGTGCGCCGCTTCACCGACGTCGACGGCGCCCAGATGGCCAAGCCGTACGACTTCAATACCGAAACCACCACCCTCAGCACCTATGGCGCACCACAGGACACCGCGACAGGTGAGAGGTTCCCGCATGTCATCTTCGCCGCCGCGGGGAACCTGTCCGGCAGCGACCGTACACCCCCCGGGCGACGAGTGGTCTCCTTCACCCTCTCCCACGACTACGTCGGCGGCCCCGATGTCGGCTACGTCTGCACTCGATGCCTTGAGCACCGCACCAAGCGCCACATCGTCCGGGACCTCACCGTCCAGTCCGCCATGGCCGTGTCCGGCGCTGCCTTCGCCTCCGCCATGGGCGCCCAGGCCCGGACCTTCCAGACCCTGCTGGCCCTGTCCAACGCACGGTTGGGTACCTGGCTGCCCAACCCCGCGGCGATGGGTGAGCTGTGGCAGAACCAGGGCCGCTGGGAACTGCCCCGGTTCCCCGCGATTCGTCGGTTGCCGTATCTGCTGCGGGAAGTCTTCGGCCGTTACCCGATGGAAGACCGGCTACTCCTCACCACCGACGGTGGTCACTACGAGAATCTCGGGCTGGTGGAACTGCTGCGGCAGGGCGTCCGTACCGCTGTCTGCATCGACGCCAGCGGAGACACCCCGCCCTTCGCCACCACCTTGGCCCAAGCCATCACCCTGGCCCATGAAGAACTGGGCATCATCATCACGCTCCACGAACCTGCCGCGCTGATCCCGGGCAGCGGCACCCCACTCGAGCCGGCGAGCATCCTGTCCACGCTCAATACGCGGTTGTCCAAGTCGGCGGTCATCACCGGCGACATCATCTACCCAGAACCGCTGGAGATCGACGGAGAGTTGCACGACAATACTGGGCAACTGATCGTTGCCCGTGCCACCTTGACCAACGACCTTCCCTACCAGCTGCTCGCGTACGCATCAGCCAATCCGGTCTTTCCCCGGGACAGCACGAGCGACCAGTGGTTCGACCATCGACAGTTCGACGCCTACCAGGCCCTGGGCCACCATATCGGCACGCACGTGCGGGAACTTCTCGAATGATCTACGGTCATTTGCTGCGGGGGTCGATGTTGACAAGGAACTTCCAGATCGTCAGAACCCCGACCGCCTGGGCGGTCAGATAGGCGATCTGTACGGAGAAGCCGCGCATCTGATAGATCGAGACCAGGAGTCCGATCCGGCTGGACCAGAAGCGCCGCTCCCTGCGGAAGGTGTCGGCGTCCATCGCGAGACTGGTCAGCGTCAGCACCAGGAGCATCAGACAGATACTCATGGCTGCGTTGCCGAGCTCCTGGTCGGTGGCGTGGTTCGCCAAGGTGCCCAGGCCGATGAGCAGTCCATAGGTGGCCCCCAGACTCAGCGCACGTGCCGGACCCCGGCGTCCGGGGAGCAGACGCCACAATGCCCCCAGGACGAGCCCGGCACCGGCCCAGGTGAGCTGTAGGCCGATGAACGTCCACACCAGGTCGGGCACACCCATGGAGTCGTGCAGCAGCTTCATCCACCAGTACTCCTGCCTCGCGGCCAGCCAGACGAGGAACAGGCTGAAGGGAATTCCGATGGTGTGCGCCAGGAGCGCGGCGCGCCGGGCGTTGTCCCACCAGTTGGCATGCGGACCCCAGCTCAGGGCGACGTCCACAACCGTCACCTGGCTGGGAAGCCAGGGCCTGGCGGCGTCCGCGGGCCCGCCCGGAGGCCGCCAGCGGTGCAGATTGCTGAGCTCCCGCTCCATGGCGTGCCGTGTGGGCGTGCCGCCGCCGTCCTGCCCCTGTTCCAGGCGGCGTAGCTGGGTGTGGAGTTCGCGGTAGCGGCGTGCACGCCCCGTCAGTTCGTTGTGACTCGCCTCGGAGATGGCCTCGCCCACGGCCGGAGCGAAGGCTCCCCCTTCCAGGCGCTGCATCAGCACCGCCAACCGCTGGCCCACCGCCAGCAGGGCATACAGCGCGGCGACGCCCAGAGCTAGCCAGAGACCGGCCAGCGCGTTGTTGCCCGCGTACGAGGTGGAGATCTGCCTGCCCACCACCACGACACTGAACAACACGGCTGTCAGCAGCCGCTCGAACCCGTTCGGCCCGGAACAGGGCACCGGCCGGGCCAGCGCCCGGGCGCGGAGCAGCGCCGCGATCGCGATCCCCGTCAGCACCCAGGTATGGGTATACCCCCAGGTGGGAATCTGGATCGGGAAACTGACAAGGCCCTCACCGATGTCCAGGACGTACAGTGCCTCGTACTCGGGTGCGGTGCGGTCGCTGAGCCAGGTGGCGCGCTCCCAGGTGCGCTGACCGGCCCGTACGTACCAGCCGAGGGTCAGCAGCGTGACCAGGGCCAGTACGACCCCGGTCCCGCGCAGGCGCATAGGGGCCGGGAAAGCGCGGAGCATTCCGCCCTTCCGGGCGAGGTGCCACAGCCACGCCGCGATCCCGGTCAACCACAGCCACAGGACAGCCGTTGCCACCGCCGCCAGTGTGATGATGCCGTAGTCGGGCGGCCGCTTCGCCAGGAGCAGCGCGGGGGGAAGACCGAAGAGCGAGGGTGCCGACGCCACCAGCACACATCCCGCCGCTGCCAGCGAGGCCGCCACCAGCATGGAGCGCCGGGGGCGGGCCAGAACCACCAGCGCCCACCCGGCGAGTGCGCCGATGAGGACCTGCCAGCGTTTGTCGTAGTCCCACCAGCCAGGACGTCCCATCACAGCGGTGATGACGTTGGGCGTCCCTGTGAACAGCAGCACGGCCACACCGATGGCCGCGCTGAGCAGCCCCCATTGCAGGAGCGACCGTCCGGCGCTCTGCTCCGTCGCGGCGGGCGTCGTACCGGCAGGCTGGCCGCGGGCACGCAGCGCGGCCAGCGCGATCAACACCGAAGCGCCCACCCACGAGCTGGCCAGGCCCGCGTGGCTGACGATATGCCACGGCTCCACCGCCCCGCTTGCTGCCCAGGCCCGCTGCCACGGCGGCGCCAGCAGCACCGTCACCGCCGGGCGCGGCTTCCCGGCGGTTCCCCGCCACACCAGTTTCCCCTTGCCGACGGTCGACGGCGTGGGTGAGACCTGATGGGCGGCGAGCCCGGCCAGGTCGACCTCGATACGCTCCCAGTGGGCGTTCTTGAGCGCGGTCGGCTCTTTGAGGACGAGCTTCCAGTGGGCCGCGCCGACGTCCATGAGCCATGGCCCCACCTCGAAATGCCCACGGTGACTGATCCAGGACAGGGTCTCGTACCGCACATTGACCCTGGAGTCTTTCGTCACCTGCGGACTGTGCACGCGCCACTCGTCGGGCCGGTAGTACTGGCGCTTTTCCTGTTCTCGCAGGAGGCAGCGCATCGCGCGTTGGTACCGGGCGGAGTCTTCGCCCAGCAGCAGGTCATTCGCGTGGACCCAAGCCATCGGCACCCGTACCGTCATGGTCCCCTGCATCAGGACGTAGGTCCGGCCGTGGTAGGTGAACCGGACCAGGGCGTCCGTACGGGCATGTTCGAGCTGCTCCGCATGGCAGCGGTCACCGGCGACCGCCGTGGCCCGCGCCGACCAGGATCCCCACCATGTGAACGCCAGAAGCACCAGCACCGCGTACCGTGCCCACCGGTTCATGCCGCGGATCCGGAGGCAGCCGCCGAGTGGCCTGTGCGCCCCTCGCCGGAGCGGTACCGGGCGGTGGACCGTTCCGCTGAATCGGTTGCCATCGGCCTTCCTGCCCCACGTCCGGATTGCTTCGTCGCACAGGGCGGGGTGCGCCCCCCTCCGCGAGGGGCGCCGCCTGTGACCGCCGAGACGGGATCGTTCAGAACACTTCTACGCGGGACATCCGCTGGAGGGTGTGCACAGCAGGATCGCCCGGTACGGCTCTCCTCCGGACTCCCCGTCAGAGGAATTGCCGGCATTCGGCAGGAACTGCCATTGCGAGGGCTTGGCGTGCGTGGTCCGGTCCGCCTTCTCCACCTGGGTGCGGAGCGTACGAGCCTCGGGGTCGTTCGTCTCCACCAGGACTTCTCCGTCCTCGAGTGCGAAGTGGTCGTGCAGGAGGCACAGACCGAAACGGTCGAGGTTTCCGTGCTGCTCCAGCAGGACGGCCAGGTCCTGCACGAACTTCGCGTCCTGCGGCCCGAGCCCCTTGGCTTCTTCGAACCGGGGGAGCGTCTGTGTCTGGGTGACTGCTTGCTGCGGCATAGCTATCTCCATTATCGCTTTTTGTGATGATGTGACTACAATAAGTCACCATATGTGGGTCCGCAACTTAGCTTGTCCTACCTTCCAAGCGTGGGCCTGAGTCGATCATTCGTAAGATCGGCGGGCCCGGGGGGTCTGGGTATGGCTGTGAGCTTGTCGCCGTTGGATTCTTCACTGACCCACCTCGGCGAGCAGGGGACGAGCCTGCTGATGGCCAAGTCCCGGCACAAGAAGCCCGAGAGCTGCGCCGCTACTTCAAGCCATCCCCAGAGGCGATCGCCGAGGTGACCAGTCTGCTGGCCCCTGGCGACCGCCGACGCTGAGCCATGGTCAACTGCTGGCCAGGCGTCAAAGCGATGTGACCTCCGCGGCGCGGGCAGCGTGGAGGGGATCAGTGGTATCCCAAGCCCGTGGGTGCCGCGGCCTGGTGTCGATCTTGTCCACCACGTGCAGTCCCGCTGTTTCAATGACGGTCAGCAGTTCGCGACGTGTCCTGAGTCCGAGGTGTTCGGCGAGGTCCGAGAGGATGAGCCATCCTTCACCTCGTGGTTCGAGATGGGCGGCCAGCCCGTCCAGGAAGCTGTGGAGCATGGCGCTGTTCGGGTCGTAGACGCCTTGCTCGACAGCAGAGGTCGACCGGGCGGGAATCCAGGGCGGGTTGCAGACGATGAGGCCGGCGCGGCCCTCGGGAAACAGGCCAGGACCCACGACATCGATGCGCCCGGTGAGATTCAGTCGGCGGACGTTTTCGCGGGCGCAGGTCAGTGCGCGCGGGTTGATGTCGGTGGCCACGATGTGGTCGAGTCCCCGGTGGGCCAGGAGGACGGCGAGCACGCCTGTCCCCGTGCCGAGGTCGAACGCGGTACCGGGACCGTGGGTCACCGACGCAGGGAGCGGCGTCCGTGCGACCAAGTCGACGTACTCGCCCCTGACTGGTGAGAACACGCCGTAGTGCGGGTGGATGCGAGCGTCGAGGGCCGGCACCTCCACGCCCTTCTCCCGCCACTGCTGCGCGCTGATCACGCCCAGCAGTGGGAAGGAGACCACCACAGGTTCGTGCGCCGGGCCGTATGCCTCGGTGCACGCCTGACGCACATCGGGAGCTCTGCGCAGGGCCAGGGAGTAGTCATCCTCCAGCAGCACGAGGAGTCTGCTCAGGACGTGGGCCCGGTGGCTGCGGGCCCGGCGGTGCAGATGGAAGGACTCAGCCGGGGTGAGGTCTGGCATCCCGCCCTGAACCAGGACGGGACATTGCGGGCCGGGGCCGAGGTCGCCGAACTGACCGGCATGGTCGACCTGAACGGCTACCCGGCCGGCACGCGCATCATCGTCCGGCGGGAACGTCCGCACCCCGGTGCCCAGCTCTCGCTGTTCGGCCAGGATGAGGGCCTGCGGCGTCAGGTATTCCTCACTGACACCTCGTTCACCAGCGGCTCCGCCCAGTTCCTCGAAGTCCGCCACCGCGGGCATGCCACTGTCGAGGACCACATCCGCATGGGCAAGACCACCGGCTTTGGCCGCTTTCCCTCCCGCCACTTCACCATCAACTCGGCCTGGCTCGAACTCAGCCTCGCGGCAATCGATCTCCTCACCTGGACGCGCGTCCTGCTACTGGACGGCGAGCCGGCCACCGCCGAGCCGAAGAAGCTCCGCTACCGCCTGCCGCACGTCGCCGCGCGCCTCACCCGAGGCGGCCGCCGTCTCCGCCTGCGGATTTCCGCAACCTGGCCCTGGAGAAACGAGCTGGTCACCGCCTTCCAGCGCCTCGCAGCACTGCCCCGCCCAGCAGGCTGACCAGCCGCCCTGACCCTACGACCCGAAAGACCTCGGAGAACCCGACCACCGCGCCGGGACCATTGCATACCCGTGAAACAAAAACGCGTCAGACACCCAACAGCTGACGATCACCAACGCCTCGCCGTCACAACCGAAACAGCGAGGTTAGAGACATCTCCGTCGACGAGCGCGACTACATCCTGCTCAGCCGCCACTCTCGGCGCCGTGTCCGACTCAAGCAGTCCGCAATCGGGGCGCTGACCGTTCTCACCGTGCTCGCCACGGTATTGGCGCTCGCCATTTGATCATCCATGGGCACCGGCGATGCTCCGGCCTTGGCACCGTATTAGTTTCTGTCAGTGATCAGGCGTACACACCGATGGGGAACGGAATGCCGTGACAACATTCTTAGAGGGCGAGTCAGCCGCTCCCCGACTATCTTGACGAGGGCCAGCACATCATTCACGCCGCCCGCCGACGCTCGGACCGCGGCCGCTACACCTACGCCGCCCACAAAGGCGACTGCGGCAACATCCGCGCCGCCATCGACTTCCTCAACTGGCTGGAGACCCGTCACCTGACATTGCAGACCCTCGAACAAGGGCACCTGGACGCCTGGGCAAGCGCCAGGCCGACCCTGCGCGCACGTGGGGTCGATCGAGGAGAACGGGGACGATCTGCTGCGGCTGCCGGGGTCGATCAAGTTCGGGCACGCCACAGCCTCGTTGATCGTGGGAAAGCTGTCCGCCTCCTCCGGGCAGAACACTCCGGCGGCGGCGCTGAAGGGGTACGGAGCGCTTCGCCGTACTGTCTACGCCGCCGCCATCTGGCGGACGAGACCTACCCCAGGAAGATCGCCCGGGAGCTGAACAAGGGCGAGTCTCTGCACTCCCTTCGCCGCAGCCTGCTGTACGCGCACGAGGGCACGATCCGGCCGCCACTTGGCCGCGCAGACCGAGCAGGCGTGGTGCCTGACGCCGCTGACCAACTCGGTGGTGACGTGGACGACGGAGTACTACGGATTGGCCATCGCGCAGATGCGGGCCGAGGGCCGGGCGGTCGACGACGAACTCCTCGCGCACATGTCCCCGGCCCACTCCGAGAACGTGGACTTCTTCGGCACGATCGCCGTGGGAGTCGACACCGAACTCGCCAAGCTCGATCCGGCCGGCTACCACCCGCCGAGGTCTCGGCGCCCGGACCGGCCCTGAGGGGGCAATGCCCTCGTAGCAGCAGTTGAACCGGCATACAGCACCGGTCAGCCCTCCGGCACCGGTTGTGGCCCGGGGCTGGTACCGGCACAACGCCTCTATCAAGGCTGACCGCTCCCGTTGTCCGTGAACAGGTCCCGGGCACGGCGCAGCAGTGCCTCCCGTACATCGTCCGGGGACAGGACCCGGAGCGGGGTGGCCAGGCTGAGCAGGTATCTGGCGAGCCCGTCCGCGTCGGGGCCGCCGATGTCGACGATGGTGGCGTTCGGGCCCTCCGGGCGGTGGGTGCCGACCGTCGGCGGGACCAGCCGCAGCGCTTGCTCCATGGGCAACGGGAGGCGGACGGTCACATAGAGCGGGTAGGCGCCGGTTGCGATCGATCGGGAGACGAGCAGTACCGGGTCGGGCGGATCGAGGAGTTGCACAGCATGCCCGGTCGGCCGTATATGAGCCACCCGGTCGGCCCGGAACGTCCGCCACTCGCCCCGCGTCACATCCCGGGCGACGAAGTACCAGCGGCGTCCTGTGTGCACGAGCCGGTACGGGTCGACGTCCCGGGTGGTGGCCTTCCCTTCCCTGTCGCGGTACGACAGGTGGGCGCGCTCGCCCCGGCGGCACGCGGTGGCCAGTTCCAGCAGCATGCCGGGCGCGATCTGCGGCTCGTCGGGCCTGGGGGTGTGCACAAAGGCGGCGTCCATCTCACCAAGTCGGTCCGCGATCCGCGGTGGAAGGACCTGCCGCAGTTTCAGCAACGCCGACAGCGCGGCTTGGTCGCCGCCGAGAACGCCGCTGAGCGCTGCCTCGCGCAGCCCGACGGCCACGGCGAGTGCCTCTTCGTCATCGAGGATCAGTGGCGGCACCCGGTTCCCGGCCCTGAGGCGATAACCGCCCCAGGGCCCGGGGTCGGACTCGACTCCGTAGCCGAGTTCCCGGAGCCTGGCGACGTCCCGACGCACCGTGCGCTCGGTGACCGCCATCCGGTCGGCCAACTCACCGCAGGTCCACGAGGGTCTCGCGGACAGCAGTGAGACCAGTCGCAGCAGGCGGGCCGAGGTGCTGATCACATTGTGAAGTGTCCCGCATGACCAGGACCGAACCTGTCCTGGTCCCGTCATAGCGTCTGCCCCATGAGCACTGGAAAAACATCCGCACCCGCGATCCGCTATTCGGCCATCACCTTCGACTGCCCGGATCCCGCCGATCTGGCCCGCTTCTATGGCGACGCCCTTCGACTGCCCGTCGCCTACTCCACCGACGACTTCGTCCTGCTCGGCCAGGAGGGCTCGGCCGGACTGGGGTTCAACCGCCTGGCCGACTACCGACGTCCCACCTGGCCAGACCCCTCCCAGGAGAAGCAAGCCCACATCGAACTGGGGGTTGATGACTTGGATGCCGCCCAGGCCCGGCTGCTCGCCCTGGGGGCAGTCGAGCCCGCAGTCCAGCCGGAACCCGACCGGTGGCGGGTCCTGCTGGACCCCGCAGGCCACCCGTTCTGCATCACCACCCTGGTCTGAGCGTGATCGGCAGACTGATGACCATGACAGCGCACGCAGGCAGAGGCGGCGAACTCGCCACTGTCCTGCTGGGGTGGCGGAGAGGCTGCACGGCTTCCCCGGCTGTGAGATCTACCTGATCAGCCAGGACGCAGCCGATCCGGACACCGTGCATGTCACCGGAGTCTGGCGGGACGATGCCAGTGCACAGGCAGCCCTCGCCGCTCCGTCGCCCGCCAACGGTCCCGCCCCGCAGATGTCCTCGCGCTGCTGTCGACTTCGCCACACCGCACGGACCTCACCATCCTGGGCGGGGTAGGTCTCCCGCCCGACGGCCAGCCCTGACGAACAAGCCTCCGACCATGGGCATGGGGCCCCGCTCCGGGACCATGCCCATGGTCGGTGCCCGGGAGCGCGCCAAGCAACGGCTCGCGTCTGCGTGCCCCGGCTTGCGAGAGTGCCGGCTATCGAGGGCCGGAGTGCCGCTTTCGCCTGTCTCACAAGCACGTCGACAAGCGCACCGGCACGAACATGGACCGCGAGGGCCTGACCGCGCTGCTCGGATTCGCCCGGCCCGGCGACCGGATCAACGTACTCACCCTGGACCGGCTGGGCCGGAACATGCGCGAGACCCTCAACCTCGTGCACGACCTCACCGAGCGCGGCGTTTTCCCGCGCACCCTCGGCGACGTACTCGCCGTGGAGACCAGAGAGCCGGGCCCGGGACGGACATGGCCATCGCGCAGATGGAACGGATCTACATGCTGGAGCGCGCGGCCGGTGCCCGCGCGGCCGGAAAGTCACGGCCACCGCGTCCGGCCGGCGGGCGGGGCTGGACGACCCGCACGGCCCGCACGCCTGGCCGCTGTCTGTCACCTGAGCGGTCTCGGGCACCGGCGACGGCGACCGCCGCCGGCGCGGCGCAGCCGGCGATCGGGACGGCTCATGCCGGGAGCGCGGCGGGCGGGGCGTCGTCCGTCTCGCGCCGCCAGAGGTATTCCGTGACGTGCTCGCCCCCCTGGTGAGATGCGTGCGGTAGGTGCTCATGGAGAGGTCCAGCCGCCTCGCCGCGGCCTCCTGAGTCACCGCCGGTCCCTGCACGTAGGTGGCGATGAGGACGCGGTGTGCCTTCTCGCCCTGGGCGTCGCCGCGCAGGCTGTCGGCGGCCTCCGCCAGCAGCTCCCGAAGTCGGTCGCCCGCCTCGCGGGAGGCCGCTCCGGCCACCAGCCTCGTTCGGGTGAGGACGCTGTGCGCCAGCACCTCGGGGGTCCGCCACGAACGGAGCGCGTCCTGCGCCGCGGCGGCGAACTCGCTTCTGGCCAGTACCTCGAACGCGGCGGCAGAGGTGGAGGGAGCGGCCGCCGGCCGGCGGCCGAGGATGTCCTCGGTGCCCACGAAGTCCAGCCACTGGGGAAGGGGCATGGCCCGCCAGTCGTGCGCGAACAGGCCGTTGGGCCTGTCGTCCAGGGGGATCGCCTCACCGACGGGCTCGTGGGCGCAGTAATCCATGAGCGGCCGCCAGAACTCGGGATCCGTCCAGACGGAATAGGTCCAGGCCACGTTCCGCTGCCGCATGTACTGGCCGACGGACCGTTGCAGCATCACGTCCGTGGCGGGCGAGGGACGCCTGGGGGACGCGGGGTCCATCAGGAAGCGTGTCACGGCGAACTGCTCGTCGCCGCGCAGCGGGCCCGCGGCGCGGCAGTGGGCCCATGCCGCCGCCACCAGCGGATCCGCCGCGAACAGGTCTGCCTGCCCAGCGTCGAACCGCAGCCATGTCATGAAGGCGACGGGCTCGTCGGTGTCGGAACGGCGCTGGACGTAAAAGCTCTGCGGTTGCTGCCCGATCCAGTGGTCGACCAGCTCCGCGGTGCGCGGTCCCTCCGCGCGCCGGGCCATGTCGACAAGAGCCCCCCGGTCCGTCGGTCGGTAGGAGTCCTCGCGGGTGCCACCGTCACCGCCGAAGGTGTAGAAGACCGGTGTGACCGTCCCCGTACGGTGCAGGTACTTCATCTCGTCCACGGAGGCCAGCAGGCCGGTCTCCGCGACCGTCAGGGCCCGTTCGACGAGATGCGCACGGATCATGCGGTGCTGGTGTTCGTATCCCTGCCGGTCGCGCCACCGCAGTTCGGCGTCGAGGGCCTCACGCACCACGTCGTGGGGGAACAGCCCGTGCCGCCCCGATCCGACGAACGGCAGCGCGCGCAACCAGCCGAACAGCTCCTCCGCGTCCGCGTCGCCCGGGTCCGGCAGCGCCGTCCGCAGCAGGTCCTGGGTGGTGGTGCGGGCGTGCGCGCACACTTCCAGCGCGCGGCGGTGGAAGGCCGACGGAACCTCGTCGACGAACGCCCGCAGGAGTGCGGTGGTGACCTCGTACGAGGCGTCCCACCGCCCGTCGCGCCTGGCGGTGTCCCCCCGCCAGGCACAGTGCCAGCGGGTTCCCCTTCGCGTATGAGAGCACACCTTCCCGCAGGGCCGCGGGGACCTGCCGCGCGTCGAGCAGGGCGGCGGCCTCCCGGTGCGACATCGCGGAGAGTCGCAGATGCCTCAGGAGCGGAGCCCAGCCGGGATCGCTCCGCCAGTCGGGACTCAGCGGACGGCGCCCTGCCACGACGATCAGGGCACGGTCCGGCAGGCGCGGCAGGAAGCGCTGCCGCAGCCACCCCTCCAGGCCCTGGCAGTGCTCGAACCCGTCCACCAGGAGCAGCGGATCGTCGCAGTTCAGCGCCTCGGCCGCGGCGCTCTCGAAGGCAGCGGGCGCAAAACCGGAGCGTCCGTCGACCTCCACCACCACGCGCCCCGCGCCGTGGGCCTCGTCGGCGAACCGCCGGAGCAGCGCCGACTTGCCGATTCCGCCGAGGCCGTGGACGTACAGCATCGCGGGTGCTTCCGGCCCGCCGGCCAGCGCCGTCCGGAAGACGTGCAGTTCTTCGGCCCGGCCCACGAAGTTACGACTGCGCGCTTCCCGCAGACGATCTTCCAGCCGTCGAGCGCGCAGGTCACCGGTGCTAGACATATGAGAACGGTAACAACCGTGCCAAGATCCCGACCGGAGGCCCCGGCGGGCGGGCCCGGCCCGCCCGCCGGCCCCCCGCTGAGCGCGTCTGGACAGTGATTGACCGGACATTGGACGCGTTGTGGTGCCGAACTGGTCTGGAGCGCGGGCCCCGGCCTCGGGACACTGGGATCACCGTCCCGCATCAGCGGGAGATGACGACCACAGCACGACGGACCGATGCCTCCGCGTGAGCGGCGGAGCCACAGGGCCCCCGGCCCCCGGCGCCCGGCGGCAACCGCACGCACCGCCCGTCGGCGCTTTGAAGGAACACCATGGTCGCGGATGCCACCGGGGGCGAGGCGTTCCAGGCGGATCTCTCGTCGCTGGCCGAGGTGAGCTCGCTGGCCGCGAAGATCGCCGCCTCAAACGACCGGCTGGACGTGCTCGTCAACAACGCCGGCATCGGCTTTCACACCGACGGCACCACACGGGAACTGTCGGCCGACGGCTACGAACTCCGCCTGGCCGTCAACTACCTGGCACCCGTTCTGCTCACCCGCAAGTTCCTGCCCCTGCTGCACCGGGGCGCCTCCCCGCGGATCGTCAACGTCGCCTCCGTCGGACAGCAGCCGATCGATTTCGACGACCCGCAGCAGGAACGCGGGTACACCGACGTGGCGGCGTACTGCCGGTCCAAGCTCGCCCTCGTCAGCCACACCTTCGACCTCGCCGAGGAACTCGCGGGAACCGGTGTCACGGTGAACAGCCTGCACCCGGCCATGTACATGCCGACGACGATGTCGAAGAGATCGGGCATGGAGATCGTCGACTCCCTGGAAACGGGGGTGGCGGCCACCCGGCGCCTCGTGGACGCACCCGAACTGGCCGACGTCACCGGCCGCTACTTCGAGATCGAGGAAGAGGCACGGGCGTCCGAGGAGGCCTATGACCCCGAGTACCGCCGGCGCCTCGCCGAGCTGACAGATGACTTGCTGAACAGCTACTGAACAGGACTCCGGACCGCCGCCTGTTCACACGGGTCCCGAACGGGTCCGGTGGACAGGCAGGGCGTACTCACCACAGCGCCGTCCGCCCGACTGCACGGCTTCAGCCGACGCTGACCACCCCCACCACCACTATGTACTGCACACCCCCTGTCCCCCTCACCCTCGACCGGCCCGGCAGGCTGCGCGGCCGCGGCTTCAGCGCGGGCCTGCGCTGCGGCGGCCTGCCGGGCACGGACCTGCTCCCACTCGTACGCCTTCGCCCACTCCCGGGTGACACCGCCGCGTATTGCCCACGCCGCGCCGGCGGTTGTCGGTATGACGGCCGCATGATCCCTACCTTCGTGTGCGGCCTCGCTGCCGTTTCTCTCCTCGCCCTGCCGCTGAGCGCGTCGGCTACTCCGGCCTCCGCCGACGCCACACCGGCCCTTGTCGCTCCGATGACGCTCGCTGAGGGCATCAGTCTCCTGCCCGTCGCCGAGGAGGTTCGCAAGGGCTACAAGCGGACCTCCTTACAAGCAGTGACCTGGACGCCGACCGCTCGCTGGTGGCGGTGACCGCGAAGACAAACCGCAGCAAGGCGGACCAGGCCCCGCAGGACTGGCTGCCGCCGCCGGCCGATGCCCGCTGTACGTACATCTCAGACTGGATCAGAACCAAGCTCCGCCGGCAGCTGTCCGTCGACGCGGCGGAGCGCAACGCGCTGACCCGGATCGCCGCTGGCTGCGGTCGGGAGCGGGTGGAGTACACGTCGGCGTCGTAGCCTGACACACCAAGATCGCCCGCCTCGTGCCCCGGGGGGCGGGCGGTCGTGCGTCTGCGAGATCCTTCTCGGCGCCAACCACGGCCCGGCGGATCCGAGACCGGTCAGGGATGGGGCGCGGCGTTCCAACTGGCCAGGATGGGCAGGAGGCGGGTGGTGGGGGAGTCGGGCTCGTTCGTGTAGACGACGAGCCGCTGGTCCGGCTCGTGCGGCGCGCAGACGATCTCGATGTCGAAGGATATTGGGCCGGCGGCGGGGGTGCTGGATGCGCTTGGTCACCGACGCGTAGTCGCGGACGGCGTGGTCGTCCCACCACCGGGCGACGTCGTCGTCGGTGGTGCGCAGCTCGTCCACGAGCTCCGCGAGGCGGTTGTCGTATGGGCGGCGGGCGATTTCCCGGCGCATCGTGGCGACGGTGGCCGAGGCGAAGTCCGCCCAGTTCACGATCCGTTCGCGGGCGACCGGGTCCTGGAACATGAAGCGGACGAATGACGTCCCCGGCTCCAGCGGACGGCCCAGCACCTCCGCCAGCAGGGCGTTGCGGGCCAGGACCTCACCGCGATAGCCGAGCAGCAGCACAGGGACGTGGTCGAGCGTATGCATCAGCCGCAGCAGCCCGGGATCGGGGCGCTGGGCCGCGTGCGGGATCGCGGCGCGGTGCCGCGCGGTGGGCGCGGCGAGGTCGCGGAGATGCGCGTGCTCGACCTCATCCAGGCGCAGCGCCCGGGCCAACGCGTCGAGCACCTCGGCGGAGATGTTGGCCTGGCGTCCCTGTTCGAGCCGGCTGTAGTAGTCCGGGCTCAGGCCGGCCAGCACGGCCAGCTCCTCCCGCCGCAGCCCCGGCACCCGCCGGGCGCCGGGAAAAGCTTCGATGCCCGCCTGGGAAGGGGTGAGGCGGTCCCGGCGGGAGCGTAGGAACTTCCCGAGCGCGGCGCGGTCGCGTGGCATTGCTCCAGGGTAGGCGGCCCACTGGCGCCCTGGGTGGTCCTGCTGTGCCCAGGTTCGTCCTGTCCTGGCCCGGTACCCGGGGCTGCCATAGAAAGGTACCCATGACTTCCCTTCACACAGACGACAGCACACCCACCACCCCCGGCTCCCGGCTGGCCGGCCGCACCGCCGTGGTCACCGGCTCGACCAGTGGGATCGGCGCGGCGATCGCCCGCGTACTGGCCGGCGAGGGAGCACACGTCATCGTCAGCGGCCGGCAGGCAGCCCGCGGGGAGTGGGTCGTCAAGGAGATCGAGCAGGCCGGCGGGCACGCCGACTTCGTCGCGGCGGACCTGGGAGGCAGCTACGAGCAGCTGCGCGCCTTCGCCGCACAGGCCACGGACGCGCTCGGCGGACGCGTCGACATCCTGGTCAACAGCGCGGGTATCTACCCGGCGACGCTGACCGAAGACCTGCCGGACACGGACCTCGACGCCATGCTCGCGGTCAACGTCCGCGCCCCCCACGTCCTGGTCGCCGCGATGGCACCGGCCATGGCCGAGCGCGGCAGCGGCGTCATCGTCACCATCGGCTCCTGGATGGCCCGGGTCGGCAGCCCCTATGCGGCGATGTACACGGCGACCAAGGCGGCTGACGAGCAGCTCACCCGCAGCTGGGCCGCGGAGTACGGGCCGCGCGGCGTGCGGGTGAACACCGTCGCGCCCGGGGCGACCCTCACACCGGGCAACGAGGCGGCCCGCGCACAGCTCGACGCGATGACCGCCACCACCCCGGCGGGCGTCGTCGTCCAGCCGGACGACATCGCCAAGGGCGTCCTGTACGTCGTCAGCGACGACGCGGCCATGGTCCATGGCATCACGCTCTACGTAGACGGCGGAATCTCCGCCACCCGCCTGGCCTGACCCCCGGCCAGCGGTGAGCAGGCAAGGCGGGTGGCTCACCACGCCGCGCGGCTCCTCGCCCGCGTCAGGGGCGGGGGGGGAGCCGCTCCGGCGGCCTAAATAGCGACCACGTAATACGCGGTGCTGTTTGGACAGTAAGCCGCCAGCAGCC
>NZ_JBIWLW010000031.1:0-35763 GCF_044766385.1 Streptomyces sp. NPDC102274 | reverse complement strand
GGGGCCCCCCGGGCCCGCGGCGCCCCCCCCCCCCCCCCCGCCCCCCCCCCCCCCCCCCCCCCCCCCCCCCCCCCCCCCCGCTCCGGCGGACTACTTCGCGACCTCGTACTCCGCGGTGCTGTTGGGACAGTCAGCCGCCAGCTGCCGCAGCGCTGCGACCTCCGCATCGTCGGCGGAGAGGGACCACCTGAGCTTGGTCGCGGTCCGGCCGACCAGATACGTGCACTTCGCCGGGGCTCCGGGCGGCATCCACTGCGTCGGGTCCTTGTCCGCCTTGCTCCTGTTGGTCCTCGCCGTCACCGCGACGAGGCTCCACTCCGCCCCGAGATCATTCGCGTACGCCTCACGCCGCTCCGCTGTCCACTCAGACGCCCCCCTGTCCCACGCCTCCGCGAGCGGCACCATGTGATCGATATCGAGCTTCTTCGCGTCGGTGACCGTGACCTCGTCATAGAACTGCGCGAAGCCGGCCGCGAGGTGGACGCCGAGGTCCTGGCGCGCATCTCCCCCGCCCGCAGCTCGGCGGTCAACTACTACGGCTCGCCCGACTTGACGACAAGGGGCACCGGCCACTTCGCACCGTGAACGTGGACGATCCCACGGCCGGTCTGTAGGGCGAGGCTGAGCCCCGGTCCGCTGAACTGGCGCTGGACGGCAAATACTTGGGGACAAATGCCGACGCGCCTCGGGCTCGGCCAGCCGGGGCCCGCCGCGCGCGTCGTCGGGGCGCTCGGCGTGGTCGTGGCCGTCGCGAGCGCCCCTTATACCTGGCGGGTCGTTGAGCCGGTGTCCGTCCGCTTCCCGCGTCCGTCACCCGCGATGGCGCTGGCGGACCGGGCGGACGAGCTGACCTCCCAGCGCGCGGATGCGACGGTCGCCCAGGCCGCCGAGATCCGCCCTGGGGCAGGCATCGTCAGATTTCCCCTCACGAGATCCATCTGACCTGCCGTCACCCTTCCTCGCATCTCGGGGGAACCGCGGTCCGTCGCTCGGATCCAGTATCGATCCAACTCCGCCACCTGGCACGGCCTGAGGGACAAAGGCTTGTTCCCGAAGGCGGCATACATCTGTTCGAGTGAGACGGGTGCGCCGCGCCTCCACGTCAGGGGTTCCACCCGGACCGCTTCCCCGCCGGCGCACCACAGGCGACAGCTCCCGGCGCACAGCCCGACTCGGCCGCCATCCGTCGCTGTGCGGAGCCGATCGTACGGAACCGACCCGATCACCCGATTCAAGGTTTCACCAAGGTCAACCCAAGCCATGCCCTGCATCGTGATGGCTGTCGCTTCGTACGGCAGGGGAGGTCTCTGCGTGGCTGAACCCCGTCGGGGAAGCGCCGGACTCGGCAGCCGCTGTGGTCCAGGGATCGGGCCCGGTCGCCGGCCGGTCCGGCCCGGTCATCCACGGCGATGTCGACTCGGCAGATGACGGTGAGGAAAGAGGGGGAAATCGGTGGACGTTCGATATCCGGCTTACTGTCTTGCGGACGCACGGTTCTACGACTCCCCGGACCGGGCGCAGCCCGGTGACGAAGGGGTCGACTACCGCGACGTCATTGCTGCGGCGGCAGGGTGGCAGCAGGTGCCCGCCGGGCAGTGGACGCAGTTCCAGCCGCCACCCGGCCGGCCGGAGTTGCCGGCCCAGGGCTGGAAGATCCATGTGTCCGTCACACTGGACAACGCCGTTGAGATCCTCACATGCGTGTCCGCGTACTGTTTTCGGAAGAACATTCCCTTCAAGTTCCTCACCAACTCCCATGTTTTCATGGCAAGAAACGGAAAATACGCTCCGCGGGAGTCGAGTGGAAAGTTCCTGACTCTCTATCCTCGCGATCTGCCGGGTCTGAAGCAGACACTCCACGATCTCGACCGTGAGACAGGCGGATCGGCCGGTCCGTACATCCTGAGCGACCTGCAATGGAATCAGGGTCCTCTGTATGTCCGGTACGGCGGTTTCACCTGGCGCTACACCTACGGCGGCGACGGCACCCTGGTCGCGGCCGTCGAGCGCCCCGACGGCGTTCTGGTGGCCGATCTTCGCGAGCCGAGATTCACCGTGCCCGACTGGGTGGAGGTACCGGACTTTCTCGCCGAGGCGGTCGCGCCCCGCCTGGCCGGGGAGCAGCCCGAGGAATTCCCGTACGAGGTACTGGGCGTACTCCACTTCTCCAACGGCGGCGGCGTCTACCGGGCCCGTCGTTTCCGCGACGGACTGGAACTGGTGCTGAAGGAGGGCAGACCCCACGCGGGACTTGACCGGATGGGACGTGACGCACCCACCCGGCTGAGGACCGAACACACCGTGCTGTCCGCCCTGCGGGGCATTCCCGGTATTCCCCTCGTCCACGACTACCACGTCCTGGGCGGCCACGACTTCCTGGCCATGGAGTACGTACGAGGGCAGTCCCTCCAGACCTGGATCACCGTCAACTACCTCAATCTCAGGGTCGTGAACGACGGCAGTGGGACCAAGGAGTATCTGGAGTCGGTGGCCCACATCCTCGACCAGTTGGAACGCACCCTGAGAGCGGTCCATGACCAGGGGTATGTGTTCAACGACCTGCACCCCGGCAACATCTTGATCGATGACGACCTGAATCTGACACTCATCGACTTCGAGGCTGTACAGCCCAAGGACCACCCGGGGCCCAGAGCTCTCGGCGCCCCCGGATTCACCCCTCCCGACTCTCTGCGGGGAATCGACGGCGATCTGTACTCCCTGAGCGCGGTCCGCCTGTTCCTGTACCTTCCGTTGAACTCCCTCCTGGCCCTGTGCCCGGCCAAGGCGACCACGCTCATCGACGCCGCTCAGTCGCGTCTCGGCCTCGACGACGACGTGATCGCTCCGCTCACCCGCGCTCTCACCACATCGCAGACCGCCCCTTCCGGACTGCGTCCGGCCGAGCCGGCCTTGGCGTTCACCTCGGTCACCGGCCCGTGGGAGCTCCACACGACGGCTCTGACGGCCTCGATCCGCGGCTCGGCCTCGCCCGGCCGTCAGGACCGGATCTTCCCCGGTGACATCAATCAGTTCTTCCACGGTGGTGGCGGTGTCGCGTTCGGCGCGGCCGGGGTGATCGACACTCTGCACCAGGCCGGAGCCGGTGATCTGGAGCCCTATGTGGAGTGGTTGGAGCAGGAGACCCGCACGAGCCGCCGGCCGCGCTTCGGCCTGTACGACGGCATGGCCGGGATCTCCCACGTCCTGTACAACCTTGGCCGCACCGAGGCCGCGTGCGCGCTGTACGACCGGAGCGCCGACGGGAGCGAGGGGCTTTCCGGGACGAAACTCTTCGACGGTCTCTCCGGAATCGGGCTTGTCGGTCTGAGCTTCTACCGCCGTACCGGGAAGACGCGGTATCGCGAACACGCCGTGCGTGCGGCCGTGGAGGTGGAGAGGGCCATCGAGTCCGGCGTCTTCGCGGCGAGCGCCGTTCCCGTCGGCTCCGTCCGCCGGGAACGGCGCGGAAACTCGATCGACAACTTCTCGGGCGGCCTGCTCTACGGGTGGTCGGGTCTGGCCCTGTTCATGGTCAGGATGTTCGAAGCCACCGGCGAGGACCGCTGGCTCGGAGCGGCGCTGACGGCGGTCCACCGTGACCTCGACCAGTGCGAGACCCTGTCCGACGGCACCATGCAGGTGAAGAACCAGGCCCGAGTACTGCCGTATCTGGCCACCGGAAGTGCCGGTGTGGCGCTCGTGTGCGACCTGGTGCTGAACCACGTGGACGATGACCGGCTCAGACGCGCCGTCACACCACTGAGCCTGGCCTGCGCGGACGACCTCTGTGTCTGCGGAGGCCTGTTCAACGGCAGGGCGGGCCTGGTCGGCGCGCTCCGCCAGGTGGCACACCGGCTGGACTGGCCGGATGTGGATGAGCGTATCGACGCCGGGGTCCGCGGCCTCAACCTGTACGCGCTCTCCGACGAGTACGGCCTCATCTTCCCGGGGGAACAGAACCTGCGCGCATCCACCGATCTGGCCACCGGATCCGCGGGAGTGCTTCGCCTCCTCAATGTGCTGGCGGGCCGGACCTCGGAGATCCTGCCGTTCCTCGGTCCCGAGCCCTGGGCCGTCGGCTCCCGCTGACTCTCGGCCGCCGTCAAAAACGCCACCGATGGCACCACGGAAACACGGTGGCACCCGCGGGCGAGTGCAATGTCGCATCGAACGGCGAAGGGAGGTGAATTTCATGGCGAACTTCGTGTTGGGACTCCAGGCAATGGAGTCGGAGGCCGCTCCGCAGGACAACTTCGCGAGCGGCTGGACCTCGGTCTGCTGCGCCTGTAGCTGGGCGAGTGTGGCCTGCTGACATCGGGCGGACCGTGCCGGGGTGGGGGATTCCCCACCCCGGCACGGTTGCTCACGCCATCGACAGTTGGTTTCTCAGGAAGAAAGCGGGTGGATTGACCATGCCATTCCTTGCGGTGGGCCGACGATGAACGGGACCCGAGTAGGGCTGCGTGAACTGCTGCAGTACATGCGCGGCCGCATGCCCGTCATGGTCCTGGCCGCGGTGCTCTCGCTGGTCGGCGCGGGTATCACACTGCTGCAACCGCTGCTGGTCCGCTCGGTGATCGACGCGATCTCGGCGTCGCGTCCGATGGCCGGGCCGGCGAGCCTGCTGGCCGGTTTGCTGCTGGGGAGCGCAGTGCTCAACGGAGTACGCGACTTCCTGCTGCGCCGTACCGCCGAGGAAATGGTTCTCAAGGTACGCGAGCGGCTCGTGGCCCATGTTCTGCGGCTGCCCGTGGCCGAGTACGACCGTCGGCGCACCGGTGATCTGCTGTCCCGGATCGGGGCGGACAGCACCCTGCTGAGGCTCGTCATCACTTCGGGAATGTTCGAGCTGGCCACGGGCGGCCTCATGATCCTGGGGGCGGCCGTAGCGGCGATCCTGGTCGATCCGATGCTGTTCGCCGTCACTTGGGGCGGCCTGGTGGCAGCACTCGTCGCCGCCGTGCTGATCGCCCGCCGGACCCGGCCGTTGTCCGAGCAGGCACAGGCCAGGCTCGGTGAGATGGCCTCCGGACTCGAACGCGGGATCGCCGGTGCGCGTACGATCCGGGCCGCTCGCGCCGAGGGACGCGAAACCCAGGTGATCGGCCGCAGTACCAGACAGGCGTACGAATCGGGGTTGCGTCTGGCCAAGCTCCAGGCACTGGTCGTCCCGGTCGCCCATGTCGCGACCCATGGCGTGTTTCTCCTGGTACTGGGCGTCGGCGGTGCCCGGGTGGCCGGCGGCGCGCTCTCGGTCGGAGATCTGGTGGCGTTCGTGCTGTTCCTCTTCTTCCTGATCATGCCGCTCGGGCAGGTCATCAGCGCCTACTCCCAGCTTCAGACCGGTATGGGAGCGATGCAGCGCGTCGAGGACATCCTGAATCTGCCGACGGAGTCGGCACACGACCGGCACGACACCGAACGCGCTGTGCTGCCGGAGCCCGTACTCGGAGAGAAGCCGCCGCCGGCGATCACGTTCGACCGGGTCACCTTCGGCTACGGAGAAGACCGGGCCGTCCTCCGGGACGTGAGCTTCACGGTGCCCGTGGGCGGCCGCACCGCCCTGGTCGGCCCCTCAGGTGCGGGCAAGTCCACTCTGCTGGCGTTGGCGGAACGCTTCTACGACGTGGATTCCGGCGCCGTACACGTAGGCAGAACCGACATCCGTCGGATGTCCCGTGACACGCTCCGGGCCCAGCTGGGATACGTGGAGCAGGAGGCACCCGTACTGGCCGGCACGATCCGGGACAATCTGCTGCTGGCCACGCCGGAGGCCACCGACGCGGAGTTGATGGCAATCCTTAGCTCCGTCAACCTCGCCGGGATCGCCGAGCGCACACCGCTCGGCCTGGACGCGGAGGTTGGAGAAGGCGGGATCCTGCTGTCCGGTGGCGAACGGCAACGGCTCGCCATCGCCCGTACGCTCCTCAGCGCTCCGCCGATCCTGCTGCTGGACGAGCCCACCAGCAACCTCGATGCCCGCAACGAGGCGGCCTTCCGCCAAGCGCTCGCGGCCGTTTCGGCCGAACACACCCTCCTGATCGTGGCTCACCGGCTCTCGACCGTCGTCGACGCCGACCAGATCGTCGTCATCGACGCGGGGAAGGTCGTCGCTGTCGGCCGGCACGACGAACTCACCAGCACCAGCCCGCTCTACCGGGACCTGGCCAGCCGCCAGTTGCTGATTTCCTGAAGGAGACTCCATGGGCGTCGACCCGGGATCGCGCGGCACTCCGAGCATCGCCCTCATCGGCGCCGGGCCGCGGGGGACCTCAATTCTCGAACGGATCGTAGCGAGTGCGGCGGAGTGTGCGCCCGGCCTGGACCTGGCGGTTCATGTCATCGATCCGTTTCCGCCCGGCGGTGGATATGTCTGGCGGGGTGGGCAGTCAGGGTTGCTGTGGTCGAACACGAGGTCCGACGAATGCACGCTCTTCACGGACGAGAGTGTGAAGTGCGAGGGTCCGCTGGTACCGGGGCCCTCGCTCGCCGAGTGGGCGGAAGCCCTCGTACGGGGTGAGTGCGCGCTCCCCGAGGGATTCAAGCCGGGCGCGGGCACATCTGATGAGGCGTCACGTGTGCATGCCGGCTGGTTCGCCACGCGTCAGTTGGTGGGTGAGTACCTGTCGTGGGTCTTCTGGAGCACCGTGGATACCGGCGCACCCCAGGTGGGCGTGCGCGTTCATCAGGCGCGTGTGGCCGACGTCCGGGAATTGCCGACCGGCCGTCAGCGGCTCTCGCTCGACGGCGCCGGCGCGCTGGATGTGGATGTGGTCATTCACGCGCAGGGAAACTTTCAGGTCGGACCGCTGACGGAAGAAACATCATTGGCCCGGCGTGCCTCGGCTCACCGTCTGACCTATGCCCCCACCGCGTCCACGGCTGAGGTCTCCCTGGACTCCGTCCTTCCGGGAGAAGCCGTGCTGTTGCGCGGGCTCGGCCTGGCGTTCTTCGACACCATGGTGCTGTTGACGGAAGGCAGAGGGGGGCGTTTTTGCCGCGATGCGTCGGGAGACCTGCGGTATGAGCCCTCGGGGAGGGAGCCGGTTCTTCACGCGGGTTCTCGACGGGGCGTGCCGTATCGCTCGAAGTTCCACTACACATTGTCACGGCCCCTGTCGGGGCTTCCACGCTATTTCACACCTGAGGAGCTGGGAAAGGGTCCGCTGGACTTCGCTTCCGGTCTGTGGCCGCTGATCGCGAGGGAACTGACCGCGGCGGGCTACCGGGAGCTGGCGGCCTCACATCCGGAGCGCCTGGGGGTGGAAGCCGATGCGTTCCTTGCCCGGCTGGACACGGTGGAGTGGAACAGCCCCGAGATGAAGGAACTCATCGAGAGTGCTGTCCCTGAGGAAGGGGACCGTATTGACGTCGAGGGCATGGACCGGCCGTTGACGGGCCGCGGATTTCACAGCCCCGCTGCCCTGCAGGAGTGGATGACCGCCTACCTCGCCGCCGATGTGGAGCGTGGACGCGACCCCCGTCACAGCGCTCACCTGGCCGTCTACCACGCCATCTTCTCGGTCGCCGACGCGCTGTGGCGGGTGGTGCAGAGCGGACTGCTCTCCCCGGCCTCCGCGGGCCCTGGACTGCCCGAGTTCTTTCAGTTCTGCCGCTTCCGCACCAGTGGTCCGCCGGGCCCCCGCCTGGAACAGCTCCTGGCTCTCGCTCGCGCCGGCGTCGTCCACTTCATCGGTGCCGAGACCGAGGTGACCCTGGTGGACGGAGTGTTCGCGGCACGGTCCAGCAGCACCGACACGGAGATACGAGCGCGTGCGCTGATCGAGGCCCGCCTGCCGGGACGGGCCCTCTCGCGTGCGACCGATCCGCTGCTGCTGCGGCTCCTGGAACGAGGCGAGGTCAGGGAACAGACACAGGTGGACCCCGCGACAGGAGGGCGGCACCCGACGGGGCTGGTTGATACCGTCGGCCAGCGCCTGCGCGGCAGCGACGGTGCCCCGCACCCGCGCCGTTTTTTCGCTTACCCGGGTGACTTCCCCCGCCCCGGTACCAACTCCGTCTTTCTGCATCAGAGCGACGCGCTGGCACGGTCGGCTCTGCGTGAGCTGGTCCGTGCGGTGGGTGAGGCGCGCCTGTAGCGCTCCGGCAAGGGCGAGCCGCAGGGCCGTCCGGCCGGTCTCCCGCCGGACCTGGTCGTCTGCCGCGTGGTGCGGGGCCAGGTCACGCGGGCCGGCGGCGCGCGCCGCGTCGGCGGGTGCGCCGCCGGCGCACGGAGGGTGAAGCAGGGCTGCACGACCGCCCCAACCGACCCCACACAGGCACGACCCCCTTCACCGCTTTTCCAGACCGGGACCTGTGCCTCACCAGCGCAAGATCAATCTGTAATGCCGGCGGCTTGGATGAGGGTGTCGGCGGTGGTGACGGCCAGGCCCTGCAGGTCGTCCGCGCCGATGCCGGCGCGGGTGCTCGCTCCGTCGTAGAGGGCGGCGAGCTGGCGGGTGAGGAAGTCGGGGTCGGTGGCGTTTCCGCGTTCCGCCTCGGTACGGAAGAAGTTCTCCAGGTGCTGCCGCTTGATACGGGCTGCCACGAGGCTGGTGGGGTGGGCGGGGTCCTTCAGTTCCACCTGTGGTGCTAGGTAGGCGCAGCCCTTGTAGTCCGGTGACTGGGCGAACTTCTCCAGCTGCCGGAAGACGTGGAGCAGCCGGGCGCGAGGGCTCGGGCTGAAATCGGGCGGGGGGAGCAAGAAGGCTGCGTCAGCGAGTACGCGCCGCTCCAACGCGGCCGCGAGCAGGGCGTCCTTGCTGTCGAAGAGTTGGTACATCGACTTCTTGGAGATCCCGGCGCTCTTGCAGAGAGCACTGGCGGCCACGTCGACGCCGTGGCGGTAGAAGAGATCGACCGCGGCGTTCAGGAGCCGTTCTCGCTGTGAGTCCTCGACGGTTGCTTTCGGGGTCTCGGGCACCACGTCGGATGCGGCCTTGTCGATGGTGGTCATGGCACTGAGGTTACCTCGCAGATTGACACTGGAAACCCATGGGTTTACGTTGATCAAGTGAGAAACCGCATGGTTTCTCGTTGTGTCCCGGTCGCGCACCCAGCGCGGCCAGGCCGTTCCTCACGGAAATGGCCTCCCCCTCCAGGCAGGAAGAAGCCCAGCTCATGACCCTCAATGGCTCAGTCGCCTTCGTGACCGGCGGTAACCGCGGCCTCGGCGCCCAGTTCGTTCGCGCTCTTGTCGAAGCCGGTGCGAGCAAGGTGTACGCGGCAGCCCGTGACCCCCGCACCGTCGCGGTCGAAGGCGTCGTCGTCCCGGTCCAGCTCGACATCACCGACCACGCCTCGGTCCTCGCCGCCGCCGAGCAGGCGCCGGACGTCACCCTGTTGATCAACAACGCCGGAATCAACACCTTCACCGGTGTGCTGGACGGCGACCTCGACACCTACCGCCGCGAGTACGAAATCAATGTGCTGGGGCCCCTCGACGTGACCCGCGCCTTCGCGCCGGCCCTCGCCCGCAACGGGGGCGGGGCGATCCTCAACGTCCTGTCCGTCCTGTCCTGGGCGTCGCTTCCGTCCGAGGCGGCGTACGGCGCGGCCAAGGCGGCCTCATGGTCCGTCACCAACTCCCTGCGCCTGGAACTGGCCGGTCAGAAGACCCAGGTGACCGCACTGCATGTCGGCCGCATGGACACCGACATGATCGCCGACATGGACGTCGACGGGGCGGCCGATCCGGCGGAGATCGCCAAGATCGCTCTCGACGGCGTCGAGAAGGGCCAACTGGAAGTGGTCGCCGACGCCTTCACCCAGCAGATCAAGGCAGGACTCTCACTCGGTATCGAAGCCCTCTACCCGCAGCTCGCACAGGGCTGAGGCCACCACCCCAGCCGCACCACCGGGCTGCGCCCGGCAACCCCGATGAGCCCACCGGGCCTTTGACTCCCACTCGCCCATCCACCGCAGCGCCGCATGGGAAGTCGGCGCCCCATCAAAGGACAGATGCGACAGTGACACATCTTCTGGATCTCTTGCTCGAAGCTCACGGCGGCGAGGAACGCTGGAGCAAGGTCACCACAGTGACGGCGATGTCACACATCGGCGGGCCCATGTGGTCGCTGCACCAGGTGCCCGGCATCCTCGGCAGCCGTGAGGTCACGGTCGACTTCGGAACGCAGCGTACCGTCTTCCGCGACTACACCGAGGCCGGACTGCGCGGCATCTACACCCCTGACCATGTGTCGATCGTGGACGAGGACGGGCGCACCGTGCAGGAGCGCCGCAACCCCCTCGCCTCGTTCGACGGGTTCAAGTTGGACACCCCCTGGGACATGCTGCACGCCCTGTATTTCGTCGGCTACGCCACCTGGAACTACCTCACAACCCCCCATCTGCTGACCCTCCCGGGCGTGCAGGTCCGGGACCTGGCACCGGAGCAGCCTGCCCTGGACCAGCAGCCCGGCCTCAGCGGCGGGTGGCGACGCCTCGGCGTCACGTTCCCGGATGACATCACGGTTCACACCAAAAACCAGACCTTCTACTACGACGAGGACGGCCTGCAGCGTCGCATGGACTACGCGCCGCGGGTGACAGGTGGCATTCCTGCGGTGCACATGATGGACGGCCACCAGGAGTTCTCGGGACTGGTCTTCCCCACCCGCCGCCGCGTCTTCGTCCCCGACCCCGAGGGGCCGGGCCTGCTCGCCGACCCCTTCATCACGTTGGACTACTCCGACATCCGCGTGGAGTGAGCAGAACGAAAGCGGGGACGTGCGCGGGCCGGCCGGCTCGTGTGTCGGTCGGGCAGACAGGCCGGTGCGCGGAAGGCACCAGGCTCCGCCGTACGACAGGCCGAGGGTGTCGACCATGTCCCCGCGACGGACTATTTCAGTGGGCGGCCTTTTCCTCGGGGAGGAATCGGCTGAGGTGCTGGAGGATCTCGGCCTCGTCCGGGTCGGTGGCCCGCATGCCTACGTATCCGTCCGGTCGGATGATGAGGCCGTGTTCTCGTATAGCTGCTGGTACCCGTCATGTAGAGCTCAGTAGTTGGGCACGGTCTTCGGGGCTGGTCACTCGACGCCGGAGGTAACGGTGCGGGCCGGCCGTGGCCGGGGGATGTCCTCTGCGGAGTTCCTGGGTGAGGGTGGAACATCCTGCGTACCCGATGTCGGGGTGTCCGGGTCGATCGGCGCCGGGGTCGGGAAGTTCGGTGTCGACCATGCCAGGTTCGATCGCGCTGACACGAACGTTCTTTCGCCCCAGCTCGACGCGGATGAGGCGGGTCAGCTGGCTGATGTAAGCCTTCGTTCCGGAGTAGACGGAGAACTTCTCCAAAATGCGGGTGGCCGCGATGGAGGAGGTGTTGATCAGGTCCGCCGGTCCTCCCCGGTCGGCCGCGGCGGTCAGATCGGGGAGGAAGGCCGCGATCACGTTCATCTCGCCGGTGACGTTGAGATCGATCTGACGCTGCCAGTCGTCGACCTTCAGCTGGTCAATGGCTGAGATCAGCTGTACCCCGGCGTTGTTGAACACCAGGTCCGCTTCGCCGAGCCGGTCGGCCACGGCACCGGCGGCGGCTTGCACGGCGGCCCGGTCGGTGACGTCGACGGTCAGCGGCAGCACGGTGCCACCCGCCGCCGTGATGTCCTGAGCGAGCGCGGCGAGCTTGTTGTGGCGCCGGGCGAGGACGGCGACGGAGGCTCCCAGCGTGGCCAGACGGTATGCGGTGGCCGCGCCCATTCCGCTGGAAGCACCGGTGACCACGGCGGTCCGGCCGTCAAGCGGCCGAGCGGTGATGAGTGGGGGCATCAGGGGAGGATTCCCTTTCTGTCTGTGTACTTGAAAGCCTGGGTCAGACACCCCATGTCGTTTGGTGTCAAGCGGCATGGAGGTTGGTGTGGTGGGACCAGGCGGTCGCTTCGTCGTAGGGGGGTGCGGGTTTTGAGGCAGCCGTGGAGGATGCCGACGAGGCGGTTGCCGACCTGGCGGAGGGCGGGGTTGTAGCCGGCTTCGCGAGCGCGTTGCTTGTCGTAGTAGCGGCGGGCTCCGGCCGAGGACCGCAGGGCGGAGAAGGCCTGGGTCTGCAGGGCGTCGGCGAGGCGGTTGTTTGCGGACGTAGCGGGCCTGAACGTGGTGGCTCTTGCCGGAGGCCCGGGTGATCGGGCTCGTGCCGGCGTAGTTCTTGCGGGCCTTCGCGCTGTCGTAGCGGGTCGGGTCGTCTCCGAACTCGGCGAGCACGCGGGCGCCGGTGATCTCTGCGATGCCGGGCATCGAGAGGTAGATCTCAGCATCCGGGTGCGCCAGAAAATGGGTCTTCACCTGTGCTTCCATCGCTGCGATCTGCTCATTCAGCGCGATCAGCAGTCGGGGGTGGGCCGTGGCGGTGGCCGCGTAGGCGGCGGTGACCGGCTCGGGCAGGCCGAGCTGCGGTCCCGGCCACCGGCCGCAGCTGTGCCCGGTCGATGCGGTGGTCGCGGAGTGCGGGCGGGTCGAACAGCGGCGTCGGCTGCTGCCTGCTCGCGTGGTGGTCTACTTCGTTCTCGCGATGTGTCTGTTCTCGGGCCAGGGCTATGAGGAGGTCGCCCGGTTGCTCACTTGCGGACTTCAGGAGGAGCGGCGGTGGGAGGGGACATGGCGGGTGCCGTCGACGGCGGCGATCGGCCGGGCACGGCTGCGCTTGGGACCCGAACCGCTCAAGGCATTGTTCGCCCGGGTGTGCCGGCCGGTGGCCACCGAGGCGACGGCCGGGGCCTGGTACCGGGGCCGGCGGCTGGTGTCGGTGGACGGGACGACCTTCGACCTTCCCGACACCGACGCCAATGACGCCTTTCTTCGGCCGTCCGGGATCCTCGCGGGGCCGGCGACGGGGCGCGTATCCGCAGGCGAGGATGACGGCAGTGTCGAGTGCGGCACCCATGCGGTCTTCGCCGCCGAGGTCGGCCCGCTGTCGGTGCACGAGACAGTGCTGGCCCGGCGCCTGTTCGGCCGCCTGACTGCGGGAATGCTCCTGCTGGCCGATCGGGGCTTCGCCGGGTTCGACCTGTGGCGGGCGGCCGCCGCCAGCGGCGCCGACCTGCTGTGGCGGGTGAAGAACAGCTCGGTCCTGCCCGTGGTCGAGGCCCTGGGTGACGGCTCGTACCTGTCGCAGATCGTCGCGGCGCGGGACAAGAACCGCCGCGCCGACCCGATCACGGTCCGGGTCATCGAGTACACCCTCGGCGACAACACGGACGGCACCGTCTACCGGCTGATCACCACGATTGTCGACCCGCAGGCCGCTCCGGCGGCCGAACTGGCCGCACCTCATACCCAGCGGTGGGAGATCGAGACCACGCTGGACGAGATCAAGACCCACCAGGGCGGACCCGGCCTCGTCCTGCGCTCCCAACATCCGGCCGGCGCCGAGCAGGAGATCTTCGCCTTCCTGCTGGTCCACCACGCCCCTCGGGAGCTGATGCACCAGGCAGCCCACCAGGCAGGACGGGATCCGGACCGGATCTCCTTCACCCGCACCCTGCGCATCGTCCGCCGCCACGTCATCGGCCAGGCGGCGCTCTCCCCCCTCCCGACTCGCCCGGGCCGTGGCCCAGGCTCTGCGTGAGATCGGCGAACGGCTCCTGCCGCCCCGGCGACTGCGGTCCAACCCGCGCGTGATCAAACGCAGGATGGCCAACTGGAAACTCAAACGGGCCGAACACCACCACCCGCCACGGCCCAACACCCCCACCGTGAAGCTCGTCAGACCCACCATGACAAGCCCCACCCGCCGGGAAAAGCACTAAATCACCGGTATTGCATCTAGTGCCTGTGTCCGGGTAGGTGAAGGCGGTGCGCCAAGCGGCGCGAGGCCGACGAGGAAAACGTAGTTCTGCCCCTTGCCGGGTAGTCCGCCGCGGGTGGTGCCGTGCGGGAGTCGTCGAGCTGCCTTCTGAGTTTATCGCGCTCGGCCACCGCGTTGCGCGCCGCGCGCCGCTTTCTGCTCCGGTGGGCGAGGAGAGCCGCACCGCCCAGCATGAGCCACAGCCCGAGACCGAAGATCAGCGTCAGGGCGATCCCGCTCAGGAAGGCCCCCAGCACGTTGAGGGTGAACGGCGTGCTGCCGAACAACGTCACGGCGTAATCCGGTCCCCCGGAGAGGTTGAAGGCGATGAGCAACGCCGAAAAAGCGGCCGTGGCCGCCATTAGCAGGACTCCGATGATCAGCATGGCTGCACCTCGCAGCGATCGTGCGGAGTGGGCCGGGGCCTCCTCAGGAAGGGCGGCGCCGGGCCGCACTCCGCCAGAAACACAAACTCCTGGCACTCCCACTCTGCGCCGGTGCCGGACCGGCTGCATCTGGGAAACCGTCAGTCCCGGCGGACCCGTACCCCGGCCGACAGACGGAACGGGCAGTCGCAGGAAGCGAGGGCCTTCGGGGCGCGGGCGCGTTCCGGAGCAGGTCCATGCCCGCGGTCGGCGGGGTGAAGGTCTCCTCGCCGCGTGCGCAGTGCAGCGCCCACGCCTCCCCGGCAGGCCGACGGGTGGCGTGCCGGGTGGCAAGCGCGGCGAGAAGGCCCGCGACGGCGAAGATGAGAGGCCGCCACCCCTGGGCGATGAGAATGGTCCGGTTGGGCCCTTCGTACTGAGGGCAGGTGGCGGGCGATGTGGGCATGTGCCCGATTGCGCTGCACGTACACGCCGACCATGAGGCCACCGGCCGAGCGGTAGTCGCGGCCACCCGGACCACGCGGACGCCTTGCGTTCTGTACCCGGTATGGATGTGGCACTGGGCCGAGCCCGGTGACGCGCGGGTACCGTGGCACGACGCCGCCTGCATCCCGCTCGGTTCGGAGGTGATGTCTCTGAAGAGGGCGGCGGTCGCGCGCTTCGTCAGCCAGGTCGAGCCGCTGGGGCCCGATGAGGTGGACAGGGCGGTTCTGCCCCCGTAGGAGCTCGCCCCTCTTCTGCGTGAGGCAGAGGTCGTGTTCCGGTGAGCACTCCCGCATCCACACCCGCCTCCTACTTCGAGGACATGTACCGCGACAGGCCCGACCCCTGGTGCCTCGCCGCCGCCGGGCGCGTGCCCGAGTCGACGTCGATGTCCCCGCAGACCGCGGCGCTCCTGACCGCCGCGCGAAGGTAGGTGAGATCGGCCATGAGACACGTTTCCGTTGCCCACTGGAGTCGTTGTGCTTCCTTCGTGAGCATCGGCCGAGGGCGCGTCGGGCGCTCGTTGGCGCGAAGGGACCTTGGTCCAGACCGCCGGCGCTCCTCGGAGAAGGACAGACGGCCCCTGGCCGACTCACTCCACGCGAGAGGACTCCTGTGTGCCCTCGTCCTCGTCCGTTCCGGGTACGTGCACGTCGAGCACGCTCACATTCGCCTCTACGACTTCACGTCCCGTCATCCTTTCCACGGCGTCGGTGACGTTGGAGCGAATATCGTCGGCGGCGTCGGCGATCGGTGTGCCGTACTCGACGACGATGTCGAGATCGATCGCCGCCTGCTTCTCGCCGACTTCCACCTTCACGCCCCGGGAGGGATCCTCGGATCGGCCCACCTTGTCGCGCATGGCGCCCAGGGCCCGGGTTGCACCCCCGCCCATGGCGTACACGCCCGGGGTTTCACGGGCCGCTATGCCGGCGATGGCGGACACGACCGAGTCCGCGATGACCGTCTTCCCCTTCACCGTGCCGTTTCTGCCAGTGGGCGCAGTAGCGACCGCGGATGGGCTGGCTTCCATGACGAAGTTCCTTCCTGACGAGCCTGACGGGGACGACGCCGGGTCATCCGGGGAGCGGGTGCGCGGCGGCGTCTCTCGAATACGGGTGCCGACGGTCTGATCAGTGCTGTGGGCCTTGGTGGGGGTCTCGGGGGTTCTGGGGATCCACGCCGGTATGAGCGGAGGCGTCCCTGCTGCCGCTGGGGCGCCGCGACCGCCCCTTAGGGCCGGTGTCATGTGTGCCTTCGCTCTTGGACTTCCTGGCATGGTCCTCGGCTCGCCGGGAGTGACTCTCGACCGGCGTACCGACAGTTGATTCCTTCTTGTCCTCGGGAGAGGGCTCACGGCTCGCGTCGGATTCGGGAGCGTACCGGTCCGGGTGGAAGGAGCGGTGCGCGCTGGGATTGTCCTGCTGGGTCGTCTCGTCCACGTCCGGCGCCCACCCGTGCTGACCGTGTCCCTTGAACCGGCTCGGACCTTCACTCTGCGGGGCTTGGCTGCGCTTCTTGGACATCAGAAAAGCCTTTCTGTCGAGCTCTCGCGCGTCCAGAGCTGACCGCCCAGGCCGCAAACATCATTGTACGCAAATCGCCCATAGGGGGGTAAATCTGAGCTCGTCATCCCCACATGACAGGCAAAGTGGAAGGGAGAGGCGGGCTCGCGGAAGGTGATTCTTCAACCGTTGGGGGCGCGAGGGTGTCAGCGTCGCGGCGTGCGGTGCAAGGCCCGGTTCGGACGGGGAGACAGGGTTCGGGTTCAACGGGTTCGTGATGCGGGCCTGCAAAATCTGTCGACATCGCCGCTCGCTCTGGGAATCGTTGCGGCATGTGATTGCTTCCCTGCGCCACCAGGCGCCGCCGCTGCCGGACGCACCGCCCGACCCCCCCCGGTGGATGGGGTGAAGCCGTACGGCCACAGAAACTTAGCTGCGTAGGCGGTGCGATCGCACCACGCGCCTGCCAGATCCAGGGAATCCGGCCCTCCCGATTGCCAATCTACTGCGGGGCAAGGAAGACACCTCCGGTTCCGTCCCTCTCGTGCCCGGGACCGCCTCATGAGGTCTTTCCCCGGGGCACTCACTCAAATGGCCGCACGGTGAGGAACAGCGCAAGCTGGAACCGTGGTCGACAGAGTCGATATCGCCCGACGAGCGCCCGGCGTTTCGCTCACTTCTGAGCTGAGTGATGTCTCCCCGAGTAAGGAAATCTCATGGAAGCCAACCCGTCCGCGGTGCCCTCGGCGCCCGCTGACAGAGACAGCGCGGTGAAGGGGAAGACGGTCATCGCGGACTCGGTCGTGTCCGCCATCGCCGGTATCGCGGCACGGGAACCCCCCGGCGTGTACGCGATGGGCGGAGGTGTGTCCCGGGCCCTGGGTGCCATGCGCGACAAGGTCGGCCGCTCGGACGACGCCTCCCGGGGTGTGAAAGTCGAAGTCGGCGAGAAGCAGGCGGCGATCGATCTCGACGTCGTCGTCGAGTACGGCACACCGATCGCCGACGCCGCCGACGATATTCGCTCCAACGTCACCGACGCCGTGGAAAAGATGACGGGGAGGGAAGTGGTGGAGACGAACGTGAGCGTTCTCGACGTGCACGTGCACGTGCCCGGCTCGGACGATGACCGCGACCGCTCTTCGGAGCCCTCTCGCGTGCAATAGGGCTCCGCGCGATATCAGCCCCCGGAAGGTGTCTGGACCGTGCTTGAGGACGCACACACGGGTATGTACAAGCCTCTGGTCGGAAAGGACCGAGCGCTCGCGGAAGCGACACTGCACGCGCACGCCGCCCGTTCCACGCCTGTCCCGCTGAAAAAGCAGAGCGCGCCCCTCACGGATGACCTGCTACGGAACATCGTGACAACAGCGGCGAGGAAGGTGCCTGGAATCCATCACCTCGTCTTGGTTTCGCTACGGCGCACCGGGGAGAGGGCCCGCGTCCTGACGCGGGAAGGCCATCCCCACCCCGTCCACATGAAACGCGGCGGTGGAAGACGCACCGTCGTGGATCTGACCGTGGTCGTCGAGTACGGCGCGACGATCGAGGAGGTCGCGTCGCGGGTCCGGGAGAGTGTGGTGCGTGCCGTGCGGAGCGCCACGGGCCCGGACATCATCGAGGTGAACATCTCCGTGAACGGTGTTGCGGTCACGCGGCGGTGACCGTGTTGCCCGGTGAGCTTGCGGCAGCGGCGGTCCGTTCTCCCTCTGTCGGCTCAATCCCCCTGGTCGGGCTTACGCTTCGCGCCCCGGACGAGCGCGGGTCCATTCCGGCCGTGGGGATGTGTCGGCCGCTCTGGGAGTGAGACCGTCGGCCACTGTCCAGCGGCCACGACGCGCCCGCTGGAGATGCGGTGAGCGTTATAGCGATGAGACTTGACGTATGGCAGAACAACGTCGGATGCGGTCCAGTTCCAGTTCCACGTCGACAGCGACTCGTCGGCGTGCCTCGCCCCGGTCCGGGCCGGAAGACGCCGCGCGGGCCGCGCGCGAGCGACTGGAGAGCCTGATCAGCCACTGTACGGAAGGTGTGTCGGGTGTACGGCGCACCGACGACGGCTGGTGCGTCGTCGTGGATGTTCTGGAGCTTGCCCGGATCCCGGACACCACGAGCCTGCTCGCTACGTACGAGGTGCAACTCGATCGGGACGGTGAACTCCTGGAGTACCGCAGGGTCCGCCGCTACCGAAGAGGCGCCGCCGACGAGTGAGTGTAGCGAGCCGATCAGCTGACGAGAGGACGCACCATGAGAACGACCACCTACTCCGACGAGGTCGCGTGCGTACCGCGCGCCGGCACGCTGTACGACGTGCTGGAACTCATCCTGGACCGGGGCATGGTGATCGATGTGTTCATCAGGGTCTCCCTTGTCGGCATCGAGATCCTCAAGATCGACGCGCGGATCGTCGTCGCGAGTGTGGACACGTATCTCCGGTTCGCCGAGGCCTGCGACCGGTTGGACCTGGAACGCGACTCACGCAGTACGACGGTTCCGGAACTGTTCGGCGGAGGGGTCACCAGGGCTGTCGGTAAGCGCACGGTGAAGAAGGCGGCCGAGTCGGTGGGCGACAAGGTGCGCCACGCTGTCGGCGGTGGCGACGACGAGGACTTCGACGAGGACGAGGAGACCAGGCCCCGGCGCCGGGTTCCCGCCCGTTCCGGCTCGCGCCGTCGCTCCGCGGAGGACTGACCGGTGACAGGCAATGGTGTGTACGTGTACGCGATCGTCCGGGCCGGGCAACGCGCCCCGGCGGAACTCTCCGGTGTGGGGAGCCCGCCGCTGCCGCTGCGTGTCCTCGTGGAGGGCCGGCTCGGGGCGGTGGTCAGTGACGCTCCGCCGAAGCTGCGTGCCCGGCGCCGCGATCTGCTCGCCCATCAGGACGTGTTGCTGTGGCTCACCGGGAGTGGGCCCACTCTGCCGATGCGGTTCGGCATGGTCGCACCGGACGAGGAAGCGGTCCGTTCCGAACTGACCGCCGCCGAGCACCGTCATCACACGGTTCTCAAGCGGCTCGACGGGCGGGTCGAAGTGAACGTCAAAGCGTTTGTCCCGTCCGACGCGCTGGCACCTCTCGTCCAGGAGGACAAGAACATCCAAAGGCTCCATGAAGCCGCACGGAGACATCCCGGTTACGAGGCCAACCTCCGCCTGGGAGAAGCAGTGGCCACGGCGCTCTCACGCAGAGCGGCAGAAGCGGGACAACGTGCCGTACAGGAGCTGACGCCTCTGGCCCACGCGGTCGCTGCGGGGCCTCAGGTCCCGGGGTGTGTGCTCAATACGTCCTTCCTCATCGACAGCGCGGCCGACGGCCGGTTCCGGGCCGCGGCGCAGGATTTCGCCGCGCTCCGACAAGACCGGGTGGAACTACGTGTGGCGGGACCACTGCCCTGCTACAGCTTTGTCGAGGCCGGCGGCGCACTCGCGGGCGCGGGAGCATGACATGGGACTGATCAGCGGACTCCTCCTCTTTCCGTTGGCCCCGGTTCGCGGCGTGTCGTGGATCGCCGAACAGCTCATGGAGAGCGCCGATCGTCAGTTGCATGATCCTGCCCTGATTCGCGCCCAACTGGCGGCGCTGAACCAGGAATTCGAAGAAGGAAATCTCAGCCTCGAAGAATTCGAAGAGCAAGAGGAACGGCTACTCGATCGACTGGATGAACGGGAGCCGGACCAGACAAGCGATCGAAGGTGGCGTACTCATGGATAACGAAACCAAGGCAACGCTGGCCGCCGCGGTCGCGGCCGGCTACGTGCTGGGCCGCACCAAGAAGGGCCGACTCGCCCTTGCCGCCGTGACCTACCTGGCGGGCAGACGCTTCGGCCTCGAACCGCGGCAACTGGTCGCCGAGGGAGTACGGCGCCTCGGCCAGGTCCCACAGATCGCAGAGCTCCAGGAGCAGCTGCGCACCGAAGGAGTCGAAGCGGCTCGTAACGCGCTCACGGCAGTCACCAATCGGAAGCTGAGTTCTCTCGCGGACGCGATCAGTGATCGGACGCTCAGCCTCGGCGCCAAGGACGAAGAGCCGGAAGAGGAGTACGAGGAAGAGCCCGAGGAGGGCGAGGAAGAAGGCGAGTACGAGGGCGAGTACGAGGAGGAGCCGGAGGAAGAGGAAGAAGAGGAGCCGGAGGAGGAGGAACCGCCCAGGCACCGCCGACGAGGCCCCCGCGAATCCGGCGGGCCGTCAGCCGCCGGGCAGCGGAAGCCCGGCGGAGCAGCGGCCAAGAAGGCCGCTTCCGCGGTCCGGGGCCGGGCCAGAAAGACAGCCGCGTCCAAGGTTGCCGGTTCCGCGAAGAAGACGGCGGCCCCTGCCAAGAAGGCGGCCGCGAAGAAGACGGCGTCGGCCGCGAAGAAGACGGCTAAGACGGCGCCCACGCGCGCCGCGCGCCGGAGGTGATCGGACATGACCAAGACATCAGAGGACACCTCCGACGCCGGCGCTTCCGCTCTCGGGCGCGTGCGCGAAGAGATCTCCGGCTATCTCGGCTCCCAGGTCGAGCTTCTGGCCGAGAGAGCCGCCGACAAGCTGACCGATGTCACCGGTCAGCTCACCGACGTCGCGGAGAACGGTGGAAAGCTGCCCGCGATCGGTTCCCGTCTCCTCCGGGGCGAATCACCGTTGAAGGCATTCGTCTTGGAGAAGGCGAAGGGGGTGAAGGACAGCATCGTGGGCAAAGCCAAAGAGGCGCTCGGCGTCGGCAGCGGGGGACGCAAGCCGGGCGACACCAAGGTGACGAGCATCATCGAAGTGCTCGATGTGGGAGTGCCACTCCGTACCGCCTATGACCACTGGACTCAGTACGACAAGTTCAGCAGCTTTACCAAGGGCGTACGCGATGTATCGCAGAGCGATGAGGTGACGAGCGACTGGAAGGCCAAGGTCGGTCCCTCGACCCGGGCTTTCAAGGCGACGGTTCAGGAGCAGGTACCTGACGAGCGCATCGTATGGACCTCGGAAGGCGCCAAGGGCACGACTCGGGGGGCCGTCAGCTTCCACGAGTTGGCGCCGGCACTGACCCGGATCGTCCTCGTCGTCGAGTACTACCCGTCCGGCTTCTTTGAGAAGACCGGAAACCTGTGGCGTGCACAGGGGCGGCGCCTCCGTCTGGACTTCAAGCACTTCCAGCGCTACGTCACACTCACCGACGAGGAGCCCGAAGACGCGTGGCGCGGCGAGATCCGGGAGGGCGAGGTCGTTCGCACCCACGAAGAGGTGATGGAGGAGGAAGACGGGGAGTGGACGTACGAGGACGACGACGAGCCGGATGAGGACGAGGACGAGGAAGAGACCCGGTGACCGACGTCGACTATAGACACGGCGGCGCACCCGCCTACGCCGCGAGCACCACCAACCTCGCCGACATCCTCGAACGCGTCCTCGACAAGGGCATCGTCATCGCCGGAGACATCAAGATCGACCTGCTCGACATCGAGCTGCTGACCATCCGGCTGCGCCTGTTCGTCGCGTCTGTGGATACCGCCAGAAAAGCCGGCATCGACTGGTGGGAGACCGATCCGGCTCTCAGCTCACGCGCTGCCCGCAGCGCACTCCAAGTCGAGAACGATGAGCTCCGTGCCCGCCTGGAAGCCCTCGAATCCAGTCTCGAACAGGCCCCCACCCTGACCCCCACCAAGGAGAGACAAGGGACATGAGCACCTCCGGTCCCGCCGTCCAGCAGCAGACCGCGACCTACGTGTTCGCGGTCTGCGGACACATTGATCAGGGCGCTCTCGCGACGCTCCCCGGGCTCGGGGAGAACTCCCCGGTACGCCTGCTGCCCTTCGGTACGCTCACGGCCATCGTGCAGCACGTCGAGGCGGCGCACTTCAGTGAGGATGCCTGGCGGGAACGCCTGTCGGACCAGAGGGAACTGGAGCGCTGTGCCCGTGCCCACCACGACGTGGTTTCCGCCGCCGCCACACGTGGACCCACGGTTCCCCTTCCGCTGGCCACGCTCTACCGGAGCGACGAGCGGGCCGGACAGGTCCTTCAACAGGACGCCGACCGCTTCCACAACGCCCTACGACGTATCGAAGGAAGGGTCGAGTGGGGGGTGAAGGTGTACACGCCGACCACACCCCCGCGCCCGGCCCCACCGGCGCCCGCGACGTCCGGCCGCGACTGCCCGTCCTCCGGCGACGGCCGCGCCTATCTGAACCGTAAGCGAGGCATCCAGAAGCGGCGCGAACAGCACCACGACGAAGCACTGCGCACGGCCGAGACCGTGGACACGGCACTGGGAACCGTGGCCGCGGCATCCCGGCGCCTGCGTACACACGCTCAGGAACTCCTGGAGCCGGGCAGGACGCAAGTGCTCAACGCGGCCTATCTGGTAGACGAGGACCGGACCGACGACGTCGCTCGTACGGTCCAAGAACTTCGCCGCTCGACCGGCGCGGAAATCGAGATGTCCGGACCGTGGGTGCCCTACTCCTTCGTCGGCGAGGTGTGAGGATGACGACGCGTGAACCCGTGCCATGGAACACTCCACAGCCACTGACCGGCCCCATCGGAGTCCCCCTCGTCGATCTCCTCGACCGCGTACTGGCGACCGGCGTGGTCGTCAGCGGCGACCTGGTCATCGCGATCGCAGATGTCCCCCTGGTCAGATTGTCACTGCACGCCCTGCTTTCCTCGGTGAGCGAACGAATTCCCGCCCCTTGGGCGGACGGAGGACCCCTGTGACCAGCACGCGGATCGACGTGGACCGCGATCAGATGGGACGCGACCTGGTCGCCCTGGTCCTGACCATCGTGGAACTCCTGCGTCAACTCATGGAGCGGCAAGCTATCCGCCGGGTGGAACAGGGCGACCTCACGGACGAGCAGGTCGACCGGATCGGCACCACACTCATGCTGCTTGACCAGCGAATGAACGAACTCTGCGACCAACACGGGCTCAGCATGGAAGACCTCAACCTGGATCTCGGCCCCTTGGGAACGCTGTTGCCTCGCGACTGACGCACCTGAACTGAGGCAACATGCCCGAAGGTGGGTCATCGAGCGCACCATGTCCTGGCTGACCGGCTACCGCAGACTCAACCACCGCTACGAACGCCAACCCCGCAACTACCTGGCCTTCCTCGGCCTCGCCCCAGCACTCTGCTGCTACAAACAACTTGTCCGCCTCACTGAACCGTTCCGGGTTCGGTAGAGACCCTGGATTGTGGCTGTGACCTGCTGTTTTTGTGTGTTCTGGTAGTGGGTGGTTTCGTATTCGGCGGGTGGGACGTGGCCGATCTCACCGTGGGGTCGACGGTGGTTGTACCAGTCGACGTACTCAGCGGTGGCCGACTCGACGTCGCTCAGGGCTTTCCAGGGGAGCTGCGGCTTGATGAGCTCGGTTTTGCAGAGCCCGATGGTCGATTCCATCGGGGCGTTGTCGAGGGCGTCCCCGACGGTGCCGATGGACGCGGCGATCTGTTCGGCGGCCAGGTGGGTGGCGAGCCGGAAGCCGGTGTCTGCCCGGACTCAATCGGTCGTCGCAACACCGGCTTCTTGGACCGATAGTAGATGCCCGTTGAGGGCCTCGGCGGGTGTCTTCCAACCGAGTGTTTTGCGGGGCCTGTTGTTGGGTGCGAGAGCGACGGCCTCGAGTTCGTCGGCCTCCCATCGCGACAGGTCCGTGCCCTTCGGGAAGTACTGTCGCAGCAGTCCGTTGGTGTTCTCGTTGGTGCCCCGCTGCCAGGGGCTGTGCGGGTCGGCGAAGTAGACCTGCAGGCCGGTGTCGATGCGGAGTTGGGCATGCTGGGCCAGTTCCTTGCCGCGGTCCCAGGTCAGTGAGCGGCGCAGTTGGTCGGGAAGCGTGGTGATCGTGGCAGCGATCGCGTCTTTCACGGCCTCGGCGCCACGGCTGGCCAGGGCCGGACCGGCCGGTGCCGATGATGAGATCGGGAGGGCAGGGCGGAGGTCGAGGGCCTCTTCGCCGACCAGTGCACCGGACTCGACGGCGTCCGCTGTGACATCGCGATGGTCCGGACCCCGGACGGTCACAGTCGGCTCGAGCTGGCGAAGTACCGCAGCCCCGCGGTGATCAGCGCCGGGCCGCGCAACCGGCCGCACAACATTCTGGGCACGCACCACGTCATGTTCGCCGTCGACGACATCGAGGACACCGTTGCCCGCCTGCGCCACGGCGCCGAACTCGTCGGCGAGATCGCCCGGGGGACAGCTATCTGCTCTGCTACATCCGCGGCCCGGAGGGCATCATCGTCGGACTGGCCGAGCAACTGCGCTGAGAGGGAGGAACCGAACCATGCAGCCGAACGAGATCATCGAGGTTCTGAACCGCCCGATCAGCCAGGAACTGCTGGCCCGTGACGTGACCAGCCTGGCCTACGTCGCCAATGACGGAACCCCGCGCAACGTACCGATCGCCTTCACCTGGAACGGGTCGCACATCGTCATGTGTACGACGAAGAACGCGCCCAAACTCCCGTGGCCACCCTCGCGCACAGGCTCCTGAATCGACGGCACCAGTAGGTGAGACACATCTGAGTGTCTGGAGAACCGTCGAATTTGGGCTCAAACCACCAGCCCTCACCTGCGGGCAGCACCGGGGCTGCCTTCGCCAGCGCCACATCGACGGGGAGATCCACGTCTCCAGGGTGCGCCCAGCCGATCAGCCGAGCACACCGAACACCATATGAAGCCCCGGCCCTGAGGTTCAGAGGCTCGAAAGATCGCGCGGTATCTCCTCCCGCAGGATCAGCTTCTCCTCCTCCGTCTGCTCGTACTGCGACAGAGCCAGCCCCATGCAGAAGAAAGTGGGCGCCCACTCACCGACGAAGATCCCCCATCGGTCAGCGCGATCCAGCCCACCGATCGGCTCGTATTTGATGGACCCCACCCACGAGGCGATGGCGAGCCCTATCGACACGACTCCCGCCGTGTACATGTGCTCGCTCCGCAAGCCCTTCTCATGCAGCATCTTGATCATGACGGCTCCCGGGTTGAAGTGAACTCCTCATTCCACCGTCACCCCAAACGCGGCCACCTGCATCCCGACACAGCACAAGCCCCCACCCCGAGCCATCTTCGGGGTGGGGGCCTTCGTGTTGTCTGCTCGACTACGCCATGGTCGGCGGCGGGATTCGTACCCGCGTCGTGACGATCGTCGATCACTGTAGCGCGCAGATCCTGACTGCGGCGGAGGCGCGCCCGTACTGCCGACCCAACGCCGTCAGAGTGCTGGAGTCGGCGACCTGAGCCACCCTGGAGGTATGGCCGCACTATCAGGTAGGTGAATCCGACAGGTAGGTGAATCCGATGCCTCGGTTCATGGACATCCATCACGGCAGGAAAGCCATTACCGCTGAGCAGCTGAGGGAGGCCCATCAGGCAGACCTCGCGATCGAAAGTGATGAGGGCGTCCACTTCGAGCACCTGTGGGCTGACCCTGACTCCGGTGAAGTTTTCTGTCTCTCTCAGGCTCCGTCGGCAGATGCCGTGCGGCGCGTTCACGACCGCGCTGGCCACTCGGCGGACGAGATCCATCCGGTGCCGCTCAGTGCGTGACGTTGACTCGACAAGCCGGAGCGCGCCACTGCGGAGCCTTCGCGCTGCGGTCAGGCTCGCCGCACAAAGACTCCGAGGGCAAAACCAGTCCCCGGTAGTGCTGCGCGTGTCCTGAAGCGCCAGTCGTCGCTGTTGCCTCGGTATCGCGCCGGCTTGCCGGGGGCCTGAACCACATCTTGTCCAAGTCACTCCACCGACTAGACGTCCTCGCCGACTTCGTGTGCTCTTTGAGTGTTGTGGCCTAATAACCAGCTTGCATCAGATATGGGTCGAGTCAATGGGGTTTGGGTAAATTTTTCAGCATTCAGTGCTCGCGGCGAGGGCTCAGAGGCCGAGGTGCACGAGTGCCCGAACCAGGCCGTGGCCAAGAACCACGGCGAAGAAGGTCGCGGTAGCCGACCAGGGTGCCCGATGGGTGGATGTCGCGGCGTGCGTCGCCCCACCTAGACTCGAACGTATGAGCGAGTCTTCGCGTCTGGAAGCACTCCGCTTCCTGGAGAAGGTCCAGCTCCGGGACCTGGAACGCACGCGACGCTGGATCGCTATGGAGGAAGGGCGGACCGCCGAGACCGCCACCCGCCAACCGCCGCCCGAGTGGGTCGTTGAGCGCAGGGTGGAGCAAAAGACGGTGCACGTCGGCGACTGCTGGGTGGCGGGAAAGAAAGCGCAGCCGATCACCCGGGAACAGGCCGTCGCGGCCTTCACCGAGCACGGGGCTCAGCCGTGCGATGTCTGCCGGCCGGACACCGCCCTCGGCGTGCTCGACTGATCGGCCGGGCGCACCCTGGACATGTGGATCTCCCCGTCGATGTGGCGCTGGCGAAGGCAGTCCCGGTACTGCCCGCAGGGTCCGGCTGGTGGTACGAGCCCAAGTTCGACGGGCACCGGACGGTCATGGCCCGCACTGCGGAAACGGTGGTCCTGTACGCCTGCTCGGGCCGGATCTTCAGGCCCTGGTGGAGGGACCTTGCACGCGCCGGTGAGTAGCTGCTTCCCGGCACAGTCCTCGATGGCGAGGCCGTCATCTGGACCGGCCGGCACATCGACTTTTCTGCGGCGCAGTCCCGCGCCGCGTCGGCCCCGGCCCGCGCGCTGCTGCTCAGCCACCAGCGGCCGGCCTCGTACGCCGTGTGGGACATCTTGTCCCTTCCCGAGCTGGGGGACGTGCGCGGCCGGCCGTATGTGGAGCGCCGCGGCCTGCTGCTCGGGGTGCTTGCTGAGATCGGGCCGCCGATCCAGGCCGTACCGGCGACGGACGATCGGGATGTGGCGCTCGCCTGGTACGAGGGGCTCCGGGATCAGGGGATCGAGGGCGTCGTGGCGAAGCGCGCGGCCGGGGCGTACCCGGGCGGGCGCCGGGCGTGGGTGAAGATCCGGCATGCGGATACGCGGGACGCGACGGTCGTCGGATACGTCGGGGCCGCGAGCACGGCCGCGGGCGCTGGTCCTCGCGCTGGAGGGTGAGCTGCGGCTGTCGTCCCGGCTCGATCAGGTTTTGGCCGCGCGGGTCGGTGTCGTGCTGGCTGGAGTGAGTGAGCTCGGGCCGGCCGCGCTCGGGGAGGAGCGGTACACGGTGGTGGAGGCGCATGTGGTGGTGGAGGTTCTGGTGGGGACGGGGCGTCATGCGCTGCTCGCGGTGACGCGGATGCGGTGAAGGCGCGTGTGCCCCGCTGTCCGTGGTGGGGGTGTGCTGCGTGTCAGTGGCCAGTGCCTGGGATGGGCCGCTCCAGTAGTGCGTATGCCTCGGCGAGATGCTTCAGCCCTTCTGCCGCTGAGGTCGTCCCGCTTTTCGACGTCCTGATTGCTTCGACCTGCTCCTTGATGGCGACGAGCAGCGCTTCCTTGGCCTCGCGGTCGAGTTCAGATGTCATTTGTTCTCCAAGGTCTGCCGTGGCGGTCTTATAGGTAAAAACGTCAATTAGTCCATTTCCGTTCCGTCTGTCGGGGTCGGCGGCCTGGCCGATGGCGGCGCGGATGGCTGCGAGGCAGGCGTCCCACCCCATCTGGTAGCCGATACTGCGGTCTCCGTAGACGGGCTGCTCGTAGGGCTGGAGTGCTTCGATGGCGTCGAGCCGGGCGTACAGCTGGTCGAGCTCGTCGTCGGTATTCGCCGCCCGACTTCGGTTGGGGACTGGGGCGACGGCAGGAGTGCAATACGTCATTCTCGTGGCGCCGGCGGTGGGGGAATGGTGCGATTCGGCGCTCAGGGCTTTGGGCCCGAGTGCACGCTGGTGGACGACGACCGGCCTGCGGTCCCAGTCGGCCAGGGTGGAGCCCCGGCAACTGCTCGATGTGATGGACGGCTACTGGGACGGGTGGCTACCGGACGGCGAGATCGCGCTGGACTGAGTCGCTGCCTTTTGCGTAGTCACTCATGTCGCTGTGTTCCGCGAAGCCCGTGTGCAGTGCTTCCCTGACATGCCTGACCCACAGCCGTTTCATACAGCCCCCTGCTCGCCAGCGCTGACTGACCTGCTCATGGTGCAGAGGTCACCGTAGCCATCGCATAGGGTGACCGGGAAGAGGCGGAACGTGATCCGGCTGCATGTGCGTGTAGTAACTCTGTCCTGTGGCCGTCGGCTCTGCCTGGCTGCATCCTGCCGGACACCTGGGTGAGAACCTCGGTGACCAGCGCGGTGGGAAAAGATCTTGGACGCGTGGAGATCACCGCTGATCACTGACTTTTCGTCGGTAACCGCTTCTCCGCTGAGGTCCTCGACGGAGATTCCCCAGCTCTCTTCCCAGCCGTCTAGGTTGTGCGCGCAGTGCACGAGGGGTTCCAGCTCTTCTGGGTAGCCGAGGTCATAGGCGATGTCTGCCCAGATGAGGTGAGTGCCGACGGCGGGATCCAGGGATCCGTCGGCGATCTGACCGGCGATCCAGTAGGCCATCGCCCACTTTGCGGCCCGGGGGTCCGCGGGCGGGCGGAAGATCAGTCCCAGCTCCTCCAGTACTTGGTCGAAGAGCTCTGGCGCTTCGGGCTCTTCGCTTCGGAGGAGTCCCGCCAGCATGGCCAGGGAGGGGCTCTCGACCCCAGCTATCAGCGCGTCCAGACCTGCCTGGATGAGTCTGTCCGACCCGATATGCCTGCCAAATGCCCTCTCGCGCGCGATGTGTCTGAACTGATCGAGGGCGTCGTCGCTGGTCATCAAGGTCTTCCCCGTCGGCATCTGGAAAAGGAAGGCTTGCACATCCGCCGCCGCGGCGGCCATCAAGTTCCTCCCATCGTCGGTGATCAGGCCATGAGGACGCGCTTCCGCAGGAGGGCGAAGCCTGCGCGGCCGAACATCTGGCGCTTGAGCATCTTGATCCGGTTGACGTGCCCTTCCACGACGCCTGAGCTCCAGGGCAGAGTCAGGCCGGCGATGACGGCGTCGCGGTCGCGGTCGATGCCTGCGGCGAGGGTGTGGAGGCTGGGCAGGTCGTCCTGCCGGACGGCGTCGAGCCAGTCGGGCAGGCGCTCACCTCGGCGCTCGGTGAGCATGGTCGCGAAGGAGCGGACGTGCCCGGTGAGGGCGTCGAGTTCTGGGCAGTGCGCCTGGACAGCCTTGAGATGGAGTTGTTCGGTCTCGGTGAGGGCGTCCGGACGGCGGAGGATCCATCCGGCGACGGTCCGGGGCGAGGGCGGCCGGGCGGTCACCGGTTGCGGTGAGGTGCGCTTGTCGTGCAGATAGGCGCGAACGCGCTGGTAGCTGCCCTTGTAGCCGAGCGGCACGATCTCCTCCCACAGCTTCCAGGCGTTGGTGCAGCCCTCGTTCCAGCGGTCATCCAGGTAGGGCTTGTAGTCGTCGAGGACGGAGGGTCGGTTCTGCCACTGCCCGGTGAACAGCTCTTCCGGCGTTGCGGCGTCGGCGAGCTGCTTGACGGTGCGGTAGGTCATCCCGAGCTGCCGCTGCACCGAGCGCCGGCTGTGCCCCGCCGTCAGCAGTGCGTGGACGGCGGCATGCCGGGCCCGAGCCCGATCGGCGAATCGGTGTCCGCGCGGCCAAGGAGAACCGGACGATTCCGCGGCCGGAACGGCCTCGGGCTCGGGTCCGGGTTCAGGGGCTGTGGGGACCAGAGCGCGGAGGCAGCGACGGTGCTGGGCAACGCTGCGCTCGGCAGCCTCGCTCAGGTTGTGCCAGAGATGCCACCGGTCCGCGACCTGGACGGCCTGCGGTGCACCGGAGCTGGCACCCTCGGCGAAGAACGGCGCCCGGTCCCGGCACACGACCTCGACGCCGGGCCGATCGGCGAGCCAGGCCGCCAGGCTCGATGCCTCCCGGTCGGGCAGCAGGTCAACAGGACGGCGGGTCTCGACGTCGACGAGAACGGTGCCGTAGTGGCGGCCCTTGCGGGTGGCGTACTCATCGACACCGACCACACGCGGGGCGGGCACCTCCGGCTCGGGAAGAGCATCGACCAAGCGCAGGACGGTACTCCGGCTGACGGACACCCCAAGCACGGAGCTCAGCCGAGCGGCGGCCCGGCCCGCCAGGGCGAGACCGACCGAGGCCAGCGTCGAACGCAGCCGCTCGGTCCGTTGCCCGTGCCGACGAGTCAGACCGGGTATCTGCTCGACGAAGGTCCGGCGTGCGCATTCCGAGTTACCGCAGGTGAACCGGCGGACCCTCAGCCGGAGAACAACGCTTCGTCCGGCGCTCGGCACATCAGCAGGAAACCGCAGGTAGGAACCATGAACCCGGTTCGACCAGACCTCGCACGCCGGGCAAGCAGCACCGTTCGCAGTGCATTCGGCGTCGACGCGAACAATCGCGATGCTCACGTCCACCGACAGCACCGCGACGTCCGTGATCGACGGGAACAACAGCTCTTGCAACCGGAGCACGATCTCTTCCACGGCCCCGAACTGTCATCCCAACCGCCCCGACCACGGCTCATTTTCGGGCGACTTCACGTACTGCCCAGGTAAGCTCAGCCGTCACTCAGCGTGGCCACGTCACAGAAGTTGTGCCAGAACCCGAACCCGTGGACAATCGGCGCGGGCAGCGCCTCCCGACCTGCCAGAGAAACGCTGCTCTTCGTCATCGACAGAGCCATGGCGATGACAGCGGAGGAATGGTCGGGGTGTGCCGCGAGGCGGACGTGTGCGGCGATGTCGGAGAGGGGCACGGTCTGCAGCAGCCCCGCTTCCTGAGCGGTGATCCGGATCGACTCCGGTGCGGGGCGCGCCGCGCCGCGCCGTCTTCGTCCATCGCGGGCTCGGCGATCCAGACGCACTCGTTGGCGCGATGGCCGAAGAACAGCGTCCCGGCCGGCTCCTCGACGGACCGGATCGTCGCGTGGGTCCAGGACCACGTCGGCCGCGGGCAGCTGCGTCTCCAGGTGCTGGAGCGGACCGTTCACGTGGCGCATACCGGTCCCCCGGAGGCGAACAGCAAGCAGCACACGCCCCGAGGGGACGCGCCAACGGAGTCCTTCAGACCTCGCCGAGATCCACGGAACCAGCAGCCGGGCCTCGCAGACAGTCACGCTTGATAGGGGTAATGGCAGGGACCCCCCTCATGCCGAGAGCGTGCGTGAGCACCCTGCAAGCGGCACATGGCGCCAGCTCCCACCGGTCTGCGGCCATACCGGGACACCCGCGCACCGTCGGTTCACCGCATGGGCAATTGCCTGGGCCCAGGCGAAGCTGCACGCCTCGTCCTCCACGGACTGAGTATCGAGTCCTCCACCCGGCTGGGACGGCATCGCTGGCCGACGTCGGGCCCGTCCGCACCGTGGAGGCAGCCGGGGAGAGCCCAGAGCGCGGATGCGGACCTACAGTGTACGAGCCGCTGATCGCGGCTCACCGGGCGATCCAGCCCTTGAGTTCTTCAGCGACCTGGCGGACATTCAGGCGGTCCCGGTCGATCCGGGCGGCGAGGGCAGCGGCATGCTTGGGCTGGGCAACGACGATGGCGCCGCTCACCGTCAGGTACGACGCGGCGACCACCGCGGCGAACAACTCATTGGCGTACTCCAGGGCCGGTACCCGGATCAGCTGGTGCATGAGGGCGGCGGCCCGGTGGTGCGCCTCGGTGTAGATGGGAGTGTCCAGGACCTTGTCGGCGTGCCGGGCCACAGCAGCGGCGAGGGTGCCGAAGTCGGTCACGTCGGGGTCTCCGGGAAGGTGCTGGTGCGCGAGGTCCAGGAGCCAGGCGCGGTCAATGTGCACGATCACGCGGCGGCTGCTCCGTGCTGCTCGCTGCCCGGGTGCCCGAACTCGGTGGCGAACGTGTCGGACCATGCGTCCGAGAAGTGCGCGCCGGCTGCCAGGAAGCGGTGGCGGAGATCGTTGGCCTCGTCGGTAATGACCTGGCGGGCAAACTCGGGCACCGTCATGCCGGCGGCGACAGCGCGCGCCTCGATCCCGGCGTATGCGTCTTCGTCTACCCGTACATTGATCTGCTTCATGGGCGCATTGTAGCGGCCCGTACGTCACGCTACACAGGTCTACGCCAAGAGCCCTGTCCGGGGAGCGGCGTCCATGAGGCCAGAGGGCCGACTCGACCCGCTCCAGCATCGCCCGGTGCCGGGTATCGACCTGTGGACCGATCGCCGCCGACACTTCCTCGGGGGTGGGGTCGGCCGACAGGGACCAGGGGGCCACGGCCCGGAGTCGGCGCCCGGGTCCTCGTCGTGGTGCCATCCGCAGTCGAACGGGCAGGACCACCGCACCACGCCCCAGCCGGGGAACTCCGGGAGGGGCAGGGTGTCTGTCGGCTTCAGCGGCGGCGGCAACTCCTCGGCGGCCCGCACATAGGCGTCCACTCCTTCGGGGTACCCGAAGATCACACGGTTGACGACCCGGCGTGCCTGCCCGGCGTCGACACCCTCCACGAGCATGGCCGTCTCCGCGGCCGCCATCGTCTGGCGCGGTGCCTCACTGATCGTCGACGCGGCAACGAAAGCCACCGGTCCCAGGACATCGCCCCACCCGAGTCGCACCTTCAGTAACCGCTGGAGCGCAAACCCGAGCCAAGACTTCCCGTACAGGAGACGGAATCTGGGGCTTCCCAAAGCCGTGGGCGTCACCAGCTTGCTGATGACGCCCACGGCTTGTTCGAAACCTCTGTGACCGCTGATGGCATGCGGATCATCTCCTTCACGTACCGACAGTGACCGTGTCAGGCCCATCGGGGCCCTCATCCCCACTCTCTGCCCGTCCGGCGGGCCGGGCATGGGCCGGTGAGCTCAAGCCCATGGCCGCCTGTCGGCGGTCCGCGTCGTCGGCCGGCCGCATCACGACGCCCTGGCGCTCCGGACCCGATGCCCATGGCCCCCGCGCTGTGGGCGGCGCACCCTGGAGGGGAGGGGTGTGGACCGATCAGGTGAGGTTACTCATGAGCACTCTCGAAGAGCAGATCGATATCAGCGTTCCGACCCGGGTGGTCTGGGACCGCCTCCACCGGGTCGAGGAGTACACGCGGTTCGTCGAAGGCGTGCGGCAGGTCCGGGCGGAAGGCGGGCAGCGGGCGCGCGTCGACGTCGAGGCAGGTGGCCGGGCCCAGGAATTCGACGCCGAGATCACCGACCGTGACCGCGGCCGGGTGATGGCGTGGCGGACCAGGAACGGGCCACGGCTGGCGGGCACATTCTCGGTGCTGCCGATCGACGCGGAGCACTCCCGCATCCAGGTGCGGCTGGAGTACGACCCCAGCACCGTCACGGAGACCTTCGGCGGGCCGAAGGGATTCGCGCAGGCCACTGCGATCGAACGCCTCGTACGGCAGGACCTGGAGCAGTTCAGGGATCTCGTGGAGCGTGAGCACTAACCGCGAGCACTAACCGGGAGCCGGGCCCAGGGTGTGGCGCCGGACCAGGCGGGTGATGTCGTGCGCGGTGATGATCCCGGCCAGATGCCCGCCCTCCATGACCAGGACGGGCAGGCCGGTGCCGGTGGTGGAGCCGATGCGGTCCAGGATGTCCTCCATCGCCTCCTCGGGGGCCGCGACCGTGCACCGGGACACCGGGGCCGCCACATCGCGCACCCGCACCGCGGGCCGCCGCGCGGGAGGCACCGCCGCCAGCCGCCGTAGCTGTACGACGCCGCTTGAGCGGCCCTCGAAGTCGAGCAGCGGCAGCACCGAGTGGCCCGCCTGGGCGGCGATCTCCTCGATGAAGCGGTCCACGGTCAGCCAGTCCGGACCGGTGGTCACCGGGCCGGACATCGCCTCGTCCGCCCTGACGCCGCGCAGCGCAGCGCCCAGCACGGCCCGCTTCCGCTCCGCCGACGCCACGATCGCCACAAACCCGCCGATCAGCACCAGCCACAACCCGCCCGACGCCCCGCCTGCGAACGACAGCACGCCGACGGCGACCAGCAGCCAGCCGAAGACCTGCCCGCTGCGCCCGGCCGCCCGCAGCGCCCGGTCCTGGTCGCCGGTGCGCCACCACACCACCGCCTGCAGCACCCGGCCGCCGTCCAGCGGGGCGGCGGGCAGCAGGTTGAACACCCCGAGGAGGAGGTTGGCCCCGCCGAGCCACAGCAGAACGCCGACGGGCACCGAGCGGCCGAACAGCGCGTACGTCCCCACCCCCGCCGCGAGGACCACCCCGCCGACGGCGAGGCTCGCCAGCGGCCCGCTGACCGCCACCACGAACGCCGCGCGGGCCGTCTTCGGCCGGTCCATCCGGGTTATCCCGCCCAGCGCCCACAGCGTCATGTCCTGGACGGGGATGCCCGCCCGGCGGCCGGTCAGCGCATGGGCAGCCTCGTGGACCACCAGGCTTACCATCAACAGCAGGGCCCCGGCCAACGCACCGAGCGTGTACAAGCCAGGGGCCAGCCCGGGCACGTACGAAGGCAGAGTGCGGCTGCCCAGCCCGTAGGCGAACAGCACGACCAGTAGCGGCACGCTCCAGTGGGTCCGCAAAGGTATCCCGCGCACCTGTCCGATCCGGATCGAGCCTTTCATCACCATCACCCGTATTTCCATGGTCCGCCCTCGGACCCGGAAAACGGCAGCGGGACGGTAATCGGCGGACGGCCGGACGGAAATCGCGGAGTGGGGCCCCGGGGGGAAGCAGGTTGTCATGGGTGTCGGGCTGGACATCATTACGTGGCCTGCGCCGCGGGCCGTGGAGCGCCAGCACAGTGGTGAGCGCCTGGGACCGGCACTCCTGCCGCGCTCCGGTGGATGGTCAGATTCCTGCGGCGGTGCGTACGGCGTGTGCGGCGGCTTCGGGGTCGGGGTCGGTGACGGCCAGGCGGGCGTAGGGCGAGGGGCGGCGCAGCTCGACGCACACGGCAGGCCGGTGGGCGCGGACGGCCGCGAAGTCCTTTCCGCGGGGGTGTGACCGGGTGCCGAGGGAAAGCATGTCGGGGATCCAGGTGCCTCGGCCCTTGTCAGGCCTGGTGCGCGGCCGGCCTCTTCCGAGCCGTGGCACGCGGACCGCCTCCAGGACCGTTTGGAACTGGGCGCTGTCGGCGGTGACGATGACCGTGAGCGGTTTCTGTAGCTCGACCGCCAGATGCACCTTGGTGGTCAGCCCGCCGCGTGAGCGTCCCAGGCCGTGGTCGTCGGGCTCGGTTCCACCCGGCGGCTGGCGCTGGAGGCCCCCCTTTTTCGCGCACCGGCGGCGTGCTGATGCGCTCGTGCAACGGTGGAGCCCACACTGACGTCCCACGTGATCAGGCCTTTGGCGTCAGCCTCGGCCTGCAACTTCTCGAGGATCCGCTTCCAGGTACCGTCGCGCTGCCAGCGCCGGAACAGGTCGTAGACCCGGTCCCACGGACCGTACCGCTCGGGGACGTCCCGCCACGGTGCACCCGTGCGGGTCCGCCACCGTATCGCGTCGATCAGCTGCCGCCGGGCCCACAGTGCAGGACGGCCCGGCTTCACACCCACTGGAAGCAAGGGCTCCAGCCGGGCCCACTGCTCGTTCGTCAGATCACCACGCCCCACAGACCATGATCATCCTCGACCAAGATCCACTTTCGCAACAGGCCCAGGCGCGAACCAAAAGACCAGGCCGATCATTGTGGATGGTGGCCACTTCCTGGACGATTCGTCTAAGAAGCTGTTGTCGTACCGAGAGGTTCGGTTGCGGATCGAACGTGGTTTCCCGGTCGGGTGATCGGCTCGTGGCCGGGGAATGAAAGCAGGGCCT